>SUXH01000013.1 GCA_015061055.1 Bacteroidales bacterium
CAGAATGGCTCTGATTCAAGAGTACATTGCACGACACTATTAGCCCAATTAATCGGGCTAATAGCCTACTTTTTGCATATTAGACGATGGTGAATACTTTTTCAGCCTACTTTTTGCATATTAAGCCTAAAAAAACAAGGTTCTCACACATCAAAGATGTTTGTGAAATAAAACTGAGCAATTATAATACGTATTTATAATCAACAAGAGGGTGTCTCGTTTTCGAGGCATCCTCTTGTGTTGTGTTTCGATACTATTTTTTGTCCTAAGGCACATTATTGAATTAGTTGTCCCTTGTTGTTGAGGATTACGATAGATGTGTAGTCGGGGAGTGTGGCTCGGAACATGTTGCCGTTGATGGCTTCGATGTTGGCGTAAAGAGGTTCGGTGAGTCGTTGGCAGTTGTTGTCCATTAGTCCACATCGTCCACCCACATGATATGCGAATCGGTCGGTAGGGATTTCGCGGTTGATGTAGGATACATCGCCGTCTTTGTTGGTGATTCGTTCTTGCTTGGTGTAGGTGAGCTCGTTGAGGTCGTCGAGTATGAAGGCATTGAGCACTTTACCGTTGTAGTCGACTTGCATTCTTAGTCCAGACTTTCTCACGATAGCATATTCCTTGAATGTTTCGATGTCGTCGTATTCGGGCTTGATGATCCATTGGCCTTTGCGATTGATTACGCCACACATTCCCAAAGTGTCGGCAACAATGCAATGTCCGTTTTTAAAGATGAATTCGCTGAGTGGATTTCCATGATAGGGGAATCTGAAGTCGATTACCACATTTCCTCTACTATCGAGGAATCCGATTTTTCCGTCTTTTTGTACACCGGCAAGACCTTCGGAGAACACCCAAGCTCGGCGGTATTGAGCCGGAATGGCGATTTTACCTGTGTAGGAGTTGTAGTAGCCACGTTTGCCATTTGAGCAGAACACTCCCAAAGAATCATTAGGACTAAGTTGAGTCCAGTCAAATTGTATGTTCTCTGAAGTGATTTCGCCTGTAATGCTGTTCTTGATAGTGTAGGTGTTGTCTTTTTGCTCGATTGCCACAAGGTTGTCGTTGAGCAAGAGCCCGTTCTCATAGATTCGATCTTTGCACTCTTTTTTTCGGGGCGACAGGCTTGTGCATAGATAAATGGTAAAAACAGAAATAGTAAAGGCGATTACTGTAAAAATTAAAATACGCCTTACTATCGAGCGTGAAGGCTTTTTGAAAAAATTGTTTGGTTTCATAATGATGACGTTTTTTAAAGTTGATTTATGACTGCAAATTTCTAATAAAAAAACATAAAAAAGAAGGGAAAAACAGAGGATTGTATGAACTGTGAAATGTAGTGTATGAGAGTTGATTATGAGTGAATTTCATACAGTATTTTTGGGTTTCGTACATAATGGGGTGAGTCGACAATAAGTAATTGTGAAATTATTGCTATCTTTACATCGCAAAAACAGGAAAACGAACAGTGACCAAGCAGTATATAGTAATATCTAAAAGCACAGAACTTGTGCGAATACCGCTCGACAGTTTGATGTATGTCGAGGCCGATGGTAACTACTCAAAAGTGGTTACCAAGGATGGTCGTGAGCGATTGGTACTGTTGCAATTGGGGCAAGTGGAAGATTTGATTGCCGAGCAGATTGATGAATTTGAGGGAGAGATACTGCGTTTGGGACGAAAATATATCATCAATTTGAATTATATACACATAATAGATGTGTCTAAGCAATTGTTGGTGATTTCGGATTGTGCTAATTGTTATCATAAGATTGAAGCATCTCGCGATGCTTTGTTGAAACTCAAAAGTTATATAGAGTCATTGGTGAATTATGGAAAAGGATAATATAAAAGACGACGAAATAAGGATAATTAAACGAAAAGAGGCATACGAATCGTCAAGTAGTATTATGATGGATGATTCTGAGTGCAGTTGCTCTGAGCCAACGAGAGTGAGAACTCATTCATCGCGTAAAAAGTGGAGCGTGTTTGCTTATATGCTTTTTGGTGGAATGTTGCTTCTGATTGGTTGGTTGTGGTACAGCTCTTATGCCGGTGAAGATGTTGCTGTGGAAAGTGCATTTGAACCTGAATTGGTGGAATATCCTGTCGAAGATGTGGAGAAAGTTGATGTGGAGGAGAAAGTTCCATTTGGCACTTACGACGACACCGTTAAAACGAAATATGTGGAGGTAGTTAATAAAGAAGTGAACGACATTCCCATTGATATATTTATCCCGCACAATTCCACTCCGGTGCTGAAGATGGGATTACCATCGGAGCAAGACAAAGACGTTATACTTGTGACTCAAGCCGCCGATTTGCGTGCCGATAATGGGAAAATAGTGGGTGCATTTGTGTTGGCAGGAGAACCATTGTCGTGGGGATTGTCGAAGAAAGGTTATTGCGCAATTCTTGATGGCAAGGTTACTGTGGGAATGGCTGATAATTCGCCGCTGTTTGAGGAAGCTACCGAAAAAGGAGGATATTTCTTCCGCCAGTATGCGCTTGTGAGCGAAGGTAAGTTGGTGGAAAATAATTTGCGAAACAAGTCGATACGTAAGGCGTTGTGTATGCGAGGAGATGAGGTGTTTGTGGCAGTGACTCGTACTCGTGAATCGATGCACGACTTTTCGCAAGCATTGGTCGACCTTGGCGTGGACAATGCCATATATATAGTGGGTAGCTATTCTTACACGTTATATCGCGACAAAGAAGGTGTGTCGCACAGGGTTACCGGGCAACTTGCGCGAATAAATATGAAAAACGTTAATTTTATAGAATGGAGGTAGAATATGGGGCTATTTAATGCTATTTTAGGCAATGCATCGAGCATTGACATTGATGATATTACCAAGAAACTTGAGCCTGTGCTTTTCCCCGGTGAAAAGGTGGAAAATGCGTTTAGCGTGATTCGTGATAAATGGGTATTTACCGACAAGCGTCTGATAATGGTGGAAGTGCAAGGCGTTACCGGTAAAAAGAAGGATTACCATTCGATACCATATAAGTCAATTGTGCGTTTCTCGGTAGAGACTAATGGGACTTTTGATTTGGATTGTGAAATGAAGATATGGGTTCGCTCGATGCATGAGCCATTTGAGAAAAAGTTTGGTAAATCGGTCGATGTGTGTTCTATACAGCGAATGCTCGCTTATCATGTGTTGTGTGAATAATTTTTTCGGTTAACATAACAAAAGGCTCTATTACAGAGCCTTTTGTGTTATTTGAGGAGCCTGTCGGTGTGTTCTTCGGCTTCTTTGTCGATTTCCGGAGTAACCTTCGAGTAAACCGAGTGTAACGCCCATGCAATAGCGGCTAAATCGTCGCCATATCCTATGAATGGCACAAAATCGGCAACCAAGTCGAGCGGAACAATAAAATAGCCAAGTGCAGCACAAATTTTTGCTTTCTCTTTGAATGGTACGTCTTTCGACTTCATTACATAGTAAAGCAAAAGTGCTTTCTTGATTATGGAGCGTCCTGCCGATTTAGCTGCTTTCGCTATTTTCGCGCTGAAACGGTTGTCGGAATACTCTTTTCGGTATATTTCAATGTCTTTGTCGTTCATCGATATAAAAAATAGGTTGTCGTATATTTTGACAACCTATTTTTTAAAAGGTTTAAAAGCTTTTACTTTTTAATATATACGCGGTATTCACCTGTATTGAGATTAGCAGGGAGTGCTTCAGCTTCGCCTGTGAAGTAGTTGATTTTGTCTTCTACGGTAGGTGCTTCTGCTGTGAATTCCACTGCTTGATTGTCTTTGCCAAGATTGACAAGAACAAGTACCGACGAACCTTCAGTACTGCGGCTGAATACATATAGGTCGTTGCTCTTAGTGGCATAACGAACCATTTCTCCACCTTCAACACCGGCCTTCAATGCAGCTTGGTTGTGCTTAAGGGCGTTTAGTTTTTGATAGAATGTGAAAAACTCGTTACGTGGTTCCCAAGTAGGAGCATTGTCCTTCTTGAAGAACTCAAAAGCACGATTTAAACCGGTTTCTTGACCAGTGTAAATAAGAGGCATACCCGGAAGAGTGTAAGAAAGAACAGCAAAAGCATCAGTTAAGTTGCCAAGACGTTCAAACTCGGTTCCTTCCCAAGAATTCAAATCGTGGTTGGTAACCATATTCATAAGGTAAGTATCCTTAGGGTAGTTGGCGGCTTGGTCGGCAAGCAACGAGTCGATAGCGATAGCATATTTAACAGGGAATGTGCGCATCGGTTCGCCTTCTTTCTTGAATGTGTATTGCCCTGCAGTGGCAGCTATTTCGCTAAAAAGGTCCTTCATAGGCCAATTGTAGCCCATATTGAATGCGTGCTTGTTGAGTTCGGGTTTGCTTGCTTCGGCGAGCATAAACAACTCAGGTTTCACAGCGTCGAGTTGTGGACGTGCTTCATCCCAGAAGTCGGTAGGAACTTCGCCTGCCACGTCGCAACGGAAACCATCGACGTTGATGTCGGTGAGCCAGAATTTAAGCGCGTCGACCATTGCTGCGCGCATTTCTCGGTTGTCGTAGTTAAGTTCGAATACGTCGCTCCAGTCGAATGGGCCATACATCTTGCCTTCTTCGTTGAGCGAGTACCATTCGGGATGTTCGGTAACCCAGGCATTGTCGCACCCGGTGTGGTTTGGTACCCAGTCGAGAATAACTTTCATACCAAGTTGGTGAGCTTGATCAACGACTGCTTTAAAGTCCTCGATAGTGCCAAATTCGGGGTTGAATGCTTTGTAATCCTTTACTGCATAATAACTGCCAAGCTCTCCCTTACGATTAACTTCGGAAATAGGGTGAATAGGCATAAACCAAAGAATGTCTACTCCAAGTTCTTTCAATCGAGGTAGATGAGTGGCAAATTCCTTAGCCGATGCCGATGGTGTGTATTGGCGAAGGTTTACTTCATAAATTACTGCGTTGCGACTCCATTCGGGTTGTACTACTGTAGTGTAAGTGGAATCGCGTTCGATTTTGTTCTCGTTTGATTTTTGAGCGTTGCAACTTGTGCTGAACACTGCTGTTGCAGCAACAATTAGTGAATAAAATAGATTTTTTCTCATTGGTAATATAATTTATATGAATGTTCTTGATGCAAAGATAGATAAATGTTGTCGATAATTCAAATTTGATGTTTTGATGCTGAAAAAATATGATGTAGTTAAAAAAGATGAATTAGAACTAAAAAACGGTAAAAACGATTAACATTTGTTCGTAAAAAAGAAGAAATAAGGTGTGTGGCTAAGCTATTAAACTTTAATAATATAAGGTGATAAGTGTTAAATAAAGAGTAATCTTATTAGCTTAAAATCATTATTAAATAAGGGTTGTGATTGTTTTTTTGGGAATTTGTAATTTTTATTTGGAAATATTGTAGTATATTTGCACTCGTGTAAATGTGTGTAAACACTAAAAAATAAATATAATTGGATCTAAAAACTATAGTATTAACAAACAATTTTTAATTATGAAGAAACAGCTATTGCTACTGTTATTTTCCTTGTTCGCGGTGGCTGGTTACGCTCGTGTTATTACGGGTACTGTAATTGCAGAAAGTGACAAATTGCCTGTCATTGGAGCAACAATTATGGTGCAAGGTACACAACGCGGTGTAGCTACTGACTTCGACGGAAATTTCTCAATCGAGGTTAAGGACGGCGACGTTCTTAATGTGAGCTATGTGGGAATGCTTCCACAAAAGGTTAAAGTGGGTAACCAACAAACTCTCAACATCGTGTTGAAAGAAGACGCACAAGTATTGGGTGAAGTTGTGGTTACTGCAATGGGCCAAACTCAGGAAAAGAAGAAATTGAACTTTGCTGTTCAATCTTTGGACTCTGAACAATTGACAGCCGGAGCAACAACAAATATTGCAAGTACATTGCAAGGTAAGGTTGCCGGTCTTCAAATTCAAAGCACCGGTGGTTCGGTAAACTCAAGCCAAACTATCCAAATTCGTGCTATTTCATCAATCAACACATCACAAAACAACGAACCATTGGTGATTATTGATGGTGTTGCTGTTCGTGGTGGTGGTTCTACTCTTGGCGATATCAACCCTAACGACATCGAACACGTATCGGTGCTTAAGGGTGCTGCAGCATCTGCACTTTATGGTCAAGAAGCTGCCAATGGTGTAATTATGATTGTTACAAAGAGTGGTGCAAGCGGTAAATTGCAAGTAAATGCAAATGCAACATTCGAAGTTTCACAAGCAGCTCGCGTTCCTGAAATCCAAAGTCGTTATGCACCGGGTTCTAAGGGATTCTATGTAGAAAACGCAACCGGTGGTTGGGGTCCTCTTTTGAGCTCTACCGATAAGATTTACGATAACGTAGGTGATTTCCTTGGAACAGGTTTCTTGCAGAAATATGACATCTCAGCAACTGGTGGTACAGAAAAGGCTAACGCTTATGCTTCTGTAGCTTACACACAAAACGAAGGTGTGGTTCCTGAAGATTACAAGAACCAATTCAACATTTTCTTGAAGACTCAATTCAATCCTTCTGATAAAGTTAAGATCCAACTTACATCAAGCTTCAAGGAAAGTAAAGCACGTGGTTTCGGTAATGCTATGTCAACAGTGTATGGCTGGGCAATCAACCGTAATATGTCGGATTATGAAACACTAGAAGGTTATCCAAACTGGGCTTGCCGTTACGATGACTTCTCAAAGATTCTTGATGAAGACAAGATTGGCGCAACAGTATCTCCATATTATGGACGTTATAACGACTTCAGCGAAACAACAAGTACTCGTATTATGTTGAATGGTCAAATCTCTTACGAACCAATTAAAGACTTGGTATTCACAGGTAAGATTGGTTATGATAAGGGCTATTCAATGTATGACTCTTACACAGTGCCACGTTTCCGCAGAAGCGATTTCGAAAATCCTGATCACGAATCATTTGCTGACTACGCATACAAGTTTGGTGCTTATACATTCCAACCATCACGTAGCGAACGTTTCAATGCTCAATTCTTGGCTACTTATCAAAAAGAGTTGTTCCAAGACTTGAATATCAACGCTCTTGTCGGTGTGGATTGGCAACAATACAAGTCGTTGAGCGCACAACTTGCAGGTCAACGTTTCTTGCTTGATGGTGAATTCTATAGTTTCCAAAACATCGACCCATCTACATTCACTAACTCATCTTCATCAGATTATTATATGTATTTGAACCACTCAAGTTGGAATACATTCGGTTATTTCGGTGAATTGCGTTTCGACTATCGTGGTGTAGCTCAATTGTCTGTAACAGGTCGTATCGACGGTACTTCAACATTGAAGCAAGCTGATTGCACTTACTTCTATCCATCAGTAACTGCCGGTGTTATGTTCTCTGAATTGTTCAACCTTTCTAACGACTGGTTCTCTTATGGTAAGATCCGTGGTAACTGGGCAAAGGTTGGTAAGAGCTGTACATCATACAAGTTTACTGATACATTCAAGAACTGGTCAACATTCCCTGATGGTGGATGGGGCGTAGACCCAACTATCGGTAAGGCGTTGAACCTTGAACCTGAAATGTGTTCTTCTTGGGAAATTGGTGCCGACTTGCGTTTCTTCAAGAGCCGCACTCGCTTAGACTTGGCTTACTACTCAACTACAGTAGACAACCAAATCGTAACAGTGCGTGTATCTCCTGCAGCAGGTATGATTCTTCAAACACGTAACGAAGGTTGTGTTGAAAACTACGGTATCGAAGCAACAATAGGTCAAGACATCATCAAGACTAAGGACTTCGACTGGACTGCAACAGCCAACTTCTCTCTAAACCGTGGTCGTGTTAAATCATTGCCTGATCAAATCAAGCAAATCGACGGTACTAACTATGGTGGTATCTACCCAACTGCATTCTTAGGTGGTTCTTCTACAGGTATCACAGGTAAGGACTATGTACGTGACCCTGAAGGTAACGTAGTGTGCGATGAAAATGGTTATCCATTGATCGACTCATCTAAGCAACTTTATATCGGTAATCGTGAGCCTGACTTCTTGCTTGGTCTTGGTTCTAACTTCCGTTACAAAGACTTGACAGTAGGTTTCTTGTTCGACGGTCGTTGCGGTGGTGATGTTGTAAATATCACAGGTTCAAGCTTGTTGTCAAATGGTCAACACCACTTGTTCGACAAGTATCGTAACCGTGAATATGTATGGGACGGTGTAGTAGCAAGCGGAGTAGATGCTAACGGCAACACAATTTACACTCCTAACAAGACTCCTATCATCCTTGACCAAACTAACATCAACAAGTACTTCTATACAGTATCTTCTAACTTTATTGAAGACGGTTCATACATTCGTTTGAGTTATGTAACTGTAGGTTATGACTTCACTAAGATGTTGGCTAAGAACTGTCCTGTTAAGGGCTTGAACCTATCGGTTACAGGACGTAACTTGTTCCTATTGACTAAGTACTCAGGTTCAGATCCTCAAGTACAAGAAAGTGGAAGTTCTTACGGTTCCGGTACAGGTGGTTTCGACCGCTATGGTGTGCCTAATACACGAAGCTTCAACGTATCACTAAAAGCAACATTCTAAAAAAGAGATTAAATTATGAATAAGCTAAAATATATTTTATCAACAGTATTGATTGGTGCTTGTTGTGCAAGTTGTGTTGATATGCTTGATGATAATGTCAACCCTGATAAGGCACACGCAATTACCGTAGATACAGGTCTGCCAACAATTGTGTTCTATGCACAACAGGCTACTTACGACCACGCTGAATATTATATCTATTTGTCACAATGTCTTACTACTACAGGTAAGAGTGCAGTGGGTACATATTCTTATAAAAGCGAATGGGAATTCTTGACTATGAACCGTCACCCACAATGGCGTCGTCACTTCTATGATATAGGTGTGAATGTGAATAATCTTATCGCCAATGCTGAAGCTGTAAATTCACCTAACTACACATTGATTGCTCGTACTATCCGCTTGCTTTCAACTCAGTTGGCTACCGATATGTTTGGTGAAATGCCTCTTACAAATGCTTACAAGTCAAACTCTCCAACTTACGATGAACAACCTACTATCTACAAGTGGATGTTTGATGAAATCGATGCATTGTTGGCTGATTATGAAAATCCTGAAATCACAGAAAATCCTAACAATTACGTAATCACTCCTGCTCAAGACCGTTTGTATGCAGGTGACTTGAATAAGTGGAAAGGTTTGGTTTATGCTATCAAGGCACGTCTTTTGTTGCGTAACATCCCAAATATCGACACTTCAGCGGCTACTTGTCAAGCAATTATTGATGCGGCCGATCAAGCTATCAACCAATGGCGTTCTGACGACCTTCTTTACGGAGCTTGGTTTGGTAACGAGCCACGTTACAAATTTGATGGTGGTACTAACGAACAAAACTGCGTGTGGTCATCAGCTCAACCTATCATCAACTCTTGGGAATCTCGTAAGAACCTTCTTGATGGAGCTGTTCCATCTAAGTTCTTCGTGGTAGATTGTCTTGGACTTCTTGAAGTAGGTACAAAGAACGAAGGTCTTTATAGTGCTGTTAACTCAAATAGCTATGAAGGTTATGCCAACGACCCACGTCTTCCTCTATTGATGATTCCTCGTGTAGGTCCTGAAGCTGATAAGACAGTTAAGGTTCGCTACTTGGAAAACAATATCGGTGTGGGAACAACTTACAACAAGACTGACTACTATCCTAACTTGTATATGGGTGCATATTCAGGTTCAATCTCAGGTTACAACCCAATCTTCACAATGGAAGAACTTTACTTCATCAAGGCTGAAGCTGAATATTGGAAGGGTAACAAGGCTGCTGCTTGTGCTTTGGCTAAGGAAGCTACTCAATACAATATCCAACGTCACTTGGATTTCTTCCAAGCTAACTATGCTAATGGAGCTGAGGTGTATCCTGGAGCAGCTACAACAAGTGGCGTAGGTACTACAGATGCTGAACACTGGGATGCTCAAGTAGATGCTTTCTTGAACAACACTGAATATTATACTCTTGACCGTCGTGGTAAGAAGATTGTACGTGTACGTCCTGTTTCTGAACGTGGTAACAAGCGTTGGTTCTTTGAAGAAGCTTCATTCAATCTTGAAGCATTGATGACTCAGAAGTATATCGCAATGTATATGCAACCTGAACAATGGACCGATATGCGTCGCTATCACTACTCTAACAACCGTAATAACTATGGTATCGGAGATGCTAACGAAATCGTTTATCCTACACTTCGTCGTCCTTACAACTTGTATGCGTCTTACTGGATTGATGGTTTGACAGATGCTCAAAAGGAAAATCTTTGGGTACAACGTATTCCACAAGACCCTGACACTGAAGGTAAGTATAACCGTCAAGAACTTGAACGCTTAGGTGCATTCAACAACTATAAGTGGTTGCAAAAGCCTTTGATGTGGGCTCTTAGCCGTGGCGAACGTACTTCATTGACAGAAGGTGCAGTAACTGAATAATAGAGAACTATAACTTAAATAACAGAAAAAAAATATGAAACTATATAATAAATTAGGAATTTTTGCGGCTGGAGCGTTGATGATGTCTTCATGTGCTGTGAATGACCTTTTTGACGACAAGGGCGATCTTGGCGAAGTGGTTCCAACAGTAACGTGGGAGCTCTCAAGTAGCGTTTGTGCAGCAGGTAATGAAGCTGGTTTCTTGGCAAAATACTACACTACTGAAGAGGGTGTATCGATCGATCACTCTGAAGTGTGGGCTATGGTTACTCGTACTGAAAGTGCTGCAGCTACACAAAAGTTGGTTTCGTCTCCGGCTTATACAAAGACTGTGAGTCTTGTAGATACAGTTCGTGGTTTCCACCTATTGCAATCTTATCCTCACAGTATGGCAAAACTTGATACTATCAAGGGAACTGAATATCATTTGAATGCATCATTCCCAACATCACGCACACTTGGTCCTGTAAATTGGGCTAACCCTGCTGATTGGGACGATGAAAAGTTTGCTATGTATTATCCTGCTTCTTTCAAGGAAGAATTCACATCTAAAATCGTTAACGATTTGACTAAGGACAGTACTTACTTTGCAAGCTTGCGTAACGTTTACATTGCATACGATTTCACAAAAGAACAATTTGAAGCAGTAAACGCTAAGTATCCTACCCTTGAACCACTTCCTTGGAGTGATTCTCAAGAAGCTGGTTCTACTAAGGGCGACTTGTGGTTTGGTGCCGACACTGAAGTTGTGGATCACTACTACTATACTACTCTTGTAGGCGAAGTTACAGTGGAACACGAAGTTGCAACAGTGGAAGAAGCTGTTGCACAAGGTATCGCTGCTGAAAAGGTATATCCTGTGTACAAGGCTCCTCACTGGGTGTTCTGCCGTTATTCTGACGACACAGGTGCTGCTGTAACAAGTGTACGCGCTGAATATATGCCATTGTGGAAGGAATTGATTCAAATGATTCCATTCGAAGCTTGGATTTACAACTCGGCTGATGCATGCTATTCAGTAGAATTCTCTCGTAAGTATGCTTATATCACTCAGTTCAAGGTTGTTGACACTAAGGGTGGTGTAGGTCGCGACTCTGATGACAAAACAGTTGAACTTAACTAATTAATTGGGAAAGATTATGAAAAATATAAAGAATATTCTGATTTTAATGTTGGCTGTTTTCGCTGTTTCTTGTGTCGAAAAGGAGCCTGATTATCAAGATTTCCCTGGAAAAGATGTTGACTTCTCATTCTGTGTAGAAGGTGATGAATACACTACCGACTACTATTATGTGTCAACTCTTCAATTCACCAATACTTCTGCTAAGAGTGGTGCTGTAACTTGGGATTTCGGCGATGGAACTACTTCTACTGAAGCTAATCCTACTCACAAGTATAGCAAGTCGGGTTACTATAAAGTATCTCTTACTATTGACGGTGTAGGCACTCGTGTGTATCCTATTATGATTATGGATATTGCTCCAGTGATGAATGTAGTATCACAAAGCGATTCTATCGTTGTTATCAATGATGTAACTATCGAATTGGGTCTGTCTTTGCCTAACCCTGATAATTTGAAGTGTAAGTATGTTTGGATTATGCCTGAAGGTACTATGCTTGCCGATGGTACACCAATCACTACATTCGAAGGTTATTCACACGAAGATGGTTCAATCGACAATCCTGGCGAATTGAAGTTCAAGAACGTTGGTTCTCAAAAGATTGAAGTGCAAACTTACTTCGATATTGAAAATGAAAATCGTCGTTTGAGCGATTCTTATATCAACGTACAAGTGGGTTATTCTGAAGAAGTTCCTACTCTTTACTATGCTTCTTATGGTGGCAATGTAAAGGCTTATAAGTTGATTCCTGCAGGAACACTGCCTGAAGGCACTAAGAATATGCCTTTCGATATGGGTGTGTCAAGTGGTGTAACTCCTCAAAACCTTGTTTTTGCTACTGTTGATGGTACTGATTATATCTATATTCTTGACTGCGGTAAGAACTTTGGTTACCAAAACGATACCGATGGTGTGCTTGGTGATGGTAAGATCACTGTGATGAGTGCCGATGGTTCGTATGCTAACTTGGTTATCACTAACGTGGGTGGTCACGCATTCTCTGATCCATTCCAAGGTTGTGTGTCAATCGACGGTGCAAACCTTCTATACACTGACCGTAACAATGGTGTAAGCTCAATTCCATTGACTGCTCGTGGTGAAGTTGAAGAACGTTTGCAATCAAATGTAGCAAGTTACAATGTGGTGAACAACAATACTCTTGGCTACTATGGTCGTGGTATTGCATACGGTGCTGTTCACTCTGCTATCTATCAAGATAAGAGCGGTGTGTACTGGTGGCCTAAGAACTACAATGCAACAGGTATCTTCCGTTTCCGTTCAAGCGATATCGGTGTAACAACAGCTGCTCCTACTAAGATTCTTCTTGATGGTGCTACTTGCAAGGCGTTCACTCTTGACGAAACTCGCAAGCATATGTACTGCTGGTTGACATCGGGTGCTGCAGGTGTAGGTTTCGCTCAATATCCACTTGTTGGTTTCGAAGAAGGCTTGGCTGTTGGCGACCACACTAAGTATATCAAGATGAGTGTGGCTCCTACTGCAGGTGCAACATCTTCTTACGAAGCATTGTATGTATCTCAATTCGCTCTTGATACAACTACAGGTAACGTATACTTTGGTTTCAACTCTGATGATGCTAACTATCAAACCGGTATTCACTACTATGATTATGCTACCGGAACAGTTAAGCACTTTGAAGATAATGCTGACAAGGCATTTGGTATCTGTATCAACCCTCGCAAGACTAAATTGTTCTAATTGGTCGAGTGAAATATAATTATTCATCGGGAATCTCTATGGAGGTTCCCGATTTTTTGTCTTTATGGTATGTTGGGCTTTTAGCCCGCACGTGAGGTGTGTGCATCGGTCCCGGCGTGCCGCTACGCTCTGCGCCGGGCTGTTCTATCTCTCGCCTCCGGCGAGGTCTTTCTATCCGGGCGTGGAGAAAACCATTGGCAGGGTGATTGCTTGCCCCTAAGATTCGCTTCGCTCATCTCAGGGTTTACGACGCAGTCGTGAGCTAAAGGTTCAATTGCAAAACGCATTCTGCGTTTTAAATGTTGTTTTTTATTAAATTATTAACTCTTATCTCTCGCCTTTGGCGAAATGTTTTTAAGGTAGATTGGTGTATTGAGGCTTATTTTTTGAAATTTTACAGGAATTTTGTTTAAATATTTGTTGGTTAATAAAAAAATGATTTAATTTGCACCATAATTTGTGGTGGTGTTCCTTTTTTGGGGTACATCGCAAAGAAAAACTAAAATTTTTAACTAAAACATTAATTATTATGAAGAAATTTTTACTTTTTGGTGCTGCTGTAATGCTTGCTTGCGCTGCTAATGCACAAACTTTAGAAAAACAATGGCAACATGATTTTACTGCTTTAGGAACTAATGTACGTAATATTGTTGCAGTTGGAAATGAAATCGCTGTAGCAAATATGGGAACAGGCAAGGTAGAGTTCTACGATGCAACAGGTTTGACTGCAAAGGCTTATGATGTAAACACATTTGCCGCTAATAATAGTGTTGGTGACCATGGAACTGACTCTGTAGGTAATCCTACTTTCAAAGCTTATACAATTGGTCGAGCTATCGCAATTGACGCTGTTGGTAACATTGTAGTTAACTTGAATTTCCCTAATGCACCATCATCAACTAACTTCGTAGCTATCGCTCCTGATGGAACAATGAAGCACATTGCTTGCGAAGTTCCTTCTCCAGGTGAAGCTGGTCGTGCTGACTTCTTGGGCGCAGCGGGTGATGTTCTAACTAATGGTTATATTGCTACAGCAATTCATCAGAAAAATTATGTGGCTGTATATAATGTCTTCGATATGGGAAATGGTCCTGAACAAGATAAAGACTATAGCTACCTTGTAAATGCTGACGAAGGTGTATCATTAACTAATGAAGTTAAAGTGTTCTTTGCAGATAAAACTGTTGCTGAAGATGCTGAGACAGCTCCAACAATGTATTTTTATCATCGTGGTCAATCTGGTGTACGTGTAGCTGAAAATGGTGCAAAAGATTTTGTGAATATGGGTGAACCTTTTGTTCAAGGTAAAGCAGGTTCTACTGGTGCTGACGCATTTGTAGTTAATGGAACTACTTATATTGTTATGCCTATGCCAGTTGGTGGTGCTCGTAAAACAGGATTTGCTGTTTATAATGTAGCTGCAAAAGAAATGGTTGCAAGCTGTGATGGTCTATTGGATGCGGATGTATACACTAATGACTTTTCTGCTTCAGTTAACGAAGATGGTACTGTAAATATCGCTCAATTGGTACAAGGTAAGTACTTGGCTATGTTCAAACTTACATTGCCAGCTTCTGCAATCGAAGAAGTTGCTGCTGACAACGCTGCTGTAGAATACTACAACCTACAAGGTGTTAAGGTTGCTAACCCAGAAAACGGCGTATTCGTTAAGAAGCAAGGTGCTAAAGCAACTAAGGTTGTTCTTTAATTCTTGGACTTAAAGATATAGTACAGAGAGCCGACTCGATGAGTCGGTTCTTTTTTTGTCCCGGCGTGTCGCTTCGCTCTGCACTGGGCTGTTCTATCTATCGCCTCCGGCGAGATGTTTCTCTCCGGGCGTGGCGAAAACCATTAAAAACACCCTTCGGGCGTTCTTAATATATTCTATGTAGATTATTCTTAATGTCTTCGGCATAATATTCAAGTTAATACGGTTTTATCTCTCGCTTTCAGCAACAGGTTGTGGGATTTATGCTGTTGATGGTGAATATTTAGAGAGATAAATTTTAATTGTAGAAATAAAAAATTTATCTTTGTTGAATAATATCGAGATTATAAAACTAATAAACTATTGATATGAGAAAAATTACTACTTTTTTGCTTTTTGCAGTTCTTACTGTGTTAAGTGTAAGTGCCGAATTGGTACTAAATGGTAAGAATTGCACTATTGATACCTTGTGGCAACGACAGATTGGTCCCGGTATCATAGAAACCCGTTTGCGCTTGCCTGAATATCCGTTGAACGTGTATTTGTTGGAAACGGATGTCACTAACGAGTATAATCGTGTGGAAACAACACAGGCAAAGGGCTTGCTTGGTAAAACAGAGAAACTTGCCGATGCTTATAATCGCCATAAGGCAATGGGTAAAAAGCCGTTGGCAGCTTGTAATGCCTCTTTTTGGTGTGTATCGTCGCAAATTCCTTGGTATAACTTTATGCCGGGTGTGCCTCATGGTGCCGAAGTGGTAAATGATACTATTTATGTGAATACAAACCGTAATGGTGTGTTTGATTTTAATGGAGGTACTGTGAACACTGCTTCTACAATCATTTCGGGTAAGAAAGTGTATGTAGGTCGTCACGAATGGTATGGTTGCGTGAAGTCGCCAAAGTTCTCAGCAGATCAAGAAATCATTCAAGTAAACAAGTGTATCGATGCAGGACAATTAGTGCTATTCAATCACGCACGTGGACGCAATAATGTGTTCTATAGCTATGTCCAAAATTGCCATTATATCTTCTTGAAGCTTAAAGAAGGCTCAAAATGGTCGGTAGGTAACGATATTAAGTTTGAAGTGGCTGAAATCAAACTTTCGGCAAACAATCAAGTGCTTGGCAACTATGATGCTTGTTTGATAGCCGATGGTGCTTACAAGGCAGAAATGGAAAAACTTGCTGTGGGCGACGAGGTGGCTATCAATAACTACTGGTTTGACATCGACGGTGATCGCACTCCTATCACAGTAGAAAATATGACTGAAGGAGAAGCACACGTTATGCTCAAGGGCGAAATCACCAATCGTGCCACAGCCGATTATGGCGCAAAGGTGTATTCTCGTACTGCTTATGGTTGTAATGCCGATAACACTAAATTCTATATGATTGTTATCGATATGTCGACTCACCCGGTGTATGGCAATTCGAAGGGCTGTACTGCTACTGTGATGTGTCAATTATGGAAATATCTCGTTCCCGACTTGTGGAACGTGGCAAATATGGATGCCGGTGGTTCAGCACAATTTATGGTGGGCGGAACAGTGATTAATAAGACAACAGAAGCTACTCCACGTGCAGTGGCAAACGGTATGATGTTGTTTTCTACAGCTCCCGAAGAAGATGCCGATGTCATTGCGTCGTTGCGATTTGAAACTCCAAACTTAAAGACTCCTATCTATTACAGTACATCGCCCAATGTGCTTGGCTATAACAAGTATGGCGAATTGATATCGGAAAATGTAGATGTAACCTATACTTGCTCTGAATCGGTGGGCGCTCCAAGTGCCAACGGAAAGGCTATCGAAGTGGGAGGCACTCCGGGTTACGGAACAATCACAGCACATTACAATGGAGTAGAGGTTACAGTACCAATCTTAGTGCAAAACAGTGAATTTGCTATTCGCTTGAAGCCGATGATTCTAATCGATGCTACTCGCGAATATCCGATTGAAATTACAACCGTATCAAATGGCGAAACGTTGACTTACGACCCTTCTCGCTTCACATGGGAAATCGAAGACGAAACAGTGGTTGCTATCGAAAATGGTGTATTGAAAGGCTTGAAAGAAGGAACAACAAAGATAAAAGCTACACTCGGTGCATTCAGTGATGAAACGATAGTCAAGGTTGAAGTAGCTCCAAGTGCTGTGATGACACAAGATTGGAATAACTGGACGGTAACAAGTGCCAACTTGTCGAGCGATGCTGTGCTTGCAGCCGATGGAACATTGTCGTTTGGTTACAGTGGTAAGCGCAAAGCCACAATTAAATTGGAAAAAGATGCTGTTATTTATAGTTTGCCTGACAGCGTTGTTTTGGAAGTCTCTACTACCACTCCATTGAACGATATGTCACTTAATATCAGTACTGCGTCTGTTCCCGGAGGTAGTGAAGTGCTTTTGGGTGAAGACGGAATCGCAATCGGAACTCACAAATGGAACTTAATGGACTATTTAGGCGGTACATCCGATTTAGGTAATTATCCTGTTACGGTGAAGAACTTGTTGTTCAGCCTCAGTTCAAAGAGTGGTTATGTGAGTGGTGATAACACGATAAAGGCTAACTTATATGCTGTATATAGCAATTACGTGAGTGGCTTGGAAGCGGTAGGAGTTGAAACGAAGTCGGTTAATATAATCCCATCAGGAAAGTCTATCATTGTAAGCGCATCAAATGTTGATGTGGTGAAAGTAGAAGTGTATGACATAGCCGGATGTGTTCAATACTCAAAGAATGTTGAAGTAAATGGTGGTCGCGCAGCATTATCGCCGGCAGTAGCCGATGGTATCTATCTTGTGAAGGTAGTAGGAGGCGGCGAAAGCGCAGTGTGCAAGTGGTTGTGTAAATAACAAGAAACTTATATAAATAGAAAAATCCGGCTTTAGTGCCGGATTTTTTGTGTTTTAAGGGGTGTATTTCCTATATTAATGCTAAAAAACATAAAAAAATAATATAACTTTGTGAAGTGATTAACTTTGTGTGATTACGTGTATGATAAGGCTTTTTAAAACAACTAATAAATCATCAAAATGAGAAGAATTTCGTTTCTTATGACATTTGCACTGATGTGCCTATTGTCGGCTAATGCGCAACTAATCTTAAATGGTAAGAATTGCACAGTGGATACAATCTTACACCGTCAAATAGGACCGGGTGTTGTACACACTATTGTGCGAGTTCCTGAATATCCGCTTAATGCGTATGTCCTTGAAATGGATATGAATAATACGTATAACCGAGTGGAGACAACTCAAGCAAATAATACGCTTGGCAAACAAGAATATCTTACAAAAGCATATACTCGCCATAAGGCAATGGGCAAAAAGCCGTTGGCAGCTTGTAACGCCTCGTTCTGGGTGGTGTCGGGTACCGGAAAACCTTACACCGACTTTATGATGGGTGTGCCATTTGGTGGAGTGGTGGTGAACGATACGCTTTACACCAACACAAATGATGCATCGATCGATGGTTGGAACGGTGGAGGTGGTTGGACCGGCTCGACTATTGTAGACATAAATAAAAAAGTGCATGTGGGTCGCCATATGTGGACCGGTGTAGTGAAATCGGCAAAATTCAGTGGGGATCAATCGCTTGTGCAAGTGAATAAGCGCTGTAATACAGGGCAGTTGACATTGTTTAATCACGCAATCGGTCGTAGCCACACTTTCTATGCTGTAGCTGATTGTCATTATATCTACTTAAATCTAAAGGCAGGTGAAAAGTGGGCTATTGCAAAAGATATGAAGTTTGAGGTGGCGGCAATCACTCTAAATGGCAACAATAAGACTCTTGGTAACTATGATGCTTGTCTTGTAGCCGATGGAGCTTACAAGGTTGAAATGGAAAAACTCGTTGTGGGTGACGAAGTGGCTATCAACAACTATTGGTATACTGCTGATGGCGACGGCACTCCTATTGCAGTGCAAAATATGGTGGAAGGTAATGCTTATGTGATGCTGAATGGTGAATTGACTGCTCGCAATACAAACGAAACTTATAACAGCCAAGTGTATTCACGTACTGCTTATGGTTGTAATGCCGATGGCACAAAACTTTATATGATTGTAATCGACAAGGCTGTTCATCCTGAATATGGAAGTTCGGCAGGTTGTAGCACTACTGTGATGTGCAACTTGATGAAATATATGATTCCGGATGTGTGGAATGTGGCAAACTTTGATGCCGGTGGTTCGGCTCAGATGCTTGTGGGTAGCAAGATTGTGAATAAGACAACAGAAACGAGTCCACGTGCGGTAGCAAATGGTATGATGATGTTCTCTACAGCACCCGAAGAAGATGCCGACGTTATCGCGTCATTGCGCTTTGAGACTCCAAACTTGAAATCGCCGGTGTATTTTACTTTTGTGCCCAATGTGCTTGGCTATAACAAGTATGGCGAATTGATATCGGAAAATGTAGATGTAACATATACTTGCTCTGAATCGGTAGGCGCTCCAAGTGCCAACGGAAAGGCTATCGAAGTGGGAGGCACTCCGGGTTACGGAACAATCACAGCACATTACAATGGAGTAGAGGTTACAGTACCAATCTTAGTGCAAAACAGTGAATTTGCTATTCGCTTGAAGCCGATGATTCTAATCGATGCTACTCGCGAATATCCGATTGAAATTACAACCGTATCAAATGGCGAAACGTTGACTTACGACCCTTCTCGCTTCACATGGGAAATCGAAGACGAAACAGTGGTTGCTATCGAAAATGGTGTATTGAAAGGCTTGAAAGAAGGAACAACAAAGATAAAAGCTACACTCGGTGCATTCAGTGATGAAACGATAGTCAAGGTTGAAGTAGCTCCAAGTGCTGTGATGACACAAGATTGGAATAACTGGACGGTAACAAGTGCCAACTTGTCGAGCGATGCTGTGCTTGCAGCCGATGGAACATTGTCGTTTGGTTACAGTGGTAAGCGCAAAGCCACAATTAAATTGGAAAAAGATGCTGTTATTTATAGTTTGCCTGACAGCGTTGTTTTGGAAGTCTCTACTACCACTCCATTGAACGATATGTCACTTAATATCAGTACTGCGTCTGTTCCCGGAGGTAGTGAAGTGCTTTTGGGTGAAGACGGAATCGCAATCGGAACTCACAAATGGAACTTAATGGACTATTTAGGCGGTACATCCGATTTAGGTAATTATCCTGTTACGGTGAAGAACTTGTTGTTCAGCCTCAGTTCAAAGAGTGGTTATGTGAGTGGTGATAACACGATAAAGGCTAACTTATATGCTGTATATAGCAATTACGTGAGTGGCTTGGAAGCGGTAGGAGTTGAAACGAAGTCGGTTAATATAATCCCATCAGGAAAGTCTATCATTGTAAGCGCATCAAATGTTGATGTGGTGAAAGTAGAAGTGTATGACATAGCCGGATGTGTTCAATACTCAAAGAATGTTGAAGTAAATGGTGGTCGCGCAGCATTATCGCCGGCAGTAGCCGATGGTATCTATCTTGTGAAGGTAGTAGGAGGCGGCGAAAGCGCAGTGTGCAAGTGGTTGTGTAAATAACAAGAAACTTATATAAATAGAAAAATCCGGCTTTAGTGCCGGATTTTTTGTGTTTTAAGGGGTGTATTTCCTATATTAATGCTAAAAAACATAAAAAATGAAATAGAAATAAAAAAATAATATAACTTTGTAATTTGAAAAAATATGTTCATTTTGGCTAATTATAACATTTTTGGAAGTAACTAACATCTTGGTAATGTGTGAAGATGCAACTCTGATGCTGAAAATAATGTAAAAAGATGACCGGAGTGAAAAGATTAAATGTGTAATTGAGAATATAACAAACAACTTAATATAATGAAAATGAGAAAAATCGGAAAGAAAATGTTAGCATTAGTGCTTGCAATGAGCTTTCTGCCTGTATTTGCGGCAGAGTCCTATGTGAATATGAAGCACGAAATGCGTTCTACGTGGTTGACAACAGTGTGGGGTATCGACTGGCCTTCTACTCAAGGAAGTTCAGAGAGTGCTATCACATCACAAAAGAATCAAATGATTAAGATTCTTGACTCATTGGCAGTGAATAACTTCAACTCAGTGTGCTTCCAAGTGCGTACAATGAGTGATGCATTCTACAAGTCATCTTATGAGCCTTGGTCGAACTGGCTTACCGGTACGCGAGGTAAAGATCCGGGTTGGGATCCATTGAAGTTTGTGGTTGATGAATGTCACAAACGTGGTATGGAATGTCTTGCATGGGTAAATCCATATCGTTTTGCGAGTGAGTCGTCGGCGTGGATCAATGGTGGCGATGGTACTAACTACGTGGAAAATGGTTGGATTATCGATGCTAACTCAGGTACAAAGATTTTGAATCCGGGTAAGCCTGAGGTAATTGAACACATTATAAAGGTACTTGAAGAAATCGTGGTAGGTTACGATATCGACGGTATGCTTTTCGATGACTACTATTATAATAGTGCTTCAGATTCGGGTGATGCTGCCGACTATACAGCATACAAGAGTGCCGGCGGTACAATGAGCAAAGCTGATTGGCGTCGAAACAATGTACACACATTTATCAAGGGTGTGTTTGATATGATTCAAAAACACAAACCTTGGGTTCGTTTTGGTCAAGCGCCTCCGGGAACAACTTACACATCGGCATCGATGGCATCAAAATATGGATTGGAAGCATGTCCATGTGGATACGAATTATGTTATAGCAGTCAATATGTAGATATTTTAAGATTGTTGGACGAAGGAGTGATCGACTTTATTTCTCCACAAGTGTATTGGGCTATTGGTTCAAGTCCATCGGATTATTCAAAGATTGTGCCTTGGTGGGGTAAAGTGTCAAAGCGCTTTAATCGTCATTTGTTTGTAGCTCAAACAATCCAATACTTGAATAACTCAACAGGTAAGATGGGTACATTTGCCGAGTTTTATGATCAAACTATGATTAACCGCCGAACAGCTCAACTTGGTTCAGC
The DNA here is from genome assembly GCA_015061055.1 of Bacteroidales bacterium. GTDB lineage: Bacteria > Bacteroidota > Bacteroidia > Bacteroidales > Muribaculaceae > RGIG4576. The sequence goes on from SUXH01000013.1 coordinate 21,979, forward strand.
AGGTTCTATCTACTATTCACAAAAGTATATCTATCAAAAGCAAGGTGGACAAACATTTGGTAACTATCTAAAAGCAAAGGCTTATCAAAAACCTGCTATAATGCCGGCAATGGATTGGAAAACAGCAAACAATCCTGGTAAGGTTGAAAACTTAAATTATGATGATGCAGGAAATCTTACATGGACTGCAAAGGAAAATATGCGCTACACTGTGTATGCAGTGCCAAGTGGAGTAGAGCCAACAGCATTTGCAAAAGAACAAGATTATTTGTTGGGTGTTAGCTACAATAATGCATACATTATTCCTGAAAATTATCGCAGTGGATACTATTTTGCAGTGTGTGCATACGACCGTTACGGAAACGAGTGGGATGCTGCAGTATGGAAACCGGTTTATACAGAAACATTGTCAAATCCTACTTTGGTATCGCCGGCAACAGGATTTGTTACCGATAAATCATTTGATTTTAAATGGAATACAGTTTCCGGAGCAGAAAAATATGCCCTTGACATTGCAACCGATGCTCAATTCTTGAATATTGAAAAGTCGGTACAGACTACAGGAACATCGGTGTCGGTTAATGAAGTATATAATTCTATTTCAAAGAATAAGACTCTATATTGGCAAGTGCGTGCAATTGCGAAGGGCAAAAACGACGGTAAATCGGATTCAAGAACATTTGAATACAAACTTGTACAAATGCTTACTCCGGAAAATGATGCTGACGGTTTGGACCCAAAGGTTAACTTTACTTGGAGTGTGACAACCGAAGGTGCTCCTATAACATTGCAAGTGGCTGAAGATATGAATTTCGAAAAAATGGTATTCTCGGTAGAATCAACAACCGGCAATTATCAAACTAAGGTGTATGAATTGCATCCATTGATGACATATTATGCTCGTGTGGTGCAAGACGGTAAAGCATCTGATTATGTGAAATTCTCTACAAAGGCAATGCCTTGTAGCGCGCCTACATTCAAGTTCCCTCTAAATGGCGGTGTGTGCTACTCGAATTCTATGGTTGAAATCAATCCGCAAGATGGTGCTGAAGTCGTAGTTATCCAAGTGGATAAGACTAACGCTTTCGGAGGCTCAAAGAGTCAAAAGAAGACTGAAGATTATGCGACTGGAGTTCCATCAAGTGAATTCTTGCTTTCTCGCAAGAATCCTATGGAAGATGGCGTAACTTATTATGCTCGTGCTCAAGTACAGTATTATGATGAAAACGGAACATTCTGTACATCTGATTGGGGTGAAACAATATCATTCGTTTATAGCTCATCGGCGAGTGCTATTGATAAGGTGGAAACTGATGCTAAGGTGAAGATTGCAGGCGAAAACGTAGTGGTGACAGCCGGAAATGTTGTTGACGTGCAAGTAAATGCTGTGTCAATGCTTGGTAACGTGGCTAAATTGTATGCAGGTAAGACTGCACACGAAGAAATATCGTTGTCGGAATTACGTAATGGATTGTATGTAATCCAAGTGGCAGTGGACGGTGAATTCTACACAATGAAATACATTAAGAAGTAAAATTACTAACAACATAAACAAAAAAAGACTATCAAAATGAAGAAAATGCTATTGTCATTGGCTGTTTTTGTTAGTTCATCTGCATTTGCGCAAGTGCTAAATGTGAACTCTATCGAAAAGGTGAATCTACCTATCGATGGAGAACGCATTGTAGCAGGTATCAGTCCAAAGGGTGATTATATCCTTTTGACAGGTTCGCAATTGGACGGATTGACTAAGTATGACCTTGCAACAGGTAAGAGCGAGGTGCTTACAACAGCTTGGGGTGCCGGAAACGGAGTAAAAATCTCTGCTGACGGTAAAAATGTGGTGTATCGCGAAGATTGCTTTGTGAATGGATTGCGATACTCTGATGTAGTAAAGAAAAATATTACTACAAAAGCAACAGAATCGTTGGTTAAGGCTACTCGTAACCTTAATACTGTCGCATTGCAAGGTGGTAATGCTATGATTGTGAACAGTGGTCGCTTGACAAAGAAGGTGGTTACTAAATCACTTAATACTACAGCTACAGCTCCTGTGGTGTCGATCGATAATAAGCAATTGATGATTACAAAGAATGGTGTGACAAGTGTTCTTTCTCCTAATGGTACACAATTTAGTTACATTTGGCCTTCACTGTCACCTGATGGCAAGAAGGTGTGTTACTATGTGTGTGGAGTGGGTTGCTTCGTGAGCGATATCGATGGAAAGAATGTGAAGGAACTTGGAATTATTCGTGCTCCACAATGGTATGACAACAATATAGTTGTGGGAATGAAGGACGAAGATGATGGCCACACAATCACTGCATCGGCTATTGTTGCTTCAAATCTTCAAGGCAAGTTGCAAAAACTTACTGATGCATCAATAATTGCTATGTATCCATACGCATCGAGTGAAAGCAAAAAGATAGTGTTCTCAACACTCAATGGTGATGCTTATATTATTAATGTTAAATAATCGATAGAGCTATGAAGAAGATTTTAATTGCAATATTCGCTGCTGTAATAGCATTTGGTGCTTATGCAGGACAAGATAAGTCTATCAAAGAGGCTCGTATCTATATCAACCCGGGACACGGTTCTTGGACCGGTAACGACCGTAATATGGCAACAATCAACCACTCTACGGGAGATACTACAGGTTTCTATGAATCAAATACCAACTTATGGAAGGGCTTGAAACTTCGTCAGATTCTTATCGATTGGGGTATGCCTGCCCAGAATATCTGTATGAGTCGTGTGAAGAATGGTCCATATCCTCACAATACTGCTGAAGCAGAAAAATATAATCGTAACTTGACTGAAATTGCTCAAGAAGCTAATTCATTCAACACTGACTATTTTTTGAGTATTCACTCAGATGCCGGTTACGAAAATCACACTTTGCTTATTCACAAGGGATATACTACTCCTGCTGATGATAATTATATGTATCATGGTAGCAAGTATACAGCAAAGGAGTTGATGCAAGTATGTAGCGATATGTGTCACACATTGTGGCCGATTCTTACATCAAATGGTATCGATGTGATGAATGCATCTTATATGCAACCGGGTAAGAAACCTTATATCTATGGTGACTTTACATTCTACTATGGTTGGACTTCTCCATCACAAAACACCGGTAAGAGTGGTTACCTTGGTGTGTTGAGAACAAACACTTGTCCCGGTCTCCTTTCTGAAGGTTATTCTCACCAATATATGCCGGCTACTCATCGTGCATTGAACCCTGACTATTGTGGTCAAGAAGGTATGCGTTATGCTCGTGGTATGCAAGCATGGTTTGGTTGGGAGAAAGATCCTAAGGGTTATATTATGGGTTCTGTGAAAGACCTTCACAATCGTCTATATCACGACCTTTACAACTATGCTGAAGGTTCAATCGACCAATGGAAACCAATAAATGATGCTGTTGTTACCCTTTATAAAGGTGGTGTAGAAGTAGCTAAGTATCAAGTGGACAACGAATGGAATGGTGTATTCGTGTTTGAAAAACTTGAACCGGGCAATGACTATACAATCGATGTAACAGCTCCTGGTTACAAGTCGGCATTTGCTCTTGACGAAGAATATAACCGCCCTAACGAAACATTCACTGTAACAGCAAACGAAACATTGTATCCTATCATTTACCTTGAAGAAGAAGGCTATGAAGGTAATCCATGTTACAACTATCCTGATCCTACTCAAGATAAGTGGTTGGTATTGTCTGACAAGTATAATATGCGTCAAGATTTTGTGAATAAGTCTATCGCAGCTCTTGAAGGTAAAACAATCCGCAAGGAAATTGCTCATGGTGATTCAATCTATGTTCTTGCTCTTGATGCTGAAAATAATCCATATATCTACATCGTAAATGCTAAGACTCAAGAATTGTATAAGGAATTGAGTACTGCCGGTGTAGGTGATGCAAGCGACGAACGCGAATTGTTGAAGATTTCAGATATCGCATTCACAAGCGACTCAATTCTTGTGGCTTGTAACTACGAAAAGATGTCATTGGATGATGATGATAATTTGACAGGTACATTCCGCGTGTATAAGTGGGCTAAGGACGAAGCAACTCGTACTCCGACAGGCGATCCTGAAATATGGTTTGAAGGTTTAGCTCCTAATTCGGCAGGTAACTGGTATAATTCATTGACAGGTCAATCATTGGCCATCTCCGGTCGTTTAGAAGATTGTAAGGTAATTACAACAGCACAAACAACCGGTTCATCTGGTGAAATTCGTTTCTCAATTTATACCATTTCTCGTAAGGGTGTAATAGCTGTTACTAGCAATCAAGATAGCGCACAATTTAAGTCGGCTGTAGTAGGTGATAATTTTAGTATTACAACATCTCCATTCAATAATTTTGCGATTGTGCTTGATGGTGCAAATATGACAGCAACAGAATATCTGTTGGGTGAAGCTGAAGATGGAGGTAAGAGTACTCCTACAAATATGGGTGCTCTAAGCTCATCGGTGATGCCTGTAGCTGCAAGTGGTGCACACTTCTTCAAGTATGCTAAGCATGTGCTTATGGCTGTTCCTCAAACTGATGCTAATGGTAAGAATGTGGGTGTAGCTATCTATGATGTGAATAATGGTCTTGATAAAGCTACATTGATTGAAACTACAAACACAACTCTTGATGCAGCAGAGGTATCGTTTGCGATGGTAAGTACTCACGTTGAAGACGATGATATTACAATATATCTAAATAAGAATAATACAGTATCTCGTTTCACAACACAAGATGTAGATCAAACTTACTACAATAGAGTATATGCTTATGACTTGAAGGTTACTGCTTCTGAAAATAACTATACATTCTCTTTCAAGGTAAATGAAGACTGTCTTGACGGTGGTAAGTTGATTTTCTATAATGCAGGTGCAAAGGTTGGAGAAATTGCTCTTGATAATGTGGTTGCCGGAGTAAACGAAAAGGTAGTTGCTGCTACAGCTCTTCCTGGTAACGCCGGTCAAATTCTTAACTGGAGTGTTGAGGTTGCAAGTAAGAATGTATCAATGTTGATGCCTCTTTTGTCAAAAGAAGATTATAAGTTGAATCGAGCTTATGCAACTGTAGACAAATCTCCGGAATCGGCTAATTTCGGTAAGGTATATGTATCAGACTGTGCTGGTGTAAACAAGGCAGGCAATGGTGTGTATGTATATGGTCAAGACTATGTAAAGCAAAACGAAACTGCATATACTGAAGGTGTGACGTTTAATACTAACCAAGGTATAGCTGTTGATGCCAAGGGTAATGTGTATGTAGCTGATAATGCTGCTGCTAATTCCGGTATATATGTAGCTAATCCAACTGATTTCACATTTGCTCAATTCTGTGAAGGTACAAGAACTTCGGGCGTGATTAGCAATAATGGCGTCGATGTGGGTGGTGTGACATCAAGTGTCGTATCTTATGGCTCAAAAATGTATGCTTATGTGAAGAAAGCTAACGGTACTTATGCTATATATGTATATGATATGGAAGGTAAAGAGTCGACAACTTGGGATACAGCTCCAACCAATATTATTAATTTGGCATTGACAATGACTGCCGATGCCTCAATAGCACCGGTAGAACAAGGTGTGTGGGTATGCCAAACTGTTGGTTCAACAGCGGTTTCAGCGACTAAGCCTGCACTATTCTTTGTAACAAATGAAGGTGAAATCACATTCAACCAAGGTAGCGCACAAAACGAGCATTTGTTGGTTGGTGCTGCCGGTAGTGGTTTGGCTGCGTCAAAGGATGGTAAGACTCTTGTTGTTAACGATGAAAATGGTATCCTTCAGTTCTATAATGTAACATGGAATGATAATACTCCTACGCTTGAAGTTAAGTATACATACGAACATGGTGTGGGTGTGGGTGCTAAACGTATTCAAGATGGTGCATCGGTAGAACAAATGGTATTTGATTATGCAGGTAACTTAATTGTAGGTGGTCATTATCTTGGTGTATTCTCAATTCCTACCGAAAACAATGTGTGCGAGACTCCTGCTCGTAGTTGGATGACAGTCACAGTTGGCAATGCTAACGTATCTATCGAAGAAGTAGATGCTGATGCAAATGCTCCGGTAGAATTCTACAACTTGCAAGGTGTGAAGGTTGCTCGTCCTGAAAATGGCGTGTTCATCAAGAAACAAGGCAACAAGGTGACTAAAGTCATTATGTAATACTCTGTGAATATTAGATAAATATTCTATACAAAAGAAACTCTGCGATGATATCACCGCAGAGTTTCTTTATTTTGAGAGTTGTCGTTTCAACCTTATTACTCAATATGTTGTAAAGTGAATGTTTATCGAAGTAGAGATGCCAGACTCATGGTGAAATTTGCCATAAATGTAGTGGCTCCTGTGTGAGGTTGAGATAATGCAATTCCCACTCCTATTGAAGATGTCTTAATGCCGGCTCCAATAGAGAATCCTGACAAGAAATTGCGAGAATAAGTGCTCATATCGGTGCGAGTCTTGTGATTGTATCCCAACCCGACATAAAATTTATCGGAAGGAACATATTCGGCTGCAAATGTAAGGTGTCGGAAAAAATTACTACTGAAAGAGTTCTTTTCTACAAGAGGTGAAGATGTGCTACTCTGATCTTCTCGGGTGTAATATGGCAGTTCCCACTTGGTGAGATTGGTTGCCGTAATTGAAATACGAATTGAAGTGTTCTTAAGGAATTGAGAATACCCAAGTTGAATATCCCAAGGCAATCGGTCGTATTCTTCATTGAACTTGGTGAGTTGTCCACCGAGATTCTTTAATACCACTGACATCGATATTTCGTTGTCGGGGTTGTAATAGTTTAACCCTAAATCGGTGCAGAGAGCAAAAGCCGAATAGTCCTCATATTTAGACGAAAGCGCTTTCACTGTGATACCTCCACGTAGTCGGTCGTTAATGTCGTGAGAATATGAAGCCGAGAATGCGATATCGCTTGCGCTGAATGAACCTGTTATAGTACCATCAATATCAGCAGCTGTAAAATCGCCATATCCATAGTATTGAATACCAATTGCCCAAGCATTGTGGTCGGATATTCCGTTGCCATAGCGTACTCCCATAAAATTACTTCCTCCTATATAGTGCATATAGTTGATTCCGATTTGTTTGTCAAATTCCGGACCGAGAAGTGCCGGGTTTTGCTCGATAAGATTGATGTCATCGTCGATAACAGTAATGTTATGACCTCCTAAACCATACACTCGACTTGAAACGGGAATGTTTAGAAAATTATAAGCATTTCCTCCATCTTGAGCCGAAATCCCAAAATTGCAAGCAGTGCCTGCTATTAGTGTTATAATCAGATTGCGTATTTTCATCGTGTAATATTATTGTTTTATAACGTGAAATATGGGGTGATTAGTATAAAATCGAGTTATTTTAACTTGTGTATCGGTAAAATAAGTATAAAAATGTAAAAAAACGTGTTTAAAACACCCTGAAATGGGTGGAAATGTCGGTAAAAATGCTCCTAAAATTTAAAATTTCCTATTAAAGTGATGATTTTGAGGCTCTTTTGTAAATAAAAATAAAACAATATTAATCAATGGAAAATATTGGTCAGATGAGATTGGAAGTTTGGAAAATGGAATATATATTTGCGGGGAAAATTAATAGACAATAAGTTTCTCATATTTTTAAGAGTAGAAAATCAGTTTCAAAAGAGATATGCAAATGAAATTGTACAGAATCATATTGATAACTATTATGTTCTTGCTTGCAATGCCGATGTCAGCACAAGTACGTAGGGTAAAGATGTGCAATCCAAAAGCGCGTGTACAAGAGGCTTATGTAGATGTGTATGAAACTGATTATGTAGATGTTCAACCAAAATTTCCCGGTGGCGAACGTGGTCTTGTTAATTTTATTAACAAGACTCGTGAATATCCTTATGATGCTTATATGTCGGGCATACAGGGACGAGTGCTGTGCAGTTTTATCATAAATGTTGATGGCTCGGTGAGCGATATATCGGTGATAAGAGGTTGTAATTATCAGCTTAATAGAGAAGCTGTACGTGTGATAAGTGCGATGCCTAAGTGGGAAGCCGGAAAAATGGGCGATAAGGTTGTACCTGTGAGATATGTGTTGCCAATAGTGTTTCGTTTGTAAAATCTAATCGATAGTGATGAGATGAACCCTTTGGTGCAAGAATTTGGGCGTGCGGTGTTGTCGTATTTGCCTTATGAGCCAAATAGAGAGCAAAATCAGTTGATTGCCTCTCTATCTTTTTTTTGTGTAAATCAAGAGCCCGAATCACTAATGCTTATAAACGGATATGCGGGAACCGGGAAAACGTCGCTTACGGGAGCTTTAGTGAGAGCTCTTTCCGCTTTTGGGAAGAAAACGGTGCTTCTTGCTCCCACAGGACGAGCTGCAAAGGTGTTTTCGGAGTATTCGGGACATTCTGCATTCACAATACACCGCAAGATATATAGGCAAAAGAGCTATTCGCCCGATTATGGCAATTTTATGCTTGCCGAAAATAAGCACGTCGACACGTTTTTTATCGTAGATGAAGCATCGATGATATCCAATGCGTCGGCAGAGGCGGCAATGTTTGGCACCGGGCGCTTGCTTGACGACCTTATCCATTATGTGTATAGTGGGGTACGTTGTCATCTCATTTTACTTGGTGATAATGCCCAATTACCTCCGGTGGGTTTTGTGGATAGTCCCGCGTTAAGTGTGGAGCAATTAAGAAGCTACGGATTAAAAGTGTATGAATCGCGACTCACTCTTATTGCTCGGCAAAATGCCGATTCAGGAATTCTTCACAATGCCACTATGTTGCGTAATAATATGATTAGCAAGGAGGGGCTTGTAAAGCCTGTTCTGCATCTGTCGAAATATGATGACATAGAGGTGTTATCGGGAGAGTATCTGAGTGAGATGATAAGTGATTGTTACGGTCGCGACGGACTGAATGAAACAATAGTGATAACACGTTCCAATAAGCGCGCTACAATGTTCAATGCCGGTATACGAAACCAGATACTCTATCGTGAAGATGAATTGGTAAGCGGCGATATGCTTCTTGTGGCTAAAAATAACTACTTCTGGAGTGAGCAATATGAGGAACTCGATTTTATCGCCAATGGTGATGTGGCTCGAGTGTCGAGGGTGAGAGGTACTCATAAAATGTATGGATTCCGTTTTGCTGATGTAACGCTTGAGTTCCCCGATCATAATAATATCGAAGTAGATGCTAAAGTTATTCTTGATGGACTGTTTAGTGATTCTCCGGCATTGAGTCGAGAACAGAGCGAACGATTGTTTACCGAGATTTATTCGGAATTGGAAGGCGACAAGCGCACTCGATATAAGGCACTGAAGCAGAATGTGTATTTCAACGCGCTTCAAGTGAAATATGCCTATACTGTAACTTGCCACAAAGCGCAAGGCGGGCAATGGAAAAATGTGTTTATTGATATGGGTTACATACCTGATGATGCCTTTACCACAATGGATTTTTATCGTTGGTTTTATACCGCTATCACGCGTGCACGAAGCCATGTGTATCTTATAAATTTTCCTTTGAATAGCAACTAATTCGACTACTTTGTGTAACTTTGTGAAATAAAACATTAGTTACACTGATATGAGCAACTTGTCGAGTACCACACAGGATATTGTAATACAGCACCCCGAACGATGGACGCTGATATTGCGTGTGGGTTATAGTGCGGTGAAATTCATAATGTATTGTGATGACATTGAGAATTCATTGATAAGTCGAGAGCTACCGTTGAATCTTGATATGAATGATTACTTGAAGGCATTGGAAAATTGTATCTATGATAATCCGGTGCTGATACAAGATTTCAAAACTATTGCCGTATCGGTGGCATCTCGTCACTTTGTGATACTCCCCGATGAGATGTGTGCTGACGACACTATGCTTGATGTGGTAGACTATATGTATGTCGACGACGACGGAGATAGAGAACAATGTCAATTAGAGGGAACCGGAGCTTCTATAGCTTATACGTTGCCACATGGAGTGATTTCCTTTCTTCAACGCACATTCAATATGCCTAAGATAGTGCATCATCTTACGCCATTAGTGAGATATTCCACTATTAAAAGCGAAAAGAGCAGAATGACAAAAATGTTGGTGCATATAAGTGATAGTGAAATGGATATGTGTGTAATGCGAAATGGCGAACTTATGATGGCTAATACATTCACTTGTCGTAATGTCGATGAAATGCAATACTATATCCTTAATGCATGGCAAAACTTATCGCTCGATGTGATGAATGATGAATTGCAGTTGAGTGGAGATAAGGCTGTGCGTGATGAACTTATGCCGCACTTGAGAAAATATATATCTTACGTTATGCCTATAATTTTTCCTGCTTCGGCTATGAAAATAGGGCAAGATGCAATAAAAGCACCATTTGATTTAATTTTGTTGTCACAATGCGTATTATAAGAGGAAAATACGGACGTCGTAGATTTGATGTGCCGAATAATATCACAGCTCGCCCGACTACCGATTTTGCGCGCGAGAATATCTTTAATGTACTTGAGAATATAGTTGATTTTGAGGAATGCGAGGCTCTAGACCTATTTGCAGGGACGGGAGCTATAAGCTTTGAGTTCTTGTCGCGAGGTTGCACTCAAGTAACTTGTGTCGAAAAGAGTGCAATCCAGTACGGATTTATCAAGAAGGTGAAGGATATACTCAAAGATGATAATTTGGTAATGGTGAAAGGTGATGTGTTTCGTTTTGTGGATACGGCAGCTCGCAAATATGATATTATTTTTGCCGATCCACCTTATGACTTGCCTAATTTTGCCGAAGTTCCCGAGCGCATATTGGCATCTAAAATGCTCAAAGATGATACAATCATAATAATAGAACATTCCAAGAAATACGATTTCTCTCATTTGCCTCATTTCTATGAACATCGCACCTATGGAAGTGTGAATTTCTCTATTTTTAGAATAGGGTATAAAGATGAGGAATAAAAGATGATATAAATAAATGTCACAAAAGGATAAAATGCAAAATTCTGTAGCATTAAGGTTGAAAGGTATTATTGCAGGAATAATAGGAGCCGGATTTTTTGGATTTATACCGGTGTTCAGTAAACCCGTACTTTCGGCAGGGGTGTCGCCTACGTGTTTGTTGTTTTATCGTTTCGCAATTGCATCGTTAATTATTGCAATAATGTCGGGTGTGCGTCGAGAATCCATCACATTACCAAAAAACTGCCGTAAATGTATGTCCTTGATAGCTGTGCTTTATTGCTTTTCGGGCGGTTTTCTTGTGTGGGGATTCAACTTTATGAGCGGAGGGGTTACCGAAGTGTTGCATTTCACCTATCCTGTGTGGGTGATGCTTATTCTGCTCATTTTCTTTAAAGAGAAGATACGAATATCGAGTGCTATTGCCATTATAATAGCTATAGTGGGTATATACTGCTTGGGCGTGCTTGGAGGCAGTGATGCTTTTATGCCGGGAGCCAATAGAGTGGCAGGTGTAGTGATAGTGGTGACTTCGGGACTTGTCTGCGGGTCGTATATAGTGGCTATAAACAAGAGTAACGCACGTGACTTGTCGTCGATGCGTTTGTCGTTTTGGATGTTGTCGCTCAGTGCAGTAATTTTTCTGTTTGTGAGCTTGGTTAGTGGAACGTTCCAAGTGATATCGGATATATATCTGTTGGGTAATCTTGTGGGGCTCGCTCTTGTTGCTACAGTGCTCAGCAATGTGTTTCAAGTGTATTCGATAAAATATATAGGAAGTACACAAGCTGCAATATTGGGAGCTGTAGAGCCTGCAACAGGAGTCGTGATGTGTGTTATTCTTTTTGATGAAGTGTTGAACACTCCTATCCTTATCGGTATCGCCTTGATTTTTGTAGCTGTAATGATAGTTGTAACTCGTAACAAATAACTGTTGGATAGTTAATCGGTTGTAAATTTGTGAGATATAGTAAATTTTAGTAATTTTGCGACCCAAGCCTATGATATTTAAATAAACCTATATAAACTATATTGTTATGTTAAGAATTAAAACGCTTTTATTTACATTGTTTATGGCGTTAGCTTACGCATTAAATGCGCAAGTAGTGTACACTGAGCCGCCTGTGATTCAACAATCAACTAAGAATTTTACTGTTTATTTCAATGCTGCTGAGGGAACTGCCGGATTGAAAGGCTATACCGGTGATGTATATGCACACACAGGTGTAATTACAACAGCAAGTAGCTCCGGTAGCGACTGGAAACATGCCCCATCGTGGGGAGACAATGACGATAAGTATAAACTTACTCGTGTAAGTGGCGACTTATATGCTCTAAAGATTAACGATATTAAGGAATATTATGGCGTAGGTGCTTCTGAAGTAGTGAAGCAGCTTGCTTTCGTGTTTCGTGCATCTGATAACAGTCTTGAAGGAAAGGAAACCGGAGGAAAGGATATTTATGTAGACGTACATGAAGATGGTCTTGCTATTTCTCTTGTAACAACTTCGGCTAATGTGTTCTCTGTAGCAAATAATAAGGTTGATTTCACTGTGTATAGCACAATGGACGCTGATATTGCATTATATATCAACGATATGAACTCAACACCTGCTGCTACCGGTAAGGGTACTAAGCTTACTTATTCACACACTTTCGCTCAAGGGGACTACACTGTCTATGCAACAGTATCGGCAAACGGACAGACTCTAACAGATAAAATAGATTTGTGTTGCCGAAGCAATTCTCAAGCAGTTAACTATAGTGGAGAATTGAAACAAGGTGCTAATGCAAATGCCGATGGTAGTGTTACATTCTGTCTGTATGCTCCAAACAAGAGCAACGTGATGCTTGTGGGCGAATGGAACGACTATAAGTTCACAAATGCCCAAATGATGAATTATCAAGGTAATCGTTACTTCTGGTACACTGTGCCTGCGGGTGTAATCGACTTGAATAAGGAATATGCTTATTGGTTTATCGTTGATGATAATATTCACGTGGGCGACCCTTATGCAAAACTTGTCCTTGACCCTTGGAATGATAAGTGGATTAACGAATGGAGTGAAGTTTATCCTAACTTGAAAGAATATCCTGAAAAGGCTAATGGAAACTTCATTGTATCTGTGTTCGATGCTAAGGCTGATGAATATAATTGGGAAGTAAAGGACTTTAAGGCTCCTAAGAAAGATGAACTTATTATATATGAATTACTTCTTCGTGACTTTGCAAGAAGAGAAGTTACTGTAACCGACGATAATGGTGTGCCAATGTTGACTCAAAAGGCAGGTACTCTTGAAACTGCAATGCAACATCTTGACTATTTGCAAGAACTTGGTGTGAATGCAATCGAACTTATGCCTATTCAAGAGTTTGCGGGCAATAACTCTTGGGGATATAATCCTAACTTCTATTTTGCACCCGATAAGGCTTATGGTACACGTGATATGTACAAGAAATTTATCGATGAATGCCACAAGCGCGGTATGGCTGTAATCCTTGATATCGTGTTTAATCACGCCGATAATCACCCATGGTGTACTATGTATTGGGACTCAAAGGCAACTCCTTATGCAAAACCTTCTTCTGATAATCCATTCTTCAATGTGGATGCTCCTCACAATTGGAGTGTGTTTAACGACTGGAAGCAAGAAAATCCTGATGTGCAACAATACTTCTGCGACGTGTTGAAATATTGGATTGAAACTTATAAGATCGATGGTTATCGTTTCGACTTGGCTAAGGGTATGGGTGCTTCAAATAGTTATGCAAGCGACTATGATGCAAGTAAGTATAATTCTTCACGTGTAGTGATAATGAAGAAATATACCGATGCAATCAAGGCTGCTAACCCTAATGCTCATGCTATCTATGAATACTTCGTTGATAGCAAGGAAGAGGATGAAATGGCTAATTATGGCGGTCTTTCTTGGAATAAGCAAACTCACAACTTTGCCAATGCTGCGAGTGGAACTTCATCGGGTAGCTCATTTGCCGGAATGAATGCTTATGGTAAGGTAAGTTATATGGAAAGCCACGATGAAGAGCGTGTGGGTTATAGCGCATCTCAAAGTTCGGTTTCGGCAATTAAGAGTTTGTCTAATCGCTTGAAACGTCTTGGCTCGGTAGCGGCATTTATGATTATGTCGCCGGGTGCAAGAATGATTTGGCAATTCGGTGAATTGGGTTATGATATCTCAGGTGGTAATGGCGACACAAGTGAAAAGGATTCTCCTTGGGGTTGGATTGATTCTAATTCTACATCGGGCGATTTCAAATATGTTAAAGCTCGTGAAGGCTTGTTGACATCTTACAAGGAACTATTGGCTATTCGTCGTCATAATAGCGATTTGTTTGATATTGCTAATCGAAATGACAATAGTAAGTTCAGTTGGAGTGTTTCGGATGCAAATTGGGCAAATGGTCGTTTCATCACATTAAGAAATAGCGCAAAGACTAAAGAAATGGTTGTTGCAATGAATCCGGGTACAACAAAGGCAACATTCAACTATACATTTGATAATCCTAACGGTAATTATTACATTAACTCACAGTCTTACGCATCTTCGGGTGTAGCGTTCGATGCTAAGAATGGTAAGATTACTCTGCCTGCACACGCTTATGTGGTGATTTCTAACATAGAAAACGCTATGAGTGGCGTGGAAGATGTAGTGGACGGTTTGACTGAAACTAAGGTGAAAGTTTATCCTAATCCGGCTACCGATTATGTAACAATAGAAGGTGAAGGCGTAAAAGCAGTGGAAATATATTCATTGGCAGGTGCATTGGTTGCGTCTGAAAAAGCAGAAACAACAATCAATGTGAGCGATCTTGCTAAGGGTACTTACTTGGTGAAGGTTGTTACTAATGATGGTGTAAAGGTTGAAAAACTTATAAAGAAGTAATATCTGCGTGATATAATATAGGAATAGGCGATGTGTCGTGAAAGATACATCGCCTATTCTTGTTTGACTATGTTTTAGGGAGGTTAATCCGGTATTAATGATCGCACTGTTTGCACTGTGAGTATAATAGAACCTACTACAAGTGCGAGGATATAGATAAGTGAGCGCACAGTGATTACATCGAAGAAGTCGGTGTGGAACAGATACACCCAACATATTCCACACAAAAACATACTTATAGCATATATCCATTTCTCAATGGAATATACGTTTGTAGTAGGTTCTTCTTCGGGCAAGCGATTAAGTACACGACGTGTAAACCAAGGGTTTTCCCCCGATTTATGTGCCTTTTCTTTGAAAAGCTTCTTGAATTCTATGTCGTTAAAATCTTCTTTCATAATTATTCTTATCCAAAGTTAGTAAAAATATTCTATTGTTTCAGTACTTGTGCCATTTTTGTTCTTGCACGTGAAAGGTGCGACTTGATGGTGCCTTCCGGAAGTTCGGTTATTTCGGTGATTTTCTTTATCGGGACATCTTGAATGTAGTAAAGTGTAACAACCGTTCGTTCGGTGGCGTTGAGTGCCATAAGGGCTGTGTTTATATCAAGGCGCGAGTTGCTGCTATCTTCGTAGCTGCCGAGCAATTCGCTATGATCTTCCTGAAAGCCTTCTAAGAGCCGTTCTTCGTGGCGCTTTCTTGAATAGGAATAAAATTCGTTGTAGGCTATTCGATAGAGCCAGGTACTGAATTTGCTCAGTCCCTTGAAACTGCGAATACTTGTGTAGGCCTTTATGAATGTTTCCTGCGCAAGGTCGTCGCTGAGTGATGCGTCACCGAAGGTTAGATTGAGGAAGAACCGACGAATTTCGCTTTGGTAGGCTTCGACGAGAGTGCCGAATGCGCGACGGTCATCACCTAACGCGCATTGAGCAAGTAGCTTTAGTTCGTCAAATTTACTTAGCATCAGTTCTCGCTGTTAAAGAATACTATAAAGATATTCGCCTATTAATTTTGAGGATTATTATCGTTCTTATTATCGAAAGGAGGAGGAGTAGGTACATCTGTATCCTCACTTGTCGATGAAGTGTATTCTTTAGCGTCTTTGGATGCTTGTTGAATCTTATATGCTGAATATAGTTTGCCTATTCCTGTTATAATCGGGATGATAGCAAATACCCATATAGGAGCATCTACAAGTAGGAAGAAGAACATAAAAGCAAGCCCCCAAGCACACCATTTGATTCCGCTATGGAAAGTAGCCCAGTCGGTTACTTTAAATTCTTTTACTGTTTTATTGCTTCCTATAGGAATATTACCACTTTGGGTTTGTGCCGGAGAGTAGTGTATGTGCTGAATTGTTGTAGATGTTGGTCGTGTGTTCTTGCTAATAAATCCGGGAGGAAGAGGATAATTGTTTTCGATGGCTTTCTCTATAATTTTATATTTTTGACGGCGGTTGAGGTACACTCCTGCGAAAATCAAAATAGTGAGAATAGCGAAGAATACCAACACACCTTTACCAAGTTTTTCGACAAAGATAAAACACTCTTCAATTAACTCCTTTTCTGCGTCAAATCGAGCATTTTTATATGCTAAGAGTTCGTTGTTATTGTTATATTGATCTCTAATTGCTTTACCATTAATGATAGTGTCGTCGAGTCGTTTATCGATTTTTTCTTTTATGTCGTTCGATTTTTGGCGTGCTTTTTTTACTTCTTGTGTAGCAAGTTCGATAGATTCGGCGGCAAGTTCCTTAGCCGAACGCTCAATGCGTTGTTCTGTCGATTCGATACTGTCGTTGGCAGCTATGACCGGAGTAGAAGATGCTAAAAATATAGCTCCTGTAGCGATAATTGAAAGGAATGTAGTCTTCATATTGTTATGTTTTTAATTTTTTCTGTGTATTAGACGTAACTACCCTTGCATTTGGTTGCAAGGGTAGGTGAATTTTTATTTTGTGAGGTCGAGTTTGAGTCCTTCGCGTCCCAAAGTGACGTCGGGAAATACCTCTATTGCTTCGGTTCGAAAACGAGTGTTGTCCATATACTGCGATGAGTAATGACCCAAAATGAGATGCTTTACGCCTGCTTCTTTTGCTACGGTAGCGGCTTGTCGTGCGGTGCTGTGTCCTCGCATACTCGCTGTTTTGTCCTTGTCGTCGGCATAGGTGGCTTCGTGGTATAGCCAATCAACGCCTTTCACTGCTTCAATAACTTTTGAAGAGAAAACGGTATCGGAGCAATAGGCATAGCTTAACGATGGATCGGCAGGGCGGGTGAGAATGTTATTGGGAATCACTTTGCCCTCGTTATTTATAAAGTCCTTTCCATTGCGTATGTCGTTCAGCTTATAAATGGGGACTTTGTGAAAGTCGCACATTTCACGATTGATGTGTTTCTTTTTGGGCTTTTCTTGAAAAAGGAATCCAACGGTAGGAACACGATGCTTTAATGGAATAGTGGTTACTGTAATAGCGTCGTCTTCGTAGATGAGAGCTTTGGCATTTGGGATAACATTGAATTTTACTTCAAAAGGCATATCGTAGGCAAAGAACTCTATAGCATTCTTGAAAAACTCGGCACCTTCTTTGAATATGTGTATGGTCATGGTTCCGGTTTTGCCGAGTAGGGCAAGGGTGGATAGTAAACCGAGCAGCCCGAAACAGTGGTCGCCGTGCAGATGGCTGATGAATATGTTGTTGAGACGAGCAAATTTGAGATGCATACGTCGCATTTGTAACTGAGTCCCTTCACCGCAATCAATCATAAATAAATTGTCGCGAATATCGAGTATTTGCGATGATTGTAAATGCTGAGTGGTACAAGTTGCCGATCCACATCCTAAAATATTTAGTTGGAATTTTTCCATAAAAGTGAAATTATGGCATAAAGGTAACAATTTAATGGTAGCATTGCAAAAAAACACTAAAAATATGGTACATAGAAGGAATATTGCTTTTAGAGTTGTTCAATAGATAAACAAGTATAAGCATTTAAAAAAAAGGACACAATATAGTTTTACTAAACTACTTATAAAATGTTAATGCTAACATTTTTTTAGATAAAAGAATGGTTAATATTAATGATATAATAGTACTTTTGAACAAGTTTTTTCATAGGATTAGATTTTTAAGGTTTTTGTGTGTGCGAGTGTTGTGAAACATTCGCACTTTTTTCTGTACTTGACTATTTTTTCTGAAAAAAGTATCAATGATAATGTGATAAAATAATTATATTTGCATCCATAAAGACGGAAAACAAATATTTTAAAATTAATGGTTATGAAAAAAAGATTAGTGGAGATTCACCGCGCTATGGTAGTAATGATGGTTATGGCTATTGCATCTGCATTATTGGTGTCGTGTGGCGATGATGATGAGATAAATTATGATAACTTGAATTACTATGCAGTATCATTTGGTGTAGAAGGTGGCTCGTCGCCCGACCTTGTAGACGAAATGAACTTGATAAAAAATACTTTTTACAAGGAATTGGGAATAAAAGAAGGTGAATCAAGTTTTATGTTAAAAGGAGCGGTTGATAAATGCGATTCGCGGGTTTTGTCGTGTTGTCGTGCAGCCGAAGTTCAGTTGGTGGGAAGGTTGTGGAGTCAGCGTTACGTGTTTGTCGTAAATCGTTTGGTAACCGAAAATGGAGTAAATAAAGAAGTGCTGGTATTTACTTTTGACACTGCCACAAAGTAAGAAGAATGAAATAAGATGTAACCGCTATCGAATATTTTTCGGTGGCGGTTTGCGTTTTATGGTGTAGTGTTTGTCTAAACGAGATTTTTTAACTAAGTTTGTAAAATGAAAAGCTATAAATATATGATTCCGATGAGAGAACTATTGTTTAAAGGAATGTTGGTTATGGCGCTTTGTTATGGAGTTGCTTGCAGTGACAATAAATCGGAATATGAATACGAGGCCAGAGAACGTGCTGTTGAGGCTGCGAAAGAATTGATAAGGTCTAATCGTCATGATGTGAATGAGATGGAGAGGATAATTCTTAAGGCAAAAGCGGTGCAGAGTGAGTATCTGTTGAAAGGTGATACTGTGGCGGCACAAGCGTTCGACGCATCTTACAAAGAATATATGCAAATTAATGCCCCTGCGCTTGCACAAGAATTATTTTGATATATGCGAGGTTTATTGAGCTTGATAATAGGGGGGAGTGTGGCTTTAATGGCTTGTAGCTCTCAACCTGAGAGCAGTTCTCGCAGAGTGAGTGAAATCATTCTAGCGAGCGATAATATAGACAAGGCTATGATGTGTAGCCTTGTGCTTGAACTCGACACAATGCTTGCTCCCGAAATATTGGGACGAGATTTTGCTCAGGCGATGATAAGCACTATTGAAAGTGATAGCGTGGTGAATGCCGGAGAGTTGAATAGACGTGTGGAATTGCTTCGCAAATGTTTAGTGGATAAGAAAGGAGCAAGACACAGTGCCTTTTTTGCCGAAGGAGTACAAAGTTATGTGAATGGGTTGACTCTCGAGCGACAAATGGCTATCTACACAAAAATTGCTACTCCGGAGCAATTAGGCACAGCATTACGAATCGACCGTTATCGAACTCCAGCCGATTCGGTCGACATAGCTAAGCGAGTTGAATTTTTAAAGGTAATCTATGATGAAGCAGAGTATTCTGCATTTTTGAAATATTATAATAGGTAATAATTATTAAGAGATATAGAAAATATGGTGTGGTCATTTAATGAATATCTTGATAAGGTGAATGATGCAGTGGCAGGTATTTGCTATCCTGATGAACCAAAAGGATTGTACGAACCGATAGCTTATACTATGAGCCTTGGCGGAAAGCGTATACGTCCGTCACTTGTGCTTATGGCAAGTGATGCTTTTGGGAATAACTCTCACAAGGCTATCGCTCCGGCAGTAGGAATAGAACTGTTTCATAATTTCACATTGTTGCACGATGATGTTATGGATAGGGCAGATGTGCGTCGTGGTAAGCCGACTGTACATATGAAGTGGAATGCCAATACGGCAATCCTTTCGGGTGATGCTATGCTCACTATGGCTACACAATATATAGCGAAGGCTCCTGTGGCAGTGATGCCGGAGGTGATGAAACTATACAACAATACTGCAATGGAGATATACGAAGGACAGCAGTATGATGTTGATTTTGAAAGTCGTATAGATGTTACCGAGGCGGAATATATCAATATGATTCGTTTGAAAACATCGGTGCTTTTGGGTTGTGCCTGCAAGATCGGTGCTATTATTGGAGGTGCAAGTGCGGAGGATGCTATGCGCATTTATCGCTTTGGCGAACTTATAGGACTGGCATTCCAACTTCAAGATGATCTTCTCGATGTGTATGGCGATGAAAAGACCTTTGGTAAGGCTATTGGAGGCGATATTATGAATAATAAGAAGACTTTTATGCTTATCAAGGCGTTTGAATTGGCGCAAGGACAGGATCATATAGAACTTATGGGATGGATAAATGCTGAGAATCCTGATAGAGCCGAAAAGGTGGCTGCCGTAACCGAGATTTATACTCGTTCGGGAGTGAAGAAGATAGCAGAGGAGCGCATAGCACGCTATACAAAGGACGCATTGACTGTTCTTGAAGAAATATCTATTGATGATGATGCAAAAGAGGCATTCCGCTCATTTGCCGATATGTTGATGAGTCGTACTAAGTGATTTTATGATAGATACCCATACACATTTGTATCTTGAAGAATTTGATGAGGACCGTAATGCGGTGGTTCAACGTGCACTCGATAGTGGCGTTCAGCATCTCATCTTACCTAATGTGGATTTGACTACCATTGAGCCTATGCACACACTCCACGACAAGTATCCTGATTGCGTGTCGATGGCTATGGGATTGCATCCCACTGAGGTGAATGATAATTGGCGTGAGGCACTGAAAGAAATAGAGCGTTGGTTTGGACTACGTAATTATGTGGCAGTGGGAGAAATAGGTGTGGATTTGTATTGGGATAAGACTTACCACAAAGAGCAGAAACTAGTTCTCGACACTCAATTACATTGGGCTGAGGAGATGAATCTACCTGTTATTCTGCATTGTAGAGAGGGCTTAGATACTATTCTTGAAGTATTTGATGAATACACAGGAGTTCTTCCTCAAGGAGTGTTTCATAGTTTTTGTGGCACGCCCGATGAAGTAAAGAGTATTCGTAGGCGTGGAGACTTTTATTTTGGCATAAATGGCATTGTAACGTTTAAAAAGTCTCAAATACCGGCAGTTTTGCCCGAAATAGGTATTGACCGTATATTGCTTGAGACCGATTCTCCTTATCTTGCACCTGTTCCCAATCGAGGTAAGCGCAATGAGAGTGCAAATATTCCTCACATTTGCCGTTGCATCGCATCTCACTTAGAACTCTCGGAAGACGATGCATCACGTATCACCGATGACAATGCTAAGCGATTATTCAAGATATAGGTAAATAGTGTAGAAATATCATCAAACACCAATAAAAAAGTGTTATCTTTGCTGTCGGTTTTGGAGTGATGCTCGAGTGGCTGAAGAGGCACGCCTGGAAAGCGTGTATGCGTCAAAAGCGCATCGGGGGTTCGAATCCCCCTCACTCCGCAAGGAGAGAGCGTTGGATGAGAACCCAAGGGTTCGTTATCGGCTTGCCGCTTTCGTAGAAAGAATCCCCCTCACTCCGCAAGGAGAGAGCGTTGGATGAGAACCCAAGGGTTCGTTATCGGCTTGTCGCTTTCGTAGAAAGAATCCCCCTCACTCCGCAGTAACAAACAAGGTGCCCGATTGGGCACCTTGTTGTTTATTATTCTTTGATGTAAGCATTGTAGATGGCGTTGGCAAGGGTTTTTAGGAAACTTTTCCCTTTTACTGATGTGTAGCCGTTTGTCATCGCTACGATACCCCAACCATCAGCAGGACTCCATATCATAATACTATTAAGTCCATAAGCGCCACCGGTGTGTCCTATTGGATAGCTACCCGGTGTGTTGTATTTCTCATCGTTAATGTAATCTACAAATTCGTTAAGGCACAGCCCATATCGGTCTTCGTTGCCTCCTGCACCGGTCCATATAGGTGTTTGCATAGCTTTTGCGCTTTCTTTTGTGATTAATCTTACACCATTGTACTCGCCATAGTTCATATGCATCATCATATAGATAGCTAAGTCGTGAGCTGATATTTTCACGCCACCGGTAGGAGAGAACCAAGGAGTAGAGTATCCGAATATATATTCGTGCATATCATTGGCACGACTTCTATATGCACCTTTTGATTCTACATATTCGCCATTTCTGCGAGTGTAAATTCGTGCAATTTTACTATTATCGAGTGAATCTACATTATGTCCGCCATATAGGCCGAGTTTGTGTATAACGTTGGTTCTGACATAATCGTCAAATCTCACTCCCGACACCTTTTCTAGGATTGAGCCTGCAAGGTTAAGTCCCATATTAGAGTAGCAATAACCTTCGCCCGGTTTGTACTTGAAATAAGATTCAATGCAGTCGCCGTACACAGCAGGATTCAAATGATCCAATGTGAAGTAATCCTCCTTGTCCCTTATGCTTGATGTGTGAGAAAGAATCATTTTTAGAGTGATCGGTACATCGGGGTGATGAGGATTTCTTATTTTAAAACCGATTAAATCGCTAACGTCATCGTCGAGAGAGATAATGCCTTTGTCTACAAGTTGTAGTAGTGAAGTGGCGGTGAACGACTTTGAAATAGATGCGATGCGCATCACATCGCTGTTGGTAAGAGGAGCTTTAGTGTCCAAGTCTTTGTACCCGAAAGACTCATTGTACACTATCTTGCCATCTTTAACTACTGCAGCCGATATACCTACGGCTTGAAATTCGGTCATAACATCTTTGATGGCTTGATTAGTGCGTTGCTCCTTTGAAGGAAGGTTGGCCGACATCAGTACCATTAATGTACCAATTGTCAATAAAATTTTAGAAATTTTCATATCGAAAGAGTATAATAAGTTTTATTTTCTTCAAAAGTAATCATTTTTTTTAAATATTGCAGTGTTTTAGTATTTCTTCTACGGCTGTTGATGGGTGTAGAGTGATTATGTCGGGATCTTTGGCATACCAAGTGAGTTGTTTTTTGGCATAGACGCGGGTGTTCTTCTTCAAACGTTCACGAGCAGTGATAAAATCCATCGTTCCGTCGAAGTAGGCAAACATTTCTTTATAGCCGACAGTGTTGAGCGAGTTGAGGTGTCGAAGATGGAACACATTGCGTGCTTCCTTTTCAAGTCCGAACTCAATCATCTTATCGACACGAGAGTTGATGCGTGCGAAGAGTTCTTCGCGTGGCATATTAAGTGCAAATTTGAGAATTCGGAACGGGCGTTTTTTCTTCATCCCTGTGCGGAATGTAGAGAATGGTTTGCCTGATTGCATATAGATCTCAAGTGCGTGGACAAGGCGTTTTGCATTTTGCTTGTCTGCTATTGCATAGTATTCCGGATCGATTTCGGCAACTTTGCGCGCCACCCCTTCTATACCTTCTCTGTTGAGAATGGCATAGGCTTGTGAACGCACATCGTCGCTCACTGTGGGGATGTCATCAATACCATTGCACACAGCATCGACATACATCATAGAGCCTCCACACATTACCACATAGTTATGTTTCTCGAAAAGTCGAGGCAGTAGTGCCATTACATCATTCTCAAATTGTGCTGCGCTGTAATATTGATCAAGTTGGAGAATGTTGATGAAGTGATGTGGCACAGCTGACAGTTCTTCGGCTGTGGGGCATGCGGTACCGATGGGTATGCCACGATATATCTGTCGAGAGTCGGCAGATATAATCTCGGTATTGAGTATCTGCGCAACTTTAATGGCGGTATCGGTCTTACCTATGCCTGTAGGACCAGTGATAACGATGAGAGTCTTTTCGTCCATAAAAGGTGTGTCACCAGAATTTGTTTTGTTTGATATCGTATTCAAATCCGGCCGATTTGAGTTTCTCCTCGAGTGTATGTCGGTCGATATTCAAGTCCTCGCAGAGTTGGTCGAGACTGTCATAGCAATCTCGTAGTTTCATATTGATGAAACTAAGTAGCATAAAAGGGTCTTCGGGTAAACAAACATTCTCCATAATAGTGCAAATTTAGCGAAATATTTCTAATATCAATGAGAAAAGGCATCGGAGGGATTACTGTTATTTGGCTATGTTTTTAAACATAGTTGATATAATTATCTGAATACTAATTGATTGCACTAAAATGGAAAAAGTGTGCAAAATTTATTTATGAATAAATTTGGAATACTCTTATTAAGACATTAAATTTGAGGAGAAAATAGCTGAAGGGCGAGTGATTCGTCATAATTTAGAGTAGAAATATATATATGTTTTTATAGATTGTAGATTTAACGGGAAACGCTGTTGAGAAACATCGTTTCTTTTCGTTATATAATGAAATAGCCCTAAAATGTTGTATCTTTGTAGTCGTATTAAAATAAGGTTATATGAAGAAATTGATATTGATTGCTGTGGCGGTGATGAATGCGCTATTGCTTATGGGACAAAATGCTCCTTTGCAGAGTGATGTACGTCCTCTTATAGGTGTGTCGTGTTCTCATCCCGGTAATAATTCATCTACAAGAATGACTTACACTAATTCGGTGATAAAGGCTGGGGGTACACCTGTACTTATTCCTGTTACTACCGATAGTGTGGTTCTGAAGGATATTCTTGATCGGGTAGATGGATTGTTGCTTATTGGTGGTGGAGATATTCACCCGTCTTATTATGGTGAGGAGGCTGTTCCTGAACTTGGAGAAGTGGACTCACTTCGTGATGTATATGACATTGCGCTGATACAAATGGCTCACGATATGAAAATGCCTATGTTTGGTGTGTGTCGAGGCGAACAACTTATAAATGTGGCGTTTGGTGGTACGCTTTATCAAGACATACCTTCTCAACACCCTGACACCACTATTCGTCATCGGCAGAAGGAACCTGGAATCGAAGCTACGCACTGTGTGGGCTTTGTGGAAGGTTCTATCTTGGGTGATGTGATAGGGCAGAAAGAATTGATGACCAATTCGTTTCATCATCAGGCTGTGAAGGATATAGCACCGGGATTCCGTATTTCGGCTTGGAGTTTGGATTCTATACCCGAAGCTATAGAATCTGCTGAGGGTAAACCAATCTGGGGTGTACAGTTCCACCCTGAGTATCAAACTGATAATGGAGATGAGGTGTCGGCTCGATTCTTCTATTTCTTCTTGGAAGAAGCTAATAAATACAGATTGCAAAAGGTGCGTAAGCAGGTGATTAACAAATTTCAAGGTATAGGTCGAAAAGTACAATTAAAATAATATTTTGATGGTGAAAATCGGTGACAACTTGGTTGTTGCCGATTTTTTGTGATGTTATGCAACTATTTGTCGGTGTGATGGTCTAATGATTAGAGAAAATCAAATTTTTACGTGATGAAAAGAACCGATGCCGAATGGCGTACTTGTTTTGAGCAATGCGTGGCTGAATATGGCAAGATGATAAATAAAGTGTGCTATATGTATGCCACTGATATGGAGAACTACAATGACTTGCGTCAAGAGGTGCTTCTCAATGTGTGGCAAGGACTCGATGGGTTTGAAAATAGAGCAAAGATGTCAACTTGGATATATCGTGTGAGCCTTAACACGTGTATCACTTACTCCAATAAGGAACGAAAGCACTCAGCGCACGACAATCTTGATGACAATCTGTATTTCTGTGATGATTCGCAGGAGCATTTGAATATGTTGCGTGAGATGTATCAACTTATTAATAACCTCAACCGATTGGACAAAGCTATTATATTGTTGTGGCTCGATGAAATGCCTTACGATGAGATAGCTGCAATTATGGGGATAAGTCGCAACAATGTGGCATCGCATTTGCGACGAGCAAAAGAGAAACTTTCTAATATGGCCAATTCATAAAAATATTATTATGGAACTTGAAGAATTGAAAAATAAATGGCGACAACTTGACAAGCACGTCAAGGCTCAAGATGAAAAGATTCGCGAACTTACCGACCAGGTGATGTCGGGCAAAGTGCGAACAAAACTCAATACATTGTTGCGTCATTGCAGGATATCGGTCGTAGTGATTCCATTCTTGTTGCCGTTATTCGTTATGTGTTATAATTTTGTGGGATTTGATTGTCCCGAATGGCATCGTATATTTCTTTATGTGGTATCGGTGGTGTTTGTTCTGTTTGTGTTTATAAGAGAGCTGTGGTTCATATACGACCTGAAACAGATTAATGTGAGCCGAGATAGCGCTCTTGTAGCGTTGAACAATACGGTAAGGTTCCGCAAGCATTATCAATGGGGCGTGCTTGTGGCTATGATATTGGCTGTTGTGCTTTTGGCTTCAATGTTGAGTGCTTTTAATTCTGTTTTTCAAGTAGGATGCATTGTGGGTATTGTAGTTGGGGGAATAGTGGGTTTTCGTCTATATAGATATTATAAAAAGACCATTGATGAACTCGAAACAGCATTGCGTGAGTGGAGCGATGTGGCTGCTATTACTTTTGTGGCGTTAATGTTTGTGTAGGAGTAAATAATATGATATAAAATAGGCTGTAACGATCTCAAAGTCGATACAGCCTATTTAGTTGATATCTTAGGGAGCATACAAAAGTTCAAAAGGAAGCTTTGAGATCATTTCGCCAAATTTGTTTGCTCCGTCTTGTAGAGGTTTCGACAACATAGGACGAATGAATGGGTTAAGCTCTACACCAAGTTCTGCGCTTGCGTTTGTTTCGTTGTCGTCGGCTTTCTCAAGGTTGATAACCATTTGCAAGGGTACCGGAGATTGAGCAGCTGCAAATACCACTCGGTTAGGTGCAATTCGTTCCACGATGTTGAGCTTTATTTCACCCACAGGATCGGCAACAAGAGTGATGCTATCCTTTTCGAATGTAGCTTTACCTTCAAACTTTGCTTTTACATCGTCGGGAAGTTTGGCTGCAATCTCATTGAACGATTCAGGATTGGAAAGCATCGCATAAATTTTCTCAATGCCGCAATTAATCTTTGCTACGTCGCTTTTAAAAATATCCATAATTCTATGTGGTCTTAATCGGCGTTACGGTCGTTGTTTGGTACCCAATTAGCAGGGTCTTTGCGCCATTGTTCAAGAGCTGCGATGTCAGATTCCTTGATGTAGTTAGTCTTTACTGCAGCTTCAAGCATAGAAGAATAGTTACCGATAGTAACAAGTTTTACGTTAGCTTCTTCAAACTTTTCAGTTGCAAGAGGGAATTGGTAAGTGAAAATAGCAGCCATACCCACAACTTCACAACCGGCATTGCGAATAGCTTGAACAGCTTTCAAACTGCTTCCACCTGTAGAGACAAGGTCTTCGATAACCACGACTTTTTGTCCGGGTTTTAAGTTACCTTCGATAAGGTTTTCAAGACCATGATCCTTTGGGCTTGAACGTACATAAGCATAAGGCAGACCTAAGTTGTCGGCTACGAGTGCACCTTGAGCGATAGCACCGGTGGCAACACCTGCGATAGCTTCAGCTTCAGGAAATTGTTCAGCCACTATACGACAAAGTTCTATTTTGATGAAATTGCGTACATCAGGATAAGAAAGAGTTACGCGATTGTCGCAATAGATAGGAGAATTCCAACCCGACGACCATACGAAAGGACTCTCAGGTTGAAGCTTGATTGCGTTGATACGCAACAGCTTTTCAGCTAAAAGATGTTCTTGCTTGTTCATTATATTTGGATTTTAATGTTTCACAAAAATATATCTTTTACAAAGATACGTAAAATAATTAGGAATTTTGCAACGTTACTTCTCGATTTTTAATTTTGCAATAGCTTTACGAATCTTACCACATCCTACTATAGGTGCGTGGGCATCTTCGGGAAATGCAATGAGCATCTGTCCGGGAGTGAGGTCGAACCACGTTGCAGGTGCATCGGAGTAGAACATATAATCGCCTTCAGTGTCGTAATCGACAGCTATTGAATTGATGTCGGATAGGGGACTCCACCCTATTCGTTCGTGTCCTTCGAGAAGAATATGTACGTCGGTGTAAATGCGGTGTACTTCGAGGCGTTGTTCTTCCTGTGGCACACATTCCGGGTCGGAATTGTTGATAAATAGTCGGTCGCCATCGATTTCGATACGTCCTATGGGCATATTCAGCAAGTCGTGTGAGCGCACATAGTCAAATAGCTGTTTGAAAAGAGGGCTTATAGACTCATAACGGTCGCATTCTTCGATATTAGTAAGTATCATAATTGAATTCTGTATTGTTGTTGCAAAAATACTGCAATTTTGTAGTAATGTGAATCTTTTTGAAAGCTTTTTTATTATAATCTTGCAATTTTATTGTTGAAAGTGGATTGATATACTATCTTTGCGATAAAGAAAAACGAATATTAACTTTTAAAATGAATGAATATGGATAAGAAAAGTTTAGGAATCACTTTAGGTTCGATTGCGATTGTTTTAGTGTGTGTAGTAGGGTTGTTTATTGCTGTTCCTTACTATAACGTGTGGCAACAGGAAATGAGTGGACGTGCAGAGTTTGCAAAGGCTGAACAGAACCGTAAAATCAAGATTGAAGAGGCTAAGGCTAACTTGGAAGCTGAAAAACTTAATGCGCAAGCCGAAATCGAACGTGCAAAAGGTGCAGCCGAAGCTATCCGCATCGAGAATGGTAGCTTGACTCCCGCATATATCCAATACCTTTGGGTGCGTCAGCAAGCTAATCTTAACGACAAGACTGTGATTTACGTACCTACCGAAACTAACCTCCCAATTCTTGAAGCAAACCGTAATAAGGATTAATAAAAGATTTGTTATTTAGAAGTGTCTTTCACTCAATGTTATCGTAGCGATAAAAATGGCGTAGGCATTAAATGGTGTATTAACCGCCATTAAGAAAATTAATAATACATATTTTAAATATCGGGCATTTCTCGACTTCGGGAAGTGCCCAATTTTTGGATTATCAACGAAATTTAAGCGGTAAGCGTTTATATGTCAAAAAGAATCACTATATTCGCAGTTGAATCAAAACAACAATATGAAACTGATTGAATTAAACATACAGAAAATCATTGAATTGTGCCGATTACACAAAGTCAAATCATTAGCAGTATTTGGATCTATCCTTACCGATAGATTCAATGACAATAGCGATGTGGATTTACTTGTGAATTTCAATAGTAATGATATTGATGATTACGTCACTAATTATTTCGGGTTAAAAGAAGCTCTTGTAAAATTATTCAATCGGGAAGTAGACTTAATCGAAGAAAAAGGCATCAAGAATAAATTTCTTCTTCGCAATCTCAATCGTACTAAACAAATGATTTATGAATGAATATATTCTGACATATCTTCAAGATGTGCTTGATTCAATAAATGAAATGGAGGGATATTTCATTGACTATCCTATGCAATATGAAGTTTTCGAAAAGGACTTTTTAAGAAGAAGTGCTGTTGAACGAAAAGTTGAAATTATGGGAGAAGCAATAAATCGAATCTTGAAGATTGATTCAGCATTTTTATTACCCAATGCCAAAGAAATTATAAATACTCGTAATAGAGTTATTCATGGATATGATAGTGTTACACCTGAGTTTTTGTGGGGATTGGTAATCAAGCATATTCCTATTCTAAAAAAAGATGTTGAACTGATTTTATCTAAATACGATATTTAATATTTACGACAAAATCCAGTCTATCTCCGAGTGTGAAGCAGAGATATAAGACTCTCTCTATAATAGAAAAACAGCCCTGCTTGAATTTTAGGCAGGGCTGTTCGATTATAAAAGTGTGGACAAATTGGTAACTTGGGTATAGAATTTGTCCGTTTTTTTATGCTAATGCTTCGATGTTGCGAGGATTGAGCAATTGCTTACCTTCGGGAGTGTACATATACTCGATGCGGTCGGCATAAGCCTTTTCGATCTTACCGCGCACCATTTTCATTGTACTGTTGATCATTTGATTTTGTTCGGTGAATGGCTCTGCAAGCACTGCGAAACAAGTTGGCAACCAACGGTCGGGGAACATAGTTTCGTGAACGCCGCCTTTCTTGAACATATTCACATCGGCTTCGATAAGTTTAAGTGCTTCCTTGCGTCCTTCTTCAGTATCGAGCGACAAGTCTTTTTCTTTCAAAGTGCGTTTCAAGTAGTCCTTGTTGGGCACAATCACAGCAGTAGTGTAAGTGGATTGGTTGTTGTATAGCATAACTTGGTCGATAGATGGAGCAAGTTGTACCATAGCTTCTTCGATACCTTCCGGGCTGTACTTTTCGCCGTCGCTTGATATAAGCAAGCTCTTGAAACGTCCCTTCACGTATAGCAAACCTTCTTCGGTCATATAACCGAGGTCGCCGGTGTAAAGATAGCCGTCGCGCACTGTTTCTGCTGTTGATTCGGGGTTTTTCCAATAACCTGCCATTACGTTTTCGCCCTTGATAACGATTTCACCCATTTCCCCAAGAGGAAGTTCTTTACCGTTATCGTCGCAAATCTTTAGTTCGATAGGCTTAACGAGCTTACCGCTTGAACCGAAACGATATTTTTCAGGACCGTTAGATGAAATTACAGGAGTAGCTTCCGAAAGTCCGTATCCTTGATACATAGGCATACCCACACCTACGTAGAATTTTTGCAGGTCTTTATCAAGCAATGCACCTCCACCGATGAAGAAGCGCAATTCGCCACCGAAATTGTCGCGCACCTTAGAGAAGATGAGTTTGTCGAATAGAGCAACAAGAGGTTTCAAGAATATGCGCAATCCTTTACTGTCAAGATTGCTGTCGCCATAGTAAGTTTGTTTCAGTTTAAGACCGAAGTTGAACAAGCGTTCGGTAGTTTTACCCTTGGCGCGAATAGCTTGTTCGATATTTTTCTTGAAAGTCTTGGCAAGAGCCGGTACACTAAGAATGAAGTGCGGTTTCACTTCACGAATATTCAGAGGAATGTTTTTAAGCGTTTCAAGAGGAGTGCGTCCCACCTGTACGGTAGCCGCAGTAGCACCTTGCGCCATCATAATATAGAATCCCACCACGTGAGCAAAACAGTGGTCGAGAGGCAGAATGATAAGAGTGCGCCAAGTCTGGTCGATGTCAACAAGAGTGAGCGATTGTTCTACGTTGGCAGTATAGTTGCGGTGAGTCAGCACCACACCTTTAGGGTCGGCTGTAGTTCCGCTGGTGTAAGTGATAGTAGCATAGTCATCGTTTTGGATAGAATTTGCCACGCTTAGGAATTCTTCCATAGAGTGTGATGCAAGGAAATCATCACCCATTTTCAGTACATCTTCAAGAGCTATTTCACGTTCTTCGTAGTTCTCTTGCTTGTCGAATACGATAATGTATTTCACTTCGGGAAGCTCGTCCTTGATAGCGCGGACCTTTTTAAGTTGTGTGCCCGATACCATTACATATTTCACATCGCCATGAGTGAGACGGAACATAAGGTCGTTGCGTTCTTCAAGCTTGATTGAAAGAGGCACATTGACAGCCCCTGCATAGAACATTGCAAGTTCGCCTATAACCCACATATTGCGACCTTCGCTAAGAAGAGCCATACAATCGCCTTTCTTTACGCCAAGAGCTTGAAGCCCTGCTCCAAGTCGATATACTTGTTCTTTTACTTGTGTATAGGTAGTAGGTTCAAATTTCTTCCCGGTCTTTTCAAGAAGGAATGTATTGTTTGGATAGCGTTTCACCGACGCTTCAAACAAGTCAATAATTGTTTTCTTCATATATCATTATCTATTAAATATATCTCTATTCGATTGCAAAGATACTAAATAATTGTAAATAAACAGAATTCAAATGTAATTTGGTGTTTTAATAATAAAATTCTTATATTTGTAATTTGATATTTTAAAAAGTGAATGATATGAAAAAAATTGGCATAATTTTATCCGCGATATTGAGTACCGGAATGTGTGCTTCGGCGCAAAATGTGGAATGGGGTAATGAAGCAGTGATGGACACTTTGTCGTATGCTTCGGGTGTTAATGTAGCCTTTGGAATGCAGAAACAATTTGAATATGTTCCGTTCGACTACGAAATAATCGATAAGACAGTGGGAAATACTGCATTGGGTATTTCAACGCTTGAAATGGATAGCCTGACTATAACAGCCGAAGAACTTCCGGCTATAGTCAACGACTATTTCGGAAAGAAATACCCAGAACGTATCAAGGCAGGACAAGCTGCGTTAGATTCGTTAAAGGTGTGGAACAGAGCGATGTATCTTAAGTCGCGAGCATTCGAAACACAGCATGAGCGCGCTTATGTGAGCAAGGCATTTGCAATGACCCTCGGTATGAACATAGCCAAGAGCGATTTGCCGGTACAAATGTATTGGGTGTTGCAAGGTATGCGTGACTATCGCGAGGGCAAAGCTATTATGAACAACGATAAGGCACAATACTACATCCGTCGTTATTATGAAATCGATCGTCCGATGGCAATCAAGAACCAAAGTGCGGCGTGGCTGAACGAAATGGCTCAACAAAAGGGCGTGAAGGTGCTTCCTTCGGGCTTATTGTACAAAATAGAGCAAAAAGGTGATAAAAAGACAATGCCTGTTTCGGATAATGATACCGTAACAGTGCATTATAAGGGAAGCAAGCAGAGTGGAGAAGTGTTTGATGCTACTCGTTATGCCGAAATGCCCGAAGCTCGTAAGCAACAGCTAAAGCAGTATCGTCCCGATACTTACGATAAGGACGAACCTATTACATTTGAATTGAACAAAGTTATAGCCGGCTGGACTGAAGGGTTGAAACTTATAGGAAAGGGCGGAAAAATCACTTTGTGGATTCCTTATAATCTTGCATACGGCGAGCGTGGTGCAGGTGGTGTGATAGCTCCTTACGAAGCTTTGCGCTTTGATATTGAACTTGTTGACGTAAAAAATGCGGCTAAATAAAAGTTGCCGATATTAAAAACACTTGAAAATATGCTTGACTTTATAACTTGGACCTTTGACCCCGAATTGATAAGTTCGCCTGTTACGGTGCGTTGGTATGGGTTGATGTTTGCTATAGGCTTTCTTGTGGGCTATGAGATAGTGTGGCGAATGTTTCGTCATGAGGGTGCACCCGAAAAGTGGGTTGGCTCGCTCTTTATTTATGTTGCAGTAGCCACATTCTTGGGCGCAAGATTAGGTCACGTGTTCTTCTATGCGTGGGACTATTATTCACAGAATCCGGGTGATATTCTCAAGGTGTGGGAAGGAGGGCTTGCAAGTCATGGAGGTGCTATCGGAATAGTAATAGCTATATTGTTGTATTCAAGAAATGTGACAAAAAAGAATCCTCTATGGACCTTTGATCGCCTTGTAGTACCTGTGCCATTTGTTGGAGCGTTGATTCGTATGGGCAATTTGTTCAACCACGAGATTTATGGAGGCCCAACCGATTTGCCTTGGGGATTCTCGTTTATCGACAATATAGGAGCATGGATGCGAGGTGCTGAGCCTATTATGACAGTGCCTTGCCACCCGACCCAGATTTATGAGGCATTGTGTTACTTGGCATTGTTTGTGGTGCTTATGCTGATGTATTGGAAGTGGAATGCACAACGCCGTCAAGGATTAATATTTGGAGTGTTCTTCACAGTGTTGTTCTCGGCACGATTCGTGATAGAATATGTAAAGAATGTGCAAGAGCCCTGGGAAGTGGATATGATAGCCTCAATAGGAATGAATATGGGGCAGTTGCTCAGTGTGCCGTTCATCGTGGTGGGAGTGTGGCTGATAGTGCGTGCGCTAAGTCGCCCTGCCGAAGATATCAAGTTCCCAAATAAGTTTGCCGACGCAAAATAATCGTGATAGCATAAATAATCACCCCGTTTTCTTCGACAAGAAAGCGGGGTGATTGTGTTTAGAGTAACAGTTATAAATACTATTCATCTTCTTCCCATTCTTCGCGGAATGAGCCTTTAGCTACAAGTTGTGCTACAATAATAGTATCTACTGCGATAATCACTGCAAAAGCAATCGACACAGCCACATGAGTGGGTGGAGTGAACAGAACTATGAGCGATGCCACTATTGTGGCAATGAGGAAAATGAAATATCGTTTTGTAGCCGATTCTTTCAGCCTGCTCCAAAACTGCGACAGCATAAGCATAATTGCCGATGCCATAATATTGCACACAGCAACTATTGAAATCGTTCTGCCGAGCAAAAAGTGATATTCATAATCAATAGCTAAAGTGAATGCTGATAGCAATAGTATTACTACAATAAGCGCAACCACCCCTGCGTAAATATTCTTCTTTCCCATAATTGTGCATTGTTTGAGTAAATGGAAACTTCATAAATAGAAGTTCCCTTTGAATATTATAAACACGTTAAACTAATAATCCTTTGTTTTAAGAACTCTGTTCTCTTGAGAATTATTATTTAAATTATGGTTTTATTATGCCATTTTTAATCTCAAGCCTATTTATACCACGAGGCTTTTCCAAGTTATTTACTCTTCTTATAGTCTTCCCACTTAAGTCGTTATATTCAGATTTATTATTTGATTTTTTGTTTTCAACATAAGATTGCGTACCATAGACTATATTGTTTCTTACGATTTCAGTGCATTCTCCATTTTCAAAAGAATATATCTTAATTAGATTTCCTAAATTATTAGAATAAACCATACTTCCTGTAAACTTATCATTTTCTTCATTAGATGTACCAATTAATGTTTCAATTTGCTGAAAGAATACATTTTGAGCTGTATTTTCAACTCTTAATTGGCATTGTAATAGATTCAACGATTCGTTATACAATGGAACTATCATAACAACGGAGTCAGCTTTAATAAAATAAGCATCTTCCCATTTTGGTTTAACCTTATAATTAGTCTTAGTTATAGTATCTCCTAATAAATAATTTACCTCAAGAGGGAGTTCTAATCCGGTTTTATCTTGATTAAGTTGTTTTTTTACGAACTGAATCGTTTGTTTTTGTTCCATAGATAATAAGTGAATTGAATCTATAGAGACAATATCTTGCGCTATAGTACTCATCACGCCCATAATAGCCACGATTGCTGATAATATTAATCTATTTGCTTTCATAATCTATAATGTTTAAGATGTTTGTAATTGATTTGTTTTCACAAAAATAGTGTAAACAATTGCTTATCTCCAAGAAAAATAGTACGCAAAAAGTACGCAAATGCAAAAACTCCCGATTTCATCGAGTTTTTTCGACCTTTTACTCGATAAAAAAAGTATTTAAAACGCATTCTGCGTTTCACCGGCATACAGCATAAGAGTGTGCGCCCAAAAATCAGTACACCAAAAGTACGCATCAATATGGGGATTTCACATCGCTCCCACTTATATATGGTTTTGAATTGAAATATAAAAATTCATACGAATCAGCATAACTTCTTCGATAACTTGGATTAACAGAAGTAAATCTATCGTATGTAATTGTGGACCTTTTATTTTTTGATTTTCCTTCTATTACACCAGTATTACCCACTACATTTAATTGCGATACGACTTCTTTATTTCGCAATACATACGCATTTATTAGCAACCCTTTAATGTTCGACCTCATTATAATTTCTTCTTTTACAGAATCTGTCTGCGTTTGCTTATATGTAATGACTATGCGATAATACGTCCCATTTTCATCTCTAAATACATTCAATAATGGTTGAATATCTTCTTTATCTGATTTCAGTGGAATACACAAATTAGCACATTTATTGTCGCTTTCTGCAAAATATGCATTATCCCAATTAATTCCAAGTTCATAAGGTATCTTTGTCACGCTATCACCTATTAAACTATTAAACTCTATCGGCAACAAGATTTTGTTTTCTTGTTTCTTCAACAATTTCTCTGCATACTTTTTTGTTTTCTTTTGCTCTTTACTTAATGCAAACACAGAATCCACAGGAATAATATCTTGCGCTGTTGTACTAAAAGCACTTATTAGTGCTATTACAACCGATAATATTAATCTTTGTATTTTCATAATTGATAATATTAAATGATTTAAAGTATACAAATATACGTTAATTTTATTATTATTGCGCAAGCATTCTCATTTGGCTTTGGTTTATACCACCAATTTCGAAAGCATCACAACCGGAAAAATAGCTTTCATTTACTGCATAAATACCACTTTCGTGAGGATCGGCATAAATTACATCTCCATCATATTGCAAACAGCAACTATTGAAATCGTTTTGCCGAGCAAAAAGTGATATTCATAATCAATAGCTAAAGTGAATGCTGATAGCAATAGTATTACTACAATAAGCGCAACCACCCCTGCGTAAATATTCTTCTTTCCCATAATTGCGCATTGTTTGAGTAAAAGGAAACTTCAAAAGAATTATAGCGAAGTTTTCTTTTGCGATTAAAAGGAACGTGTAAATTGATTAAGCTATCTCCGATTCTGAGTTTGTTGCCAAATTTTATGGCGCTCACCTTCTTCCCAATTCAAGGGTCTATGTTTATTTTTTTCTTCACGAACTCTTTTTAGCGTTTTTGTACTTAAATCGATAAATTTATAGTTAGACTTAAGCCTATTAAGATTAGGCGAACTTTTCGTAGTTGCATATTCGTTCTTAATGATTTCGGAGCATTCTCCATTTGTATAAGAATGTATTTCTATCAAGTCACCGGAGCATGTAGAATAAATCACATCACCTGTAAAGTTTTTAGTTAATTTATCGAATGTCCCAATCAAAGTTTCTATTACTACTGAGTAAATTTTATTCTCAAATGATTCAGCCTTTAATTGGCATTGCAATAATTGTAAAGATTCATTATATAAGGGAACGATTAGAACCATTGAATCCAATTCTATAAAACAGCATTCCTCCCACATTGGCATAACTATATAATTAGTTTTGGCTATAGTGTCCCCCAATACTTGATTGACTACTATTGGTAAAAAAATCTTGTTTTGATTTTTCTTTACTATGTTCTTTGTTTGTTTTAGCAATTGTTTATGTTCTTTACTTAAATTCTGATTAGAATTAATTGTAATAATATCTTGCGCTGTTGTACTAAAAGCACTTATTAGTGCTATTACAACCGATAATATTAATCTTTGTATTTTCATAATTGATAATATTAAATGATTTAAAGTATACAAATATACGTTAATTTTATTATTATTGCGCAAGCATTCTCATTTGGCTTTGGTTTATACCACCAATTTCGAAAGCATCACAACCGGAAAAATAGCTTTCATTTACTGCATAAATACCCCCTTCGTGAGGATCGGCATATATCACATCACCATCGGAGTCTATTTGGAAAATTTTCCAAATCATATTGATATTCTCTCCAATCAAAATTGTATTTTCTTATGCCATTACGATGCGATTTTGCTGTATGGAATGCTGAATAGATGCGTCTACCACTTAACTTACTCCAATTACTTTCAGTGTTATTACCCACACCCACAGACATATCTTTTGGTCCATATACAGCAATTACTTGATTATTTTTATCACACACCATTGCTCTATAAAATGTACCATTTATAAATGATTCTATTTGAATGTATTCAGTCGTTTTTTCTGCTTTACACTCCAAGTATGTAGATACCATTTTAGGATATATAGAATCTTCTTTCATTACAATCAAATCAGAAAATAATTCCACATCATTATGATTGGATTTAAGAGGAACGATAAGTACATCATCTTCTCTATCTTTTACAAAATATGCATTATCCCATTGGGGATGAGTTTCTATATTTTCAGCGATAGCACTATCTCCTAATAGCAAATTTAACTCTGTTGGCAATAAAATCTTATTATCACCTGTATGATATGTATTCTTAGTGTGTTCTAATATGCACTGTTGATTATCATTTAATTTATTTATTTCATTTGCATAAACAACCTTTTTACTATTAGCACACGATATACTCAATATTGACACGATTACAATAAGTAATAAATTCTTTGTTCTCATATATCTCTAACATTAAATGAGTTTATATATTACAAATATAAGTATTTAGTTTATTATCTTAATAACAAACTGCTCACAACTTTCAAATCGTGTCTCATCTAAAAGATATGCTTCTCCGTCAAGAGGATCTATGTAAACAAGGTCTCCATCAGATTCTCGCCCTACGACTAATACATAATGAGGATATGTTGAATCACTACCGGGAAAAGACGAAACTACTACATATCTATCTTCTATTGCAAACTGAAAAGTATCAAAAGTAGTTAAGACAAAAAATGCATCAATGAAATCATAAGCGTCAGATGCGTTTACTCCGGTACTAATAATTGAGCCATTGAATTCAGAATCGTAGTAGGCTTCAAACTGACTTACATCTCTCATACCACCCAATAGTTCATTGTCAATATATGTCATAATAGCTGAAAGTGATGCCATCCCATCTTGAGTTTTCATCATTAATGGCATATCTTCTATTGCAAATGATGCATCACTATTTATCATTGTTGAATATAACACTGGTACATTTTCATTAGTATTTGGATTATTTGTATTAATTCCACCACTACTACCATTATTACCACTTCCTCCATCAGGTGCACAAGTACAATATTCTTTCATTCGCTTACAATATGGACAAATATCTTCTGTGTCAATATCAAAATTCGGACAAGAACAAGGCGAGTTTTCACAAGTTGGACATCGATTTTCACAATTACAATCAATTAACAACTTCCCACACTCATTACATAATTCACATTCTAAATAACCACAAATCAAACACATCCCTCCTACAACAGATTCTAATTTACAATTTGGGCAATCTTGACCATAGCCAGCGCCACAACTCTGACACTTATACTGAATAACAGTACCATCATCACATGCTAAACATTTCGAAACCAATGGAGCTCTACTCATTGGTTCTTGTGATGACTGAGAGAAAAGGTTTATGTTAATAGGTTTTATGTGTTCATCGTGGTGAGAGTGCGAGCAAGTGCCATGATCGTGGTCGCAATCGGTGTGCTGAGGCTTTGTGATAATACCTGCTACGTGACCGTTTTCATATCTTATACCACGAAATATACTGCCATCAAGATGTGAGGTTAATGTAATACCGGTGAAATCGACATACTGAGGATAATAACCGATAGTATCAAGCTTTGCTTGATTAGCCATAGCATATTCACTCTCCGGCATATAAGTAATTACATGTGTATAAAGTTTTGTACCTTTCTTTCTAATAACAAGGCGAGAAAAAGTTTCAACCTCTTTAGTTGATGTTACACCATCTTTTGTAGAAGTAATACGTGAAAACACTTGTTCGGCAGTTTGCAGTTCAATCATAAGTACTTGCATTCCGTCAATGTTGTAATATTTCACATAGTCCCACAGAGGGGTTCCGCTTGTGATTACAGACATTGCACTGCGAGATTGTGAGCTTCCTGTTCCATTTACAGGAAGTGGAACATTACCATTCTGTTGCTGAACAATTTCCTTTGCTGTTTTTAGTAAGTCGTTTTTTTCTGATTCATTTTCATTTAATTTGTTAAAAGCGGGTTCATTGTTACAAGATGCTATTATAAATGCAACAATAGAAATAAAAAACGAAAGTTTGAAAAAATGTTTTTTCATAATTTGATGTTTTAATAATTAATAAAAAAGTTTATACACTCACGATATCGTCATCTTTACGATAAAAATATTCATATTCGGTACCACTGATGATATCAGTAATAAGTACTCGGTAATTACCATTAGGAAATGCTGACATATCTATTGTGTAAACATCACCAAGAGATAATGACACTTCATCAAGGTCTATGATGTTACCATTGCTTTCAATTAGTATTGAGAATGTACTTGTGGAAGGAGACACGAATCTTATCCCTTTAGTTATACTAAAAGGAATTTTGTGCGGTGGTTCAATCACCTTTGCAGTGTCAGGAATTATAGGATTTAGAGCATTTACAAAATGCGATGCTCCAAAAATTAGAGCGAGTAATAAAAAAGTTTTTTTCATTTGTGTAAAAATTTTAGATGTTAATAATTGAATTAATTTGATGCAAAATTAGTGTGAGAGCGAGCGAAAAGAGCGTTACATTCCGTTACATTTTTCGATTTTTAAAGTAGGTAAACGACTGATACACAACAATGAAACAAAGTTTAACAAATGAAAAACGTTACATAGCGTAACAAAGGGGGAAAAATGCGTGTTGGCGGATATATACGGTTGCTAAGTTTATTAATAGTAATTAGGGGAAATAGAACAGTATGAATCTGAATATTATGCCGTAGGCATTACATTGTCAATCATCTTGGAGTGTAGCTTATAAATACATCGCATAGTATTGCACGTAACTTTATGCCTGATATTTTCTTTTAGCAACCGGATATATCTGCTAAGCCGAAACCCGCAGACCTCATTTTTACCACAAAAAAAGTCTCGGTCTTTTTTTTCTTATTCACCGGGCGTAAAAAAATCTTTTTATGTACCTTTGTGGAATTAATGATATCGAGAATGAAACATCTTATTATAATATTATTTGCGTGTATATTGGCTTTGGCGGTGGCTTGCAATGATAAATCGCCCGAATATGACGAGCGATTGACCGAGGTATATAATATTATGGCTACTACCGAGAAGATTGATAGTGCCTTCGGCTTGCTTAAAGAGATGAATATTAACCGATTTTTCACCGAGCAAGACAGGGCTTATTATGCCTATCTTTACACTGTGGCTCTTTATTTGCAAAATGCTCATGCCGAGAATGATGAGTTGATTGCGATTGCCATCGACTATTATTCAAAGAACGGTGATGCCATAATGAAATCAAAAGTGTTTATGTATGCAGCCTTTGTATATGAAAGCATAAAAGAAAAAGACATAGCAGTAGAGTATTATAATAAAGCATTGCAAGCTATCCCCGAAGATAGTGTAAGCATAAAAGCTACGATTTATATGTTTTGGGCTGATATGATAAATCGAGATAAACCTAATAATGAATCATTTGAGCTACTTGAAAAAACTAAGGAATATGGACGGAAAGCCGGTAATACCCATTTGGTGGCAAATGCTAATATACAGCAAGGAGCGAATCATTTGTATAACAACAGAATAGATGATGCGATAAATAGTTATAAAGAGGCTGTGGACTTATTAGAAAATTATCAATGGGGAGATGCCTTAAATTTTGCTTCACTAAATAAGTTAGCATATTGCTATGCACATAAAGGTGAAAATGAAACTGCACTGCAATATGCCAACGAAGCAAAGAAATATGTGAGATCAATAACAAATAGGCGATATCTTAATGGAACACTTTGCGATATTTACATCAACTTGAAGCAATGGGAAAAGGCAGAGGAATGCCTTGCATTGTCGGATGATACAATGGCATACAATGGAAAGGTGTATTATCTTGAACATTTAATCGACATTGAGCGTGGTAAGGGAAACTATCGCAAAGCACGCGATTATGCCGAGCGATATGCTGTGTGTGTGGATTCAATGTATCACGAAAATATCGAGGACAATTCTGCGATGTATCAAAAGAAATATGACAAGACCAAGGTGGAGCTTGAAAAAGCGGAACTTGAGGTGGATAATAAGCAGCTTGAGAGGTCATTGCTGATTGTTGCAATAATATTGTGCTTGTTGGTGGTATCGGTGGTGATAATTGCTTATCGCCGACGAATGGCAGAGGCGGCTCGCAACAAGGCAAAAGATGATGCAATGAGCAACCTGACACAAGAACTTCAACACAAGATTATCGAACTTCAAGATGTGAGATTGCAACTTGCCGAACTCGAAAGCGATGTGAATAACAGCCAACAGGAACTTGAAGCATCAAAACTTCAGAGCCAAGAGCTTAAAGAGCAGATATTTGAGATGAACGAGGTGGTGAAGAAAATCAAGGAACTGAAGAAAATAAAAACGGCAGATCTGTATGGCAAGAAGAGTGTGCTTAGAGCCGATGAAATAGCAGTGCTAATGGAAGCTCTCAACACGTGCTACAACGGTGTGGTGAATCGACTTAAAGAGGCTGTTGTCGATATCAACAAAGAGGAATTGAGTCTATGTTGTTTGATGTTGCTTAATGTGCCGATGACGAAGATAGCTTTGCTCCTCGGATATAGCGAGGAGGCTGTGCGACAGAAGAAATATCGCCTTTATCGTTCAAAAATGAACCTGCCTGAGAATGTAACCTTAGATGAGTTTATCGAGAACTTGAAAGGTGTGAGAGGATGAATAACGTAAGCTATGACTAATGCCAAGGATAGGATATGAAACTGTTTTTTCTACTGATACCGATATTGTATTTAGCCGGTAATGGGTATGTGTATGCACGCGCATTGCAATCGATGCATTTCTTACCCTTGTGGGGTAAGGTTGCAATGTCGGTGGTGTATTGGGTGGTTGTTTTTTCGTTGATAGTGGCATTGTTCGGGCGCGAGATGCTGCCATCGTGGCTGTTGCGCATTATGTATGTGGCAGGGTCGGTGTGGCTGGTATTTACACTTTATATGGTGATGTCGTTGCTTGTGGTCGATGCTGTGAAATTGTTCTTGCCTGCATTTCAATATGGATTTTGGTGTGCATTAGGATTCACTGTGTGTGTGCTCGGTTATGGCTATTATAATTATCGGAATCCTGTGGTGAATGAGATGATGTTATCGATGGATAAGCCGTTGGATGCGAGTGTGCGTGTGGTGGCTGTGAGCGATGTTCATCTGGGATTTGCGACCGGCAAAAAGCAATTGCAGAAATATGTAGAGCTTATAAATTCTCAAAAACCTGATGTGATACTCATTGCCGGCGACTTGATTGATAATAGTGTGGCTCCATTACGGGAGGAGCGAATGAACGAGGAATTGTCGAAACTGAAAGCTCCTATGGGTGTGTATATGGTGCCCGGAAATCACGAATATATAAGCGGAATCGATGAGGTGGAGGATTTCCTGAGAAACACGCCGATTGTGCTATTGCGCGATAGTGTGGTAACTTTGCCTTGCGGAGTGCAAATTGTGGGACGCGATGACAGACATAACAGGCGAAGAATGCCTTTGAATGATATAATGAGAAAGACCGATGGCTCGAAGCCCATAGTGATGCTTGACCATCAGCCTTATCAAGTGGCGAAGAAAGACAGTGCCGGAGTGGATGTGCAAATAAGCGGGCATACTCACCGCGGGCAAGTGTTCCCGATGAATCTGCTTGTCGATGCAATGTACGAACAGAGTTGGGGATATCGAAAGTGGTCGCATTCGCATGTGTATGTGTCAAGCGGACTTTCGCTATGGGGGCCTCCATTTCGCATAGGGACCGATAGTGATGTGGCTGTAATAACTTTAAAATAAACACTAAAGAAAAAAGAGAAATATTGCGATAAGGAGCAAGTATCCTGATTGTCTGCGAGTTAGGTTTGGGATTCAGTGCATTGCAGAGGTTGAAAAACAACCTTTTGGCAGAACTAAGC
>SUXH01000002.1 GCA_015061055.1 Bacteroidales bacterium
ATTATGATATGATGTATCATCTTACAACCCACCATAAGTATAATTTTATAGGCGACCTTATCGGGAAAAAGTCTATATTGATAAATAACGATTTGGGGAGAACATCAACAAGTGAACATTCCTATACTTACGACTATAGTGGCTCTTTACTGGAAGTAAAACATCGTTATAACGGAGGGGCTTGGACTACTCTTTACTCTTTAATTTATGATGAAGTAAAGCGACTCGCAAGTAAAACTATTACTCCTCGAGGCTCTCCAAGCCAAAGCAAAACTATTCAATACGGATATAATATCCGTAATTGGACTACACAGATAAACTCCCCGGTTTTCAGCCAATCATTCCGTTATCAAGATGCAACAAATGGAACTGAACCTCGTTGGGGTGGCAGTCCGAGTGGAATGAGCTTCACAAGTGTGAATAGTAGCGGATTGCTCGATACCTGTGCCGTAAATTACAGATATGATTGGCTTGACAGATTGGTTGAAGTGTCTCAAACTGCCGACATCGATGGAGGGTTTGCTTTCAACGAGAGCTTTGCTTACGATGAAAACGGTAATCCCGAGATTATCACCCGAGGTAATATCGACAATAATCCGATTCAGCACATCTCCCTTTCTTACGAGGGAAATCATATCAAAACTCTTAACGAAAGCAAACCAATAGAAGGATTATATCCCAATATACCAAGTATAGCCAAGGGTGATTATGAAACCGGTTGGAGCTATGATGCTAACGGTAACCGTACTGCAGACCCATCAAGAGGTATAACATCGATAACATACAACAGCTACAACAGCCCTCTTAAGATAACATTCGATGATGGCAGTTACATTCAACACAATTATCGTAGTGACGGTACAGCAGTTGGACGAACAGAGCGTGAGGCTGAAATCTCTACAGTGAATGGAGGAAGCAATACAGCCATCAGGTATACATATAGGGATATACACCGAATTGGTGACTTTGAACTGCGTTCCACAGTCCCAAGACGAGTATATATCGATAACGGATATATCGA
Organism: Bacteroidales bacterium; assembly: GCA_015061055.1. Classification (GTDB taxonomy): domain Bacteria; phylum Bacteroidota; class Bacteroidia; order Bacteroidales; family Muribaculaceae; genus RGIG4576. The sequence goes on from SUXH01000002.1 coordinate 1,022, forward strand.
CCTTGATTACCCGACACGCACCTATGCCTATAACTATTACGTACACGACAATCAAGGAAGCGTACGTGTAGTAATAGGTGAAAACGGTGCAATAAAACAAGCAACTGATTATTCGGCATACGGAGTACCGAGTACGAGATATGCAGGCACAGCCAACAATAACCACCTGCACCTGGGTTTGGAATGGCAAGCGATGAAAGGCGTGTCGGGCTATTACAATAACGCACGTTTCCGCGATGCCCTGCTCGCCGGTATGTTCTATCAACAAGACCCACTCGCAGAAAAATACTACCCATTCTCTCCTTATCACTACGGAGCCAACAACCCTCTAAAACACAAAGATCCAACAGGATTAGCTTGGAAACCGATTGTGTCACAAAATGATAATCAAGAACAGAAATATATTGGATTTGAATGGATTTTGCCAAAGGATTCATATAATGAGGATGGGACATTAAAGCAAGGGCTTTACGAACAAGCTATTTTATTTACTGACAACGAAACCTTTGATGCAAGCTCAAGGTATAATATAGGTTCTTCTACAGCCATTGTTTATATGTCTGATGGTAAAAAAACAACTTTTGAAGCAAACACAATGCCTTCCGATTCTAAAAGATATGCTACTGTTCCTGAAGGTTTCTATCACGCAAAAGTTGGGAAACATAAAGGAAGTTATACAGCTTTAAGATTGAGTGATAGTGATAATAGTGGAAAAATTTCATTAGGTGCTCCAAATCCATCAGATCCTACAAGAGATTATGCGTCAGGTATTAATATTCACAAACCAGGTTATCATAACTTAACAGGTTTAACTTTAAACGGTTCTGCAATATCAGAAGGTTGTTTATTGATAGACCGGAATAAGTGGTCTGATTTTATATCCATCTTTAACACGAAAGAACAAATAAATAATACTATTGGCATAATCATTCAACGTAAATAACTCATTATGAAGAATATATTATTTATAGTTATGTGTCTATTATTTCCTTTAATAAATAAAGTAAATAAAAATGTTAATATTGTTAAGTTTGACAATAAAATTTATTATTTAGGTAATGATACTATTGGTTGGTGCGCTTTTGATAATGATGGAGTTTTGCTTTATCGTATAACAGACATTATATTAGGAAATTTCACGATTAAATGTGATAATGATATTCGTAGTTTTAAAAAACGAGGTAATGTGTGCTCTTATTCAAGAACAAATTCTTTATTAATATATGAAGAAGCATTATTATATTGGAATGATGATTTTTCGGATGATTCTTCATGTGAATTGTATAAAACCCAATATCATAGATTAGTCCAAAATATATATGAAGATATATACAATAAAATTGTTAGTAGTTTGCAACTACCTTTTTCAGAAGTTATAATAAAGAAAGAATTAAGTCCTTTTGATAGAAGTTTGTACTCTAATCTATTATCTATAGATGAATATGCTATAGAGATTGAACTTTTAAGAACGAATGCTGAACGTTTAAAATCAAAACAAACTCAAAACGATATATTAAATATAAATTTACCCCCAAATGACAATAGTCAAAAGGAATGTGATTTGATATTAAGCTTTTCTAATATAGAAGATAACATGATAATAGCCAAACTATCATCTAAAAAAAAAGATATTATGAGTTTCTTAATAATATTAAATAATCGAGGTCAAATTAAAGTGATTGAACAATATTAAGTAATGTCAGAAGAGGAAAACTTTAAAAAAGTGAATAAGCTATGAATGGATATTTTAATGATAAAAATATGGCTGTTATCACTTCTCGTTATGTTTTATTTGATAAGACTCCTATCTTGTATGTAATTCATAATAAGGATGGAATGTAGGAGTTTTATGGAAAAGAGGAACTGGAACATGACGATGATTATAAGGTTATTTCCATAGAAGAATTGATTAATTTAGATTTAAGTATATTAGAATTAAGTCTGATGCCTCCTTGTTGTTTTGCAACGCGAAATGCTAAAAATGAAGCATGGGAAATTAAAAAGTTGGTACAATAGAGCAGAACAGCAAGTTCGTGCATTAAATAAAAAAGCAATAAAAAAGAGACGCTCGGAAAGGTATATATATTGAATGATTTGAATAAAATTAAAAGTAAATGAGAACAATAAAAATAACTATAATAGGAATCGTTATCATATTAATTTGCTTTACCGTAGCAATGACATCACGCATTAATAATACAGATAAAACGTCCTATCTTACATTTCAAATAGGTGATAATGAGTCAACATTCAAGATGCTTGATTCTATTGTCAATATGCAATCTTTCGATAAGAATAAACTTAATATCTTTTGCGAAATTTGCGCAAAGTCAGATGGAGCACTATCAGAAGTATTAGGTGATTATTGTTATAAAATCATAAATAGATATCCGAAAGAAATTATAACTGAATTTAAAACAAACTCGAAAATGATGGAATATTTTGGCTCATTTATTGCATTTGAGTTTTATTCTAACGACTATACTTTTCTTTCACCTGAAGTTCAATCATTTCTTCAATATTTAGAAAACAAAATCTCATGCGATAATATTGAAATGATTGAAACATATGATAAATTTAAAAAAAATATAGAAACGACTTTATGTGACTATTTTAAAAAAACATAAAATAATTATTCTTAAGAATAGATCCAAACAGGGAATATTAATATAATAAAACCTAAAAATTTTAAGTCTTTATATAATGGTCATAATATACAAAATTTTATAAATAGTTTAAAATGATGAAACTTTGGAAAGAAACATTAATACAATTTGTGTTGATTATAAGTATCTATAATATAATCGTATATACAAATAATTATGGAGGAGCTAGTAATTATTATTTTCTAGTTTTCCCGATGCTAGCCTACATGATATTAATGCCTGCTGTTATAGATTCAATCAATAAATCAAATAAAACACATCTAAAAAAGGCTCTTGTTAAAGCTATATTACCATTACTTTTTGGAGGATATGCTTTTCTTTGCTTTGTTACGTCACTTGAAGTTAGTTATATATACATATCATTAATGTATTTTATACCGGGATTTACCACTCTTGCAATAAATCTGTATATCGCACATAAACAAAAGAAAGACAGTACCCATTAAATATTAATATTATGCGTTCAAAAATTACACTATTATTTATGATAATAAATTTATTCGTTTATTCACAAAATCCACAAGGGGATTATGCAACGAATAAATATTCCATAATACCTCCTGCTCCCGAAGTTGCATCGTTGATGAAGTACATTGATGTGCCTGTGTCTCATTTTACCGGGCAACCACAAATTGAGATTCCTTTATATACCATAACCGAAGGTTCATTAAGTGTACCCATTTCATTAAGTTATAAAGGTGGTGGTATTAAACAGAATGAATTGTCTGGTATTATAAGCAAAGGTTGGACGCTTATGGCAGGTATGTCAATATCAAGAACCGTTCATGGTTTACCCGATGAATGTAACAAAAATCCATCTACGCAGTATTGGATACGAGGTCTGTTTCATTTATCTTCAAACGACAAAGATTTGCGTACAAAAATAATACAAAGAACAGGAGACTTTGATCCGGCAGAGTTCAATATAAATAGAGTTTGCCCTTATAATGAGTGTGCAGATTATGAAAATGGCTATGTTGATTTTGCCAACGATATATATAAATTCTACGGACAAGGTATGAGTGGTACATTTATATTTAATGAGAGTCAACATATAACTATGAGTACAGCTTCTCCAATAAAAATGGATTTTAGTACGGGTTGGAAATATTGTGATTATAGCATGACAGATAAAAATCAAACAAAATATATCTTTGGTGAAGGTGGCGTAGAAACAACACAAACGCCAATCAATGCCTATGGATACAATTTAAACATAGAAATAGAAGAACATATGGAGAAATTGGTATATCCATCAGCATGGCATATTACTCAATTACAAAGTATCCATGGGGACATAATTGATTTTGAATATTCTGATCCAATATATCGTAACAATTACCTTGGGTTAACACAATACTACACTTATTACAATGGTGGAACTTGGTGCTACTTAACAGATAGAGCTGCAATATCTGCAATGAGAACTAAATATTATGAACGAAATCTTATTGCTATTAAAAGTAAATCAACAACAATTCGATTTCACTATACTAGTGAATTGACGCAACTTAGTTCAATATCCATTCATAAAAATGATTCTATTACCACTGAACTATGGCGCTATCAAATAATGCGAGATAGTATTGGAAATATGACACATATTAATCAAATAAAGAACTCTAAAATCCAACAATTATATGGGTTTTCATATCGCCCCAAAGATTGTTTTAGTCAATATGCAATAGATCATTGGGGCTATTGTAATGGAGATACTAACAACACAAAAAACAACACTTTATTGCCTAAAGTCAGTGGATTTGAACACATTTCATATAAGAAATCTAATCGTGAGCCCAATGAGACTTATGCCAAAGAAGGAATTTTAACTCATATTAATTATCCTATGGGGGGATATACTAAATTTAACTGGGAAGCAAATGATTATTCATATGTAAAAGATATTGATTCTTATTTGATGCCAGAAACACATAACGTTGTTACAACTGAAACGTTTAATTTAAGAGGTACAGCTATAGAACAAAGATTAAATTCTGGGACACATAAAATGAACAGAAACGATTGTTTTAAAATCGATTTATCTAAATATTTAGAACCTATTATGAACGGAGCAAGTCCTTTTCAAACAGGATTCCAAACAGAATATGATGATTATACACATTCTGAGCCATACCCTCGATTAGATGTCTATGAAAATGGTCAAATTATCAAACAATATTATATTGACAAATATAATTCAAAATCTGAAATTATATTATCTACTAATGATGCTACATACCAGTTCAAATTAGTTAATCCTCGGTCTTTTATTGGAATGAGTGAAACAGATATCAATAACTTCTGGGGAGCAAATGCAACTACTGCATACGAGAATTATGGATATATTAATATTGTAAAAGTACAATATTCCGAGCAACAAAATATTGTAATCAAGCCATGGGGAGGTCTTCGAATAGCAAGCATTGAATCCCATTCTCAAGAAAATCATTCTGTACAAAAAGAATTTGACTATCGACAAATTAAAAATAACGTCACTTATTCTACAGGGGTTATAAAATCTTTACCCAAATATACACACCAAAGTGGAGCCTATTACCTCGATAATGCAATTGGATATGAATATGCCCCGATATATGGGTTTAATTCAAATGGCATAGCTTCATCAACAAATGGTGAAATTGGCATAGAATATAGTGAAGTATGGGAGACACTTTCTGGAACATTACAAGGTAAAATTGGATATTTTTTTGACACTCATAAGAATTACCCCGATACAGAGAACTGCCTTATTGGAGGATATGTTCCAGAGGGATTGAAAACATTAACCAGTAAAGCATTCAAAAGAGGAAACCTTAAAGAAAAACAATATTGGGGGTTCGTAAATGAAAATGTTCCAAATGAAGATACTCTTTATAAAAAAGAAATATATGATTATGGTATTCCGGAAGGTAGTTGCAATTATGATTTTTCCGGACCACTACATTCTATTTGTGATTTCTCTGAAATAGACTATTCAGATAACGATTCAACTGGAGATATATTGTATAAGAATTACACCATCAACAAATACAAATTAATCCCTTATAACAAACGGATTAAGAGTGAAATAGTGTGGGAAAAGGATTTCTACTCTGATACGGAATCAGAGCAGACTATTACCTATACTTATTACGATGAAGATAATGGATATAGTGATAAACCCTGGAACTCGTTTGTTAGAACTAAAAGTTATGTTAATAGTAGAGGACAAACAGTTAAGGAGTATTATACCTATTACAAAATAGGAAATATTCCACTTGACTTAAAAGAACTTGAGGTGATAGTAGTAGATGATATAGTGATGTCGGCAAGACGTAACATATATGGCAGTAATCATAAATTAGCTCAAACTTTTACGGGTTGTGTCGGAATGCAATTTTCGACTAATTTCAGTATACCGATGAATATACAAAATTCTGCAACTTATCCAAGTATAGACAAAAAAGAATATAGCTATAAGTATGACAGTCAAGGCAATGTAGTGGAGATAAGTTATAATGGCAAGATTCTTGCAAGCTATTTATGGGGATATATGGGTAAACATCCGATAGTTGAAGTTGTGGGGATGAGTTATGATGAATTATTTAACATTGCTAAAGATTATAATTATGTAACCGGGCTTTTTCTTGATGATATGAACCTATTTTTAAATTCATTTAGAGCAGACAAGCGATTGCAAGGAAAAGAAGTCTTGACATATACATACCATTGGCTTTTAGGAATGGCAACCTCAACTGATTCTCGTGGAGTAACAAATACTTATTTTCTTGACGACTTCGGAAGATTGAGTGGAGTAAAAGACACTAATGGATATTATATCAGTAAATACGATTATAATTATAAAGGTTTTTGATAATGAAACTACGATATATACTTTTTTCAGCGATGATAGCCACAACAATCAGTATGAATGCTGAAGACAGACCTATAAATGGTTTGACTATCGACGCCAACGGAATGCGCTCTGGTGATAAGCTTACTCGAGTTAATTTAAGCTATTCTGATAAAATGACCTCTGATACTCTTTCTATATGGGATTTTTCTAAAATATCTCTTAAAGATGGGGAAACGATAACCAATTATCATAATTTTGATACAGATATCGTTTTAGAAAATGAAAATAAAGAATCAAGATTATATGGTATAAGTAAAAGTGGCACTCAGTTGCTAAGGCATTATCGAGGTGGATTGGATGTGAAATATAAATTATCCGAGAAACTACATTATCCTATAATGTGTGGCTCTATACGACAGGATAAATTTTTCGGTGAAGGACAACTTGCAAATTATTCTTATATTAAAAATGCAGGTTTCTCTATTGCAAGAATTGATCTAACTGGAGATTTAATTACTCCTGATGGTGATACTCTTTCAAATGTAGCAAGATTTCACTATCACCGTTCTGCTACTACACATATAACCGATAATTTTAGACAATCATTTACAATAACACAGGATTCTTCATTATTCTCGAATGATTCTATTTGTTGTTGGTTGGCTAATGATAGTGTAACACATAGCATTGACAAATGGCAATGGTATGCAAGAGGATATCGTTATCCTATAATTGAAATGCGTAAATATAAAACATATTTAAATGGCGTGCCAAACGATTCTATTATTATAGGATTATATTATCCTATTAAAACGCAAATTGAGGAAATTGAAAATGATTCAATTAACGAATATTATCGTGAAAACGTTGTGGAGGGATATAAACTACCAGTCGGATACAGCTTTGTAAACGGGAACAATTCAAGAAACAGCGAAAATGGTGGCGGAACATTGGCTGAATCATTAGGGAAAACTTCAGATTCGTGCAATGTATATCCTACCAAGGTTACAGATAGTACTACTGCCACATGTATGTTGCAAGAAACGACAGAGGTTTCAGTATCGCTATACGGAGCAAATGGGATATTGTTGTGGATATATGAAGCAACGATGACAGCAGGTACTCATAACATCTGTTGCCCGATGGGTAACCTTCCTTCCGGAGTCTATGTCGTAAATATCGTCATAGGAAATAGTCGATTTACTCATCGTGTGATTAAAGTTGTGGATTGAATGCAATTTTTCACTACCTTTGTATGAACGATTTGTTTGCACATTAATTATATCAGTTTATGAAAATAGTAGTTCTTGATGGTTATACTCTCAATCCGGGTGATTTGAGTTGGAATGGATTGGAAAATCTTGGTGAAGTAACCGTATATGATCGTACTGCTCCGGAAGATGTAGTGAGCAGAATCGGCGATGCTCCTATCATTCTAACCAATAAAGTGATAATCGATCGCAACGTAATGCAAGACTGCCCTGACTTGAAATACGTAGGCGTACTTGCCACCGGTTATAACGTGGTGGATATTGAGGCAGCACATAAGCTTGGTATCATAGTTACAAATATTCCGGCATATAGTACTGCTTCGGTAGCTCAAATGGTATTTGCTCACATTCTTAATATCACTAACGACATAGCAACCTATGCTCACGAAACAAAGGGTGGCAAATGGACTGCATGCCCCGATTTCTGCTATTGGAACGCTCCTATCATCGAACTCGCAGGTAAGACTATGGGTATCGTAGGACTTGGCAATATCGGTATGGCTGTAGCACGCATTGCCCTATCATTCGGTATGAAAGTTTTTGCAGCTACATCTAAACCTCAATCTATACTCCCCGAAGGTATAACTGCAAGCAGTATTGACGATGTACTTGCATACTCCGATGTAATCAGTCTGCACTGTCCACTCACCGAAGGAACAAAACACCTCATTAATAAAGAGTCTATCTGTAAGATGAAACGCTCGGCAATCCTTATCAACACAGGTCGTGGTCCTCTTATCAATGAACAAGATCTTGCTGATGCTCTTGCTAATGGCGACATAGCTGCATTTGGTGGTGATGTACTATCTGTAGAACCTGCTCGCGCCAACAACCCACTACTAAATGCACCTCATTGCTATATCACTCCCCACATTGCATGGGCAACAACTGAAGCCCGCACGCGCTTGATGAATACAGCCGTTGAGAACGTTCGACAGTTCATTGCAGGCGAAACAGTGGTAAATGCCATATAAAAAAACATAAAATATGAGCAATTCTTATGCTCAAATGAATGATATTATGTAATTTTGCAAAGATTTTGCAAAGAGAATAATTGAGACCAACTCGCATATATATCATATTAGCTTTTTTGATAGCATTGTTTTATTCTTGCAGTCCTCGTCAATGGCCGATATCCGAAGAAAAAGCACGTGAGATTACGAGCAATTTGGAAGCGAAGATTGACACTGCAATAAAAGAAACCGAAAACGATGTTACCAATATGCTTGTTGCCGATAGCGCAAGAATTCATTTTTCCGATTCGTTACCCGAACCGGGTAAACGTGTTTTTCCCGATTCGTTGCGCACATTCAACAACGATTCTCTTTCACTTGGCACAACCAATCCAATAAAGGAACAAATTGGAGACTCGTCGATATTGGAAATAGATTCCATACATAACACCCCCGATACCATATCACGCTTTATCCGCAAGAAAGTGGACCTTGACAATGAAGTCGACTTTCAAGCCAAAGACTCGCTTGTACTCGAAGGCAGAAACTCGGCATTCTTATTCGGCGAGAGTAAAGTCACGTATGGCGACATAAACCTGACTGCAAGTAAAATACGAATGGATATGCAATCCAATATTGTATATGCCGAAGGAACAACCGATAGTATCGGTGAACCAACAGGTACTCCCGTATTCAAAGATGGTAGCGGTGAATATGCCTCAAAGACAATGAAATATAACTTCAAGTCGAAAAAAGGGTTCATATCCGATGTTGTAACCCAACAAGGCGAAGGCTATCTTACCGGAGGTAAGACCAAGAAGATGGAAAACGATGAATACTACATCACAGGAGGACGTTACACCACTTGCGACGACCACGAAAATCCTCACTTCTACTTCAACATCACTCAAGGTAAAGTGAAACCTAAGAAAAACATCGTTACCGGACCTGTATATATGGTTCTTGCCGACGTACCTCTGCCACTGGCATTGCCTTTCGGTTACTTCCCTTTCACAAGTGAGTATTCATCGGGTATCATTGTGCCTACATTTGGTGACGACTATCAAAAAGGGTTCTACCTACGCGAAGGGGGCTACTACTTTGCCATCAACGATAACATAGACCTTGCTCTTACAGGCGAAATATACACTCGAGGCTCGTGGGGTATCAATGCTCAGTCTACTTATATTAAGAGATACAAATTCAATGGTAATTTCAACCTTAGCTACATCACCACAATCACCGGCGACAAAGGCGAAGCCGACTATTCAAAAGGAACAAACTTCCGTATAGGTTGGACTCATACACAAGACACTAAAGCTAATCCTAATATGACATTCTCGGCAAGTGTAAACTTTGCCACAAGCGGATATTCACGAAACGATTTAAGTAGCTATTACAGCAACGACTTCACCGAGAACACAAAGAGTAGTACTATCAATATGACCTATCGTATACCTAACTCCAAATGGAGTTTATCTACTACGGCAAATATTTCACAACGTACTGCCGATTCTACGCTCACCGTATCATTCCCAAACATCACCATATCGATGTCGCAAATAGCTCCATTCAAACGAAAAAGAGCAGTAGGTGATGAGAAATGGTACGAAAAAATCAAAATGTCTTACTCCGGTGTGTTCCAAAATCAATTAACAGCCAAACAAGACGAATTCTTTAAGAAAAGTTTGATTAAAGATTGGCGTAACGGTATGCGACACACTATTCCTATTTCTGCAACATTCAATATATTCAAATATCTTAATGTAACACCTAACATCACATTGAACGACCGTATGTACACAAGTAAAATACGACGACAATGGGATCCGGCAGCTTCAGTAGAAGTACAAGATACTACATATAATTTTTACAATATTTTCGATTTCTCAGGTGGTATATCATTCGACACCAAAATATACGGATTCTTCAAGCCTATGAAATTCTTAGGCGACAAGGTGCAAATGATTCGCCACGTGATTACTCCCACTGTGTCTTTCTCGGCTACACCCGATTTCAGCGCACCAGGTTGGGGATATTATGGTTCTTACGCCTACACCGACAAGAACACAGGAGAAGTGCGTACCCGAAAATATTCGTATTTCCAGCATGGTATGTTTGGGGCACCGGGTCAAGGAAAAAGCGGTATAGTGAGCTACTCACTCGCCAACAACCTCGAAATGAAAGTGAAAAGCGATTCCGACACCACAGGCGTGAAGAAAGTTTCACTAATCGAAAACTTCACAGTTAATCAGTCCTACAACTTTGCAGCCGACTCATTGAACTGGAGTAACATCAACACTTCTATATTGTTACGACTTACTAAATCATTCAATCTTAACTTGAATGCTACTTGGGACGTATACACCTATCAGCTCAACTCATCGGGCAACCCGGTACGCGTCAATCGCACTCGATTGGCTGCCGGCAAAGGTCTTGGGAAGTTATCAAGTACAGGAACTTCGTTCTCATACACATTCAACAATGCTACTTTCCAAAAGAAAAACAACAATAACACCAATAACACGACTGACAAAGAATCAAATAAGGACACAAACAAGCAAAATCAGGGTAATAAGTCGGAAAATTCATTAGACTCCGATGGATATGCTCATTGGGAATTCCCTTGGAGCTTATCAGTGAACTATTCGGTCAATTATTCTTATGGAAGTTTCAACAAAAAGAAACTCGAATATAACGGAAAATGGACGCAGAACCTGAGTTTCTCAGGTAACGTGCGCCCAACTAAAAATTGGTCATTTAATTTCTCGGCAAGCTACAATTTCGACACAAAGAAGATTGCCTATATGAACTGCTCTATATCGCGCGACCTCCACTGTTTCTCAATGAGTGCAAGTTTCGTGCCTGTGGGTCCTTACAAATCCTATAATTTCCACATTGCCGTCAAGTCATCAATGCTAAGTGACTTGAAATACGACAAACGCAGCGATTACAATGGCGTAGATTGGTACTAACGTATATCTCTCCTTGGCTCGCGTATAGTTCCGTTTCGGTCAAACCTTATCTTATAGTCATTTACCATTTTGTCGATTTCAACAATATAATCTCCGTTCTTCAAAATTTTTATATCGTCAATCTTACCTAGTAAACCTTTACTTTTCAAATACTTTACAGCTTTAGCCGGTAACACATCAGTTACTATGCCTTGTGAAATATCCTTCCTGTCGGGAGCTTCAATTTCCATAAGTTCGCCCACAGCATTAAATTTCACATCATATCCATTGCGCAATTCCACAGAATAGCCTTTTTGTTCCTGCTCTACCTCTTTAGTTGCCGGAGTCTTCCCAAAATGTTTTTCCAAAAACGCCCGAGCCTTTGCAGGCAACTCTGAATAATCCACATTCACATCATCAGCATAAGCTAAGCTGTTTATAAGCACTATACTTATAGCCAACACTAAAATTCGTTTCATCGTTTTCATATTAAATCTGATTATTGGTTATTACTAATATCTAACACATCTAAGTATTCTTTGTTTGAAATCTATACAAAAAAACTCCTTAGCAGTACAAATATAGTGCTAAGGAGAATAAAATAAAATTCTAAAACGAAGTTAAAATATATCATATTATAGAATAAATCTATCACACACAGATTTATTCTTTATTTGCGCGCTTTCGCTCAATTTCATCAAGTATGATTTTTCGCATACGAATATGATTTGGAGTAACTTCAACATACTCGTCGGCTTTTATATATTCGAGTGCTTCCTCAAGGCTGAACACCACAGGAGGAATAATACGGGCCTTATCGTCGGCTCCTGATGCACGCATATTGGTAAGTTTCTTTGATTTCGTAACATTCACCACTATGTCATTATCTTTTGCATTCTCGCCCACCACCTGGCCGGCATACACATCCTCTTGAGGGAAAATAAAGAAGCGTCCTCGATCCTGCAATTTATCGATTGCATAAGCAAATGCCGTTCCGGCTTCCATTGCAATAAGCGAGCCGTTTGTACGACGCACAATCTCGCCCTTCCAAGGCTGATATTCAAGGAATCGATGCGACATAATAGCCTCTCCAGCCGAACCAGTCAGAACATTTGTACGCAAACCGATAATACCACGCGACGGAATATTAAATTCGAGATGAATACGATCGTTTTGCGTTTCCATACTCACCATTTCACCTCTACGGCGAGTCACCATATCAATAATCTTGCTCGAATATTCCTCGGGCACATTTATCGACAACGATTCCACAGGTTCGCACTTCACGCCGTCAATCTCTTTTATGATTACTTGTGGCTGACCCACTTGCAACTCATATCCTTCACGACGCATTGTTTCAATAAGTACCGATAAGTGAAGTACACCACGCCCAAACACCGTCCACGAATCATCGGTAGCACCACGTTCCACTCGCAATGCAAGATTCTTATCAAGCTCCTTTGTTAAGCGGTCGGCAATATGGCGAGACGTTACGAATTTTCCATCTTTACCAAAGAAAGGAGAATCATTTATTGTAAATGTCATTGACATTGTGGGTTCATCAATGGCAATACGAGGTAGTGGCTCAGGATTCTTAAAATCGGCAATGGTATCACCAATCTCAAAGCCTTCAATACCCACAAGGGCACATATATCACCCGACTTCACACTTTCCACTTTCTTGCGCCCCATACCTTCAAATGTGTGCAACTCCTTAATGCGCTGACGCACCACACTACCATCTTTCTTGCACAAAGCCACTTCCATATTTTCACGTACCTCTCCACGATGCACACGACCGATTGCAATTCGTCCCACATACGATGAATAATCAAGCGAAGTGATAAGCATCTGTGCATCACCCTCAATCACTTCGGGCGAAGGAATATGTTCAATTATAGCATCAAGAAGCTGATATATATTATCAGTAGGTTTCTGCCAATCAGAGCTCATCCAATTCTGTTTAGCCGAACCATAGATAGTATGGAAATCAAGTTGTTCTTCGGTAGCATTCAAATTGAACATCAAGTCAAACACCATTTCTTGAACTTCATCGGGACGACAATTTGGCTTATCCACCTTATTTACCACCACAATTGGTTTCAATCCTATTTGTAACGCCTTTTCAAGGACGAAACGAGTTTGAGGCATAGGCCCTTCAAATGCGTCAACAAGCAACAAACAACCATCGGCCATATTAAGTACACGTTCCACTTCGCCACCAAAATCGCTGTGGCCCGGAGTGTCAATGATATTTATCTTATAGCCATTATAATCGATTGATACATTCTTTGAAAGGATAGTGATTCCACGTTCACGTTCCAAATCATTATTATCAAGAGCTAATTCTCCTGCATTTTGATTTTCACGAAACAAATTCCCAGCAATGAGCATCTTATCGACCAAAGTCGTCTTACCATGGTCAACGTGTGCTATTATAGCAATATTTCTAATCTTTTGCATATTATACCTATTTCATTTGCAAAGTTAGCTCATTTCATCAAAACACGCCACACATATCTCCATTTTTTTACCATCAAAATTTCACAAAAGGCTACTATTTATGACATCTAAAAAACAAACCACCTTTCAATTATCATCATTTTCAAGGTCAGAATATTCCTCATAATTATCTTCATAATAATTATAATGAACCTCTTTTTGCATAAACTCCGAGCAGTGACACAACCCATCTCTACTCCTCCCACATATGCACATCACCACATCTTCAGCATTATTCTCTACTATATTTGCATTATCCTCTTTCATATCGCAAATATAACTAATTTCTTGATAACATCACATATTACATTTATCATCAAATACAAACTAATGCAAATGAAAACAACTAAATGATACAACAATACGTTTGGAACAAGGAATAATTTGAGCAACTAAGAGATAAAACTGCAATAAATATTTAGCAGTATAGTGCGTAATTCAAAAATTATGACTATCTTTGCACCGCAAATTTTATTAACAATATAATTTTTTAAGTAATGTACTTGGATTCTGAAAAAAAGAAAGAAATCTTTGGAACTTACGGAGCAAGCAATACTGATACTGGCTCTCCTGAAGCTCAGATAGCATTATTCTCTATCCGTATTTCCCACTTGACTGAACACCTAAAGTCAAACCACAAAGATTATAACACAGCTCGTGCTCTTAAGAAACTTGTAGGTAAGCGTCGTCGCTTGTTGGATTACCTAATCCGCACCGATATCAATCGTTACCGCGCAATCATCGCTAAGAAAGAGCTTGGTATCCGTAAATAATCGATACCACGTTATCAGAAACTCAAAAATAGCTATCGCCTAAGTTGGCGATAGCTATTTTTTCATACCCACTACACGACTATCATTTCCCCCTACTAACTAAAAAGGCCAACACCCCAAGTTTACACAAAGGATGCCGACCTATTAACTTTAACTTACAATCAATTATTAAATTGATTCCGCAGGAGTAAGAATGATATCACCATTAGCAAATATATCACTCAACGAGAAGTTCTCCTCATCTTTACGATCATTGTCATATACATTTCCATCAAGTGTAATATATTCCAACTCCAATGGGTCATTCGTCCAACCAAATGAATATTCTTTACGTAAATTCAATGTATATTTTCCATCTTCAACAATAGTCATTGAACCTATACGCACACCATTACGTTTCAAAGCAAACGATACAAAGGCATCCTTTGGCACAGGAATCTTCGTTACATTATCATCTGTGTAATGAATATTACCTGTGATTAACTCATTCCTCACATTGAACACCTGATCGTAATACACCACACGTTCTTTATTTGATGACAGTTTTATTTCACCCATACTTGTAATCGTATTGGTCCTAAATTTCAACACCTTACGTTCACCGGCTTGATTCACACCGGCAACATTATCGGTATATAATGCAGGCCCCGAACCATAGGTTCGTTCCATATCACGATCAGCATCTACCATATATATAAACCTACCTTCCACATTGGAATCTTTTCTCAATTTCCCTCCCATATCATCTACCATTTCGAGCATAGGAGCATCAATAAAGATTTCAAACTCAGTTCCGAATGGATCGGCCGACTTACCATCACTTCCTTCAAAACTTGTAATATCCAATTCAATATTAACAGCTTGATTTGGCTCATAAGTCCATAATAAATCAGTTTCAGGCTCCGAATCGGTCCAACCTATACCATAGTTACCTTCACCATTAATTTTAGCCGCAAATCGGAATGGGCGATAATTAGCAAGCTCAAAAATCATAGAGCGATAAGATTCTCCGGCATACACTTGCCCGGCTTTATCCGGATGAGCCGATAATTGAACGCCATCGTTGACATTTGAAGATATACGCACCACATCTTCACTCACAGCACGATTAGTTCTCAAATATATACTATAATGACCTACTTCACCCCCGACCTTTGCAGGATTTCTCGGCATAAACATCATCACACGTCCATTAGTAGAAGTCTGCCAATAATTTTCATCAATAGGATAGAAATCACAATCAAGAGCATCTACTCCAAGAATATCTTTCAGGTCATCATCGAGTTCGTCATCCTGATAATAGTCCAAACTTTTGGAATACAACAAGAACTCATCGTTAGCACCTGCATTGATTGCTCTATTAGTAGCCTTATCCAACATCACCATATCAAATATCACAGGTGAATTTATCTTTTGTGGAACAAGAAGATAATATACTTTCTCATCATCTGCAAAATCATCTCCATCTTGAATTGAATATTCATTCAACCCCTTAACTGTAACAGCATACTCTTTTTCAGAAAATCGATAAGTCTTATCCACCGTTTCAAAAAACTTAGCCTCCAAATGCAACGACTCTACAGCGCCATCGTCAAAAGTAAGAATATTCTGAAAATACATACGTTGAACTCCCGGTTTAGTTACCACAAACTCATATTTATAGTTTATACCTTCGTAGTCATTACCAAAATATGCAGGATCGCCTTTCTTTACTATAGGTAATGGTTCCATACCCGAAGCATAACGCACATCGAGAGCATTTACTGACACAAGTACCGAAAATGGGAACATAATATCAGGAGTGGATTCGGGTACAGTAAATTTAACTGTAACAAACTGACCTGTTTCTCCACCAAAAATCTGTGTCCCCACCCAACAAGGTGTAAGTTTCTGTGTCTTAATCATCACCACCTCAATTGTACGTTGCAATAAGCCACTTTTTACCAACAATGTCCCGGTCTGAAACTCTTTATCGCTAGCTATA
Organism: Bacteroidales bacterium; assembly: GCA_015061055.1. Lineage (GTDB taxonomy): Bacteria > Bacteroidota > Bacteroidia > Bacteroidales > Muribaculaceae > RGIG4576. The sequence goes on from SUXH01000002.1 coordinate 17,960, forward strand.
TCAAGTACATTAATATTTATAATTCCTTCACCTGTATTTGTATCATAGCTATGACTAAATGCATTCTGTGCAACATTATTGCCATCAAGCCATTTCACACTTGCACCTTCCGACAATCCATTTCCCAACATATCAGTTAGTTTGTATTTCAACAAATAGGCTTTATTCTTATATTCCTCGCCAAGTACAACACCGGTCTTTTCTACCGACAATATCTTAGTTCCATCGCTAACTTCATCAACCCAATTATCAACTGTAGCCCACACGTTATTTGTTGCAGGACCTTCCAACGCTTTTTCAAAAGTATCACTGCCATAAGTCAATTCACCGGTAATATTCATAATATAGTGGTGATTTCGACGCACAGGCATCAACTCCCCTTCTGCGTTTATTATCATCGCTCTATAATAGCGTTCTGCTTTCGATGCATCACTTTTATTATATCCTCTGATAATCACACTGATAGGGTTATCGGTAGTATTCTCATGTTCAAAGATATAATCCTCATTTTTGATATTCACCGCAGTAATATCACTCATCATACCCGTTTGCAAAGGCAAAGTTACAAAAGCCTCATCACCGGGCCACTCAAAATCTGTACCTTTGGTTGGGAATCGCTTCTCAGGATGGTATGGAGCAATAGTACCAAAAGCGTGAATATTAGTAACCACAAAACCGGTTATCACAAAATGCTCATTTGCAGTCCACTCATCATTCAAGCCATCACCGTTGAGATCAAACGACACTTTCGCTTGATTACGAAGCAATTCCAATTTATTTTCCCCACCATACATTGCAGCAAGTTGAGAATCAATCGAGCCCGATCCATCACTTTCAAAACGAGCCCAATAGATAATCCTACCGGCAGCACCTTCCATCGTGGATTGAATCTGATCTTCTGTTCTACCTCGCAAATCAACATCACTATACATTTCGGCAGGTTGGTTTGCCACAAAGTGAATAATATATGTTTCACTCGGGATTACTGCTTCAAATGTACCCGATACTGTTGGTGTTGTATTATCTCTCACAAGAGAAGCTTGTGCAGTAGATAGATAAACACCGTAAGCATTAAAACAGAATAAAGTCATATTACTCACATCTACACCATCGGGATCGACTGCTCTACTCTGCACCATAGTCATTTCGGGGATTGTGGCATTGAATTTTATCAACTCATAGCCTTCAGGTATTTCCGGTTCTGGCACAAACGACACGCCGGCATCCTTACACGCATTCATCGATAACAACACCGCCACAAACGGCACCCATATCTTCATAAAATTCTTTATATTCATAGTCGTAATATTTAAAATTTATTACAGCTTTTCAACATTAATACACATCTCGTACACAACGCACATACGTCCCATTACCTCCGGTTCTGTTTTCATTGGTATTTTCAAATATTGTACCATCGGCCGACATATAATATTTACCGGCCAACACTTCATCCATTGCCGAATTTGGTTTATACTGCGTATTCATTATAAACTGAATTTCCGCATATGTAGGCAATCGCCAATCATTCAAATGCACAACATTATTATTGGCATCTCTATAAGTTTCCACATATCGATTACAATGTTCTGCCGAATTTTCTAACGTTAAAGTTGGACTCTGCAAAGCTCCAAGTTGAGAAGCAAGAGCAAACGATGGAGAAACCAACTTAGCATTATCTGCACCGGTATCGGTGTATCCATTGTTATCCAATCGAGGACGTCCTATCACATAATCGTTCGATGTAGCCGACACTCTGATATGATACATTCGCGCATTACCTCCATTTGAAGCCGTTTTATAAGTTGTAGCATCTTTTGTATAGGTATTATACCAAGATTTAGTCCAATAATAATAAGCCAATGTTGATTTACCTTTATTTTGTCCTGATGTTTCAGTTGATGCTACATACTTAGCTTTAAAGAACGAGCCATTATTACCATTGCTATAACTCCACTGTCCACCACTATAAGACGTATTTGTGTAATATGGCTCATAACCATTTTCATAAGTGGTAACATTCCCCGATGTTCCCTTAAAATCATCACGATAAGAATAATATCCAAGCGTATTAGTAATATATATCAGCGGATACTGTTCTACAACCACCGATTCGGTCAGCCCGTCAGCATTGGTGATTTCCACCACAAAATAACGTATTGCATTATTGGTCGGCACATTGCTATATACCTCAATATTTCCACTAATTGCATCGGCTATGGCAACGTTCGCCCTAATACCGCTACTTGATGGTTCCACGTATGTTTCCACACCAAACTTATTCACATAATATGGCGTTGGTGTTCCGTTGCTAACATCCTTAATCACCACCGAAGTGATTTTTGATGACGATGTATAATAAAGGCTGTTTAAATCCTGCGCCACATTATACATCTTCAATGTATCTTGATTCACATTTAGATATACAGGACCATTTGTTCCGTCAATATTAACAGCAACATTTGTCCATGGATAAGCATCATATCTCAACACAGGGATTGTCTCCACTCCACTATCTTCTTCAGCTCCGGGCGCGTTGATTGTTACATCTACCGAGTAATAAACATTACGACTAAATGACTGATTTTCGTAAGGGCGTAATATTATTTGGTAATAACTCTTAGCATATGTTTTGGTTTCCGATATCAAATTGCCGTCACCATCAACTTCAAATGCATCGGCATTATAATATATTGGAATATCAACCACCAGACTCGTTCCTCTCTCAAAGAATTCAGCAAAGTCCCATTGATGGCTATACACATAAGCTGTCAACTCTATATAATACTTACCCGTATTTTCATCCGATTTCCACTCAAAAAAATCATCATTCAACTTATGTGAACGTCTCACTTCGACATTAACAGGATCTGTCTGCGGATCTACGACTAACGTGCTTATCGGCATATTACGCAAGTAATACCCCGTATTAGAACCCGAAATCGTATTATCAAATTTCACATTTTCACCTGGGCGTAATCTCACCTTGATTTTAGCAGCTGCACGACGTAACACCACTTTAAGAACTGTCGATTCGCTTTCTGAGTTATTAATATTCACAGCCGATGCTATTGGGATTACGCTTGGCATATCATAGTCACCTTCTGTTTCAGGTTTAACATAACACACGCCATCCATAAGGAATGTGGCAGGGATAGGCTCGCTCTCAGTTGCTAAATGAGTAAGTGAGGTTAAATGAATGTTTCTGTCGGTACGTTCTAATGATTTCAAAAGATTCACATTCGCGAGATTAGCCATAACTGTAACATCAGCCGAACTATTTGCTACTACATATACCCAATATTTTTCATTCTCAGTAAAATCCTCACGTGTTTTTCCAAGAATAATCTTGCCTTCTGAAGCATTTACACTTAACCTTTCATAATGGAACAACTTCTTCTCGTTATCAGTAGCGGCATCAGTGTAAATCAGCACATCAATATGTGTAATTCGCGACTCATAGTCCAAGTCTTGTGAACGAGACACTACCGAACCCGACGTAAAATCAATAACTATATCTTCAGTACCATATTCAGGTTCACTCACCACGGGCGAATCTGCACATGCCACAATGCCCATAATAAGCAAACTATATATTATTAAAAAAATATACTTTTTCATATTCGCATATATTTAAATGTTTCAACTACTACCTACGCTTGCAACATGCTGTATTTCAATAATCTTAGGATCATCCCCACTATTTGGCCATGTTATATTATTGGCAGCTCCATTTATAAACAGGAATTGAGTAGAACCAGTATGCCACGACATATCATAAGTAATACCGAATTTCACTCTGCGGGTAGTTCCTTGCTCAAGATCTTTTTGAGGAATCACTTTGATGTTATACCAACAGTCGGCATCGGCTACAAGAGCATCATTCGACACTTCTGTAAGCGTTCTATCAATATTACTTTCTTTATACACTTTTATTATATAATCTGCTTCCGATTCTCGTATAACAGGAGTCCATTTCTGCCCCAATGGAGCACTCATTTTGAACCAGCAGGAGAACGCATCCTTTTCCGATTCGAGAGGATTGTATTTCATCATAGGATCAGGGTAATTATCAAAATTTGCATCGTGTTGTACCCTATTGTAATCATCCGGAGCCACCGGATTGTGGTAAGTAGGATAATCAAGTATATAAGGATATTCCTCTGCATCTTCCCAATCAGCCACCATATAAACTACTTCAAGACCTCCATCCGACACTCCGGCAATCACATATCGATAGATGTGATTACGCACAATATTATAATTCGAGTCGAAAATTGCCAATCCCGATGCATCATAACTACAAAACTTTATTGCATCTTCAAAGAACCGCGTTTCAGTCGTTGCGCCATCTCCCGTTCCCGATGTTTTATTCACTTCTATACTAATCGAAGTAGGATTTGTTGCGCCATATACAGCATTCCCATATTCAGGCATATAAAGTACTGCTGCACTTCGTGTTTCATTCACACTCATTGCCTTTAGCGAACTCACAAGCTCGCCTGTTTCGATTAAGCAGTTCTCTTGATCTATATCTTTTGTAGCATTTGCTGTAGTCCAGCCGTAAGGATAAACATATCCGGCGTTACGATAATTTCTCAAGCCGGCACTATTTAGCGCATAGCCTTGAGCTATGAGTTCGGGAGAGAGAACAACCTCAACCTTTGCCGCCGAACGCAGCAAATCTATTGTTCCCAAATCCTGATTAGACTCTAATGTAAGTTCTGCATTAAGTACACCCCACATTGGAATAGCATTCGACAAATCACTTATTGAAAAAGTCATACTTTCTTGTACGGCAGCAGTACCACAGTTTGCAAGTACAAGAATCTTGTACGTTACACCTGCGGTGAGTTTAATATTGGTTATCTCACCAAGTACTCTGTATGAGCCATCGCTCTCTTTCCAATGAAGTATATTGTCCACTTCACCAAGCATAGTATTATCAATATCGGCAATGACAATCCTTAAGGCATCGTGTTTTATTAATTTATCAAAGTCCACACCTTCCTCACTTTCATAAGGACTACCCCAAGAAGCTCGTGAACGCGATGTAGCCTCATCCATATCTATTCTAAAACTCAAGCGGCGCACACCCTCATCAAGACAACTGCCGTTATCATTGACACAAGCGGTGAATATCATCGCCGTGAGTATCATCAATATATATTTCATCTTGATTCTCATAACAGTATGCGTTTTTAATAATGATTATTTCAAATCTGCATCTTGAAGCACTACTCTCCAAGAATTGATATAGATTACAGAACTCGCCCAATTTCCTGCTTCATCAAGAAAGAATGTGAGATTATACTCATCTTGGCGGTCAAGATATTCTTGATCGGTCATCTTGCCATTATAATTACCTTTCACAAGCAGTGCATAATCTATTATAGGAACCGACAACACTCGAGTACCTTTTTCCACATTATAGATTGCCAACACAGGACGACGATATGTCATCAAGCGCCCCACTGTCATTTCGGCTACTGCCACGCTTACCGATTCAGCACGACTATTAGAATCGTCAGTCTGCATTACAGGATCATAAATATCAGCATTAATATCAGCCTTACCTGCTGTTACACTCCAAGGAGTGTATCGCAAGGTACAATGATCTATCAAGCTATTGTCGTGAGCCATCAAAGCATTGTCATCAGTAATTTCAAAACGGAACTTTGCAGGATCTACATCGTTACCCGAAAGATGTTGAAGTACCACACGCACCACATTAGTGTTTTTGGTAAGCGAAATAGTTTCTTTATGCACTCCTTCTTCATCTACGAGTGTCACATGCTTCAAGCCGTGAAATAAGGGTTTCAAGTCCTCATTCACTTCCCCTTTAGGTGTGGTCACTCCTATCTCTTGATCATAATTCATTTTACACTTCATTTCTGTAAGTGTAGTCTTACCCACTACAGCTTCGGGTATGCTGAACGACTCTCCTACTCCGGCACCACACCACGCAAGCAAGTCATATTCTCCGGGGTCTACCTCAATAGTAATGTAATAGTTCTCGTCAGCAAGAGTGGCTCCACTTTCACTTTTTTTCTGAACAAGAACCCCATTCTTGTCAAAAGCATAAAGAGTTACGCTTGTAACCTCGTTGGCAAAGGCATCGGCATACTTCATATTCATATCATACTTGAATTGAATGTGATAATAAGGATTACAATCGCCTTCATCATCATAAATGGCATTGTCACAAGAGGAATAAGCCATACCTACTAATAACGTAGCCAGCACAATGCTCCATTTCTTGATATTACCTCTGATGTTCATATTCTTTAGTTTTTTATTTCTGTTAAAATCTATGTTGTGCCACTCCACGTGGTCGTTTTTTCTTGTTTTAGAGGAAAATCTATCCGATTTTCATACTGACACCTCTACTTTGCACCGGTGTCGCGTGCTTTTTTGTTTTTTTAAAGTATAGTGAGTGAATTCTCACTCACTATACTTAATTTAGTTTTTAATTTATTGAAGTATTACCGTATTTGTCACAACTCTCCAGCTCAAAATATTGATACGAGCCGATACGTATGTAGCTTGGTCAATATTCGGAATTTCAGGAGTAATAATGTGAGTAGGATCATAAACAGGAGTACCTAGACCTATAACACCATCAACAGTAATGTCATAAATATGATTACGCACAATACCAAATTCGCCAGTCTTACCGGTTGTACCTAAGTGCTTAATATTAAAGAAATAATATCCTCCTTCTTTCCAAATTAGAGCAGGATTCAAAGTCTTAAGATAAGTATTCACAGCATCAGCATCAGTATATTTATTCTTATTTACATCGCAATATTCTTTTGCTGCGCCGGTTGCAGACAACTTAACATAACTTAGATAACGATTGTCGGTAGCTGTCATTGATTCTTGTTCGAAATCCAAGTCAGAAGCTGTAATAGATGTTGCTGTAAGCACATTACCTTCGGCATCTTTAGTTTCTACTACATATAGCTTTGACGCAAGCGAACCGGCTATTGCTGTCTTTAAGTCATCAAGTGTATACATTACACCATACCATTCAGCAATAGAAAGAGGATTTCCATCGGCATCAACAAATTCAGCTGCAACAAGAAGTTGAGAATAATTGTTACCAGCTTCACTTATCGCATCTACACCATTCTTTTCAATAGTGCTAGCTAATGTATTTTCAAAATAATAATCATAAGCTTCTGTGTGACTTTCAAGAGCTGTCCACGTAAGAGTGTGCTTTGAATCAAGCGATGACTTTGTTTCTGCCCAATAAGAGCGGAAATAAGGAGCATCATTCCAAGTGAAACCAAGATTTACATCAGTCCAATCAGTATTGATGTTCTTAATTGTATACATTGAACTCAATGTATTAGTTACGTCCCATCCCAAAATCTTTGCATAGATAGCATTACCCTTGGAATCTTTCATTTGCTCAGACGGTGTAGCATCAGTCATAACAGGAATCAAATTCTTATCTACACCTTCCTTATAGCCAACACGCACCTTTGCTGCAAGACGTTCTACATAAATCTCTACCGGAGTAGCAAGAGCTGCAGCTTCTGTTGTACATATGTTTTCCGGTTGTAATTTCACTGCAGTAACTTCTTCTCCTACTGAATTAACATATACCGAATTTGACATAAAGAAATCTGTAGCCTTGAAAGCTGACGTAACATCCTTCAAAGCAGTCAAAGATTTGTTCACAATAGCTGATGTCAAATCATCATCAGCATTAAGTACAGCAAGGATACTTGCAGGAGGAGCTTGCTTACTTGCTTCAATTACTAATACTGCATTAAATATCTTTTCAACGTTTGGTTCACTTGTACTTCCACTTGCTTCAGGAGCCTTCACCACATAGTTATTAGTTCCATCTACTACATAAGGATTACCACTTGCATCAAAAAATAAGAATGTCACCGATGACACATTATTTTCTGCAGCTAATCCATTTTCATACGAAGCTCCTGCTGCACGCGACGCATCAACTGTATTATTGATATTTACAGCAATAAAACGTCCATCTCTTGTTTCAGGAACTTGAGGTGTGTCCTCATTAGAGCAACTTGTGAAAGCTGCCACAGCCAATAGGCTTAAAAATAAATTTCTCGTTTTCATACTTACAAAAATTTAAATGATTATTCTGTTTAAGTTTTTATATTATTTTTCACTCAATTTCCGCATTATATTCTTTCACTTTCTTCAATTGTTCAAGTGCCGATTCCGCTTGCTTAACACCTAAACGTTGTGCTTCGATGAAGTTCTTCTCAGCTTCAACATAATCTTTATTAAGTGCCGCATACAAGCCTCGTGCATACACAGCCTCTGCTCCATTGCCTGCCTTTGCCAAAAAGCGTTTTGCCGATACCATATCCCCTCGTGCCATCGACGTGTTTGCTTCGTTAAGATTAGCTACCGGGTCATTTGGGTACATACGCACAGCCACATCAAATATGTGATTAAATTCTTCACTTCCCGATTCACACGATTCAGCAGCAAGATAGAATTCGTTCAAGCTGAGTTTTTGTGGATTTTCTTTCATAATACGCTTGATTTCGTTCACATCAGAGAAGTGACGCACTTCATAATTTATCATATAATCAGAGTGACGCAACGCAGGATAACAATTGTCGAGCAAGAAGCGATAATCAGCCGGATATTTTGACTTTATCAACCTTTCTTTTGCATCATAATCAAGATTACCATCAATAATATCTAAAATCGCATCTTTATTCGCCAAATTAGATTTTTCCACATATTCGCGAAGTCCTGCCCAATCTTCCGGCTCATAAGAGGTCTTTATAAATCCATCACCAAAGTTATACATACTCTCAACATACGCCTTTAAAGCCTCAGTACGACCCTTTGCTAAGCGAGTATTGTTGGCATACGAACTTTCAGGCGATGCGTAACCCTTTATAGAAAGAGCTGTAATAGTGTAATCCTTATCACTCTTTACCGAATCAATTGTCGCCTGGATTTTAGCTAATTCTTGAGGATTCTTACGATAGTCAGGATAAATCGCAGTCTTCGACACAGGGAAATCAACATAAGCCTTTCCTGACAATGAACGCGTCTTCTTTTCTTCTGCCTTTGGACGTACATATACAAATTCCGGGACGAAATTCATTACCGGGATTGAAAAATCAGGAATAAGCACTCCACTCTGTTGCGCCACAAGGCTCTTGCAACAACCATAATCCTTGCGAGAAAGATACAATTGTGAGCCATTCATCCATTTTTCATAAGGCACAATAGAATGATAATTCATCACTTCGGGCTTTTCGCTTGCTCGATAGCTCTTTTCAGTTTCGCCTGTAATCACACCTCCACTACGCATATAGTGATAATAACGAGAACGGCCATAAATACCCACCGAGTTCAATTCAAGGGAGTCACTTCCGTTTACAATCACAGGAGTAAGCACTATAGCACGATTTGATTCCACCTTCAACTCGGTAAAATCCACATTCATATCAACAAGCATATACTTGCCGTTTCGTTCCATTTTCAAACCATTTACTTTCACGCCTTCTACTGTTCCTTGCGCACTTGCTATAGGAAGCAGACCAATCATCGCCGAAAGAATTAATATATATCGTTTCATTTTAAGTTCCTCCTTTGATTAGAATACATACACTAAACTTAACGCCGCCTTTGTAGGACCCACATAATGTTCCTTACGGTCTTCTTTAACTTTTTTACCACAACCGGCACACTCATACTTGTCATTCTTCGTATTGACATATCCTACACCGATTTCTGCCTCAAGATTCCAATGCTTTCCGAGAATCCAAGCATAACCATAGGCTATACCTATACCTCCGTACCAACCTTGATAACGATGAGTCTTCAAGTCTTCAAAATCTATTCCGAACAACTCGAAATCACCTCCAAAACCTCCAACATTGTATTGTCCTCCTAAGAAATGAGCAGCTACAAAATGACCGGCAAAACGGTCACAGAACCAATATCTCACTTCGGGTTGAACCATCCAATGTTTCCATTTTTTGTCGCCACCCATATTCCACGCGTTGAGGTTACCCGACAAATCAAGCGACCACTTAGGCGCAACGCCCACCTCGACGCCGGCATTTACTGTTGCTGTAAGATCATACAACAAATTTGTCTTTACTGCTAAGTCCTGCCCTTTGACATTCAAGGCAAACATTATGCTTATCAGCAGCGGAATGTAAAATTTCAGTTTCATATCCTCGACTTTTTATTATTAATTACATTTTATATAACTCTATCTCGTTCACTCTTCTTTCTATATTTAATATTGTTTTCGATAATCATACGTCGTACGAATATTTATACAAAACAACTTATCTTTTTCTTTGCATATTAAATTAATTTAAAAGCATTAATTACCCATATTTATCACATTACATTTGTAAAATTAATAATCTGTCCATAATAGCACAAATAAATAACCAAAAAAATCAACCCGTTTATATCTATTTAACTACCAACTTATTTCATACATTTGAATAATAATCATACAATATGTTCATTTTCAACTCTTTTTACAAAAAATTAACCCTACTTTTACCCAGAAAACCGAAAAAACTACTAAAGTTTTCTAAGTTTTCTTATTACCTTTGCATTTAAAATAAAGAAATGGAGATTATAATGTCTGATTTAACAGAAAAAATCCTCAATAAAGCAAGCTCTCTTATGAGTCTTTATGGCATTTCATCGGTAACTATGGATGATATTGCCAAGGAATGCCACATATCAAAGCGCACACTATACGAACAAATACCCGACAAACGAACATTAGTATGGAAATGTGTATTATTCTTAAAAGAACAAACCGCAATAGAAGCAAAGACTCTCATTTACGAATCTTCCGACACGCTTGATTCACTGCTCCACATCTATCAACATATGCGTAAACACATAAGTGACATTTCGAGTGTATTCTTCAAAGACATACATCGTTTATACCCCGATATCGAGAAACAGTACAACGAAATGTATCTCTTGCAATCAAAAGCATTTGCTAATTTCTTGATAAAAGGGGTCAATGAAGGAGTATTCCGCAACGACATCAACTTCAGTCTCGCCTCCAAAGCCTTTCTCGCACAATCATCTTTCATTGTAAAAGAATTTGCAACAAAAAGCGATCCTCAAGAGACATTAAGAATGATTGACATAGCCTTCATAATATTCCTTAGAGGCATTGCAACACAGAAAGGATTGGAAACAATAGATATATTCCTCAATGACAATATTATTTAATTAAATATCATATAACATTTTATTAAGATTTATGAAAATTAACTTAAAACAATGCTTGATAGCAGTCCTACTTACAATGGGCGTATTCACAACAAATGCTCAACAAGTCGGCGACACTATCAACCTCACTCTCGATGAGTGCTTGCGAATTGCTCTCAACGAGAACCCTACAATCAAAGTAGCCGATATGGAAATAGAGCGAGTAGATTATTCTAAAAAAGAAACAATAGCTCAACTTTTCCCGGATATCGCTTTTTCAGGTTCTTATAGCCGCACTATCAAGAAGCAAACAATGACTATGAATGGTCAAAGTTTCCAAGTTGGTAGCGACAACAGCTATAGTGCAGGATTCTCGGCTTCTATGCCTCTAATTTCTGTTCAGCTATGGAAATCACTGAACCTATCCAACGACCAAATACTTATTAACGTAGAAAAAGCTCGAGAATCGCGTCTTTCTCTAATTAACCAAATAGAAAATGCTTACTATGGGCTTCTTTACGCTCAAGATGCGCTAAAGGTTCTTCTTGAAAACAAAGAAAGAGCCCAACTTAATGCAAACATTTTCCGCAAAATGTTTGAAAACGGTACAGCATCCGAATATGATGTGCTTCGTGCTGAAGTACAAGTAAAAAACACTGAACCGAATATCCTTAATATGGAATATACTATCAATCAAGCAAAACTTCAATTGAAGCTACTTATGGGTATGAATATGTCATATAATATTAAGGTTGCCGGTCAGCTTGCCGATTATCAAAACGATATGTATCAAAAAGTGCTTGACACAAATGTTTCAATCGAAAACAACTCTTCACTTCGTTCACTCGATTTACAAACTCAAGCTCTTAAAAACACTCTCTCGGTGCAAAAAGCGGCATGGTATCCTACTTTAGCTCTTACTGCCAACTATAATTGGATGGCACAAACCAACGGAGCTATATTTAAAAATATGGATTGGAATCCATATTCCACTGTTGGTGTTTCTCTTTCTATTCCTTTGTTCCAAGGCGGAAAGCGATATTACAAGCAAAAACAAGCAGAAATATCTTATCGAGAAATGACTTGGCAACGTGAGAACCTTGAAAATGCGCTTAAGCTTCAAATTCGCTCTGAATTTGACAATATTCAAAAGAGTGTCAGCCAAATTGAAACAAACAAAGCCGGTGTAGACCAAGCTGTTAAGGCTAACCAAATTATGGAGAAGAGCTTTCGCATAGGAGCTGCGTCTTACCTTGACTTGCGCGACAGCGAAAACGCACTTCTTTCTGCACAACTTGCTTACTATCAGTCTATTCTCAACTGGTTGACATCACAAAGCAAACTTTCATACCTTCTTGGCGACAAGAATTTAGAACAATACAACAAACAAGCTAACTAATTGATAACAAATAAAAAACATATAACAGACTATGACATTTAAATCACAATTTTTAAGTCTTGCTACCTTGTCCATAGCTTTGACAGCTTGCTCTGGAAACGAAGAAAATAAAGAGGTAGTTGTAGAAGAAGTTCTACCTGTAGTGAAAATAGAAAAGGTGTATGCTGAAGAAGTGCCACAAATCGTTTCTTACACTGCAACAATTGAACCATTCAAGAGCAACAACATCACAGCTAACACATCAAACCGTATTAAAGATATAAAGGTAGATGTAGGTCAAAACGTTGTAGCCGGTCAAACTCTTGTTGTACTTGACGATGTAAATGTTGAACAACTTGAAGTGCGTGTTGCTAATCAACAACGCAACTATGAACGTGCGGTTGAACTTTTTGAAATCGGCGGAGGCACACAACAATCAGTAGAACAACTTAAGACAGAACTTGATGCTTCTAAGCGTAGTCTTAAAAACTTAAAGGAAAATATGGAACTTGTTAGCCCTATCACAGGGGTAATCACTGCTCGCAACTATGAAAATGGTGATATGACCGGCTCCCTTCCAATCCTTACAGTTGAAGATATGCGTCCGGTAAAGGTTATTGTAAACGTGAGTGAAAACGAATTCCCAAAAATCAAGAAAGGTATGAAAGTTGAAGTAAAACTTGACACCTACGGCGAAGAAGTTTTCGCAGGTACAGTATACTTGATTCACCCTACTATTGATGCTGCAACCCGTACATTCAAAGTTGAAATCACTGTTCCTAATGCTGACGGTCGCATTCACAGCGGTATGTTTGCACGTGTTAACATCAACTATGGGACATCAAGCCACGTAGTAGTTCCTGACCTTGCTGTAGTTAAACAAACAGGTTCAGGTGTTCGCTACGTTTACACATATAAAGATGGCGTAGTAACTTATTGCCCTGTCGAACTTGGACAACGTCTTGGTAATCGCTACGAGCTTCTTTCAGGTGTTGAAAATAATGTAGACGTAGTCGTTTCCGGCCAAACACGTCTTAGCGATGGTATCAAAGTAAAACTTGCAGAAACAGAACCTGCTAAAAATGATTCAATCAACTAAGTATAACCCTATAAAGAATTAACTATGAGTTTATATTCTGGTGCAGTAAAACGCCCCGTTATGACTACGCTCTGCTTTATTGCAGTGCTTATCATCGGGATTTTCTCATTGGTAAAATTGCCAATCGACCTTTTCCCGGATATTGAAACAAATACCATAATGGTGATGACCACCTATCAAGGTGCGAGTGCCGAGGATATTGAGCAAAATATAACTCGTCCGCTCGAAAACACCCTAAACTCAGTGGAACACTTGAAGCATATCACTTCGAAGTCAAAAGAAAATATTTCTATCATCACACTTGAGTTTGAATATGGTTATGATATTGATGTATTAACCAACTATACTCGAGACAAACTTGATATGGTAAGAAGTTACTTGCCGGATGATGCAGAGAATCCTATCATCTTCAAGTTTAGTACCGATATGATTCCTATTATGATGCTTTCTGTTCAAGCAGAAGAAAGTATGCCGGGACTTTACAAAATCCTCGACGAAAACGTAGCAAACCCTCTTGCACGTGTCGATGGTGTCGGTTCTGTGTCGGTGATGGGTGCACCTAAGCGTGAAATCTACGTTTACGTTGACCCTATCAAACTTGAAGCATATAACCTCTCTATCGAAACTATCTCAAGCATTATCGGTGCCGAAAACCGCAACATACCCGGTGGTACATTCGACATCGGTAGCAACACTTACTCTCTACGTGTAGAAGGTGAATTCAATGATTCTCGTGAAATGGGAAACATTGTTGTAGGTTCAAATAATGGTAGCATCGTATATCTTCGTGACGTTGCCACTATTAAAGACACTCTTGAAGAACGCGCTCAACAAGCTTACACTAATGGTCACAAGGGTGCTATGATTGTCATACAGAAACAATCAGGGGCAAACTCGGTAGAAATCTCTAATAAGGTTGTTGAAGAACTTCCAAACCTACAAAAGAATCTTCCAAGCGACGTCAAGCTTGGTATCATCGTGGATACATCAGACAACATTCGTCTTACAATTGCATCGCTTGCCGAAACCGTACTTTTCGCATTGCTATTCGTTGTGATTGTCGTGTTTGGATTCTTAGGTCGTTGGCGTGCTACTATCATCATTGGTATCACAATTCCAATTTCTTTGATTGCTTCGTTCATTTACTTGTTTGCGACAGGTGAGTCTCTTAACGTAATATCACTATCGGCACTATCAATCTCTATCGGTATGGTGGTGGACGATGCTATCGTGGTTCTTGAAAACGTAACCACACATATCGAACGTGGTAGTGATCCTAAGCAAGCCGCTGTGCATGGTACAAACGAGGTTGCGATTTCGGTTGTAGCTTCCACTCTTACCCTTATCGCCGTATTCTTCCCATTGACATTGGTAACCGGTATGACAGGTGTGCTATTCAAGCAATTAGGTTGGATGATTTGTATTATGATGATTATCTCTACTCTGTGCGCATTGTCGCTTACTCCTATGCTATGTAGCCAGATGTTGCGTCTTAACCCTAAAAAGGGTAAGTTCCAACAATTCTTCTTCAAATATGTTGAGAGTGCGCTCGATAAGGTTGACGATGGCTATGCAAAACTTCTTGACTTCTGCGTAACACACAAGAGAAAGACTCTTTTGATTTGTACTCTTGTTTTTGTTGGTTCTTGTTTCTTGATGAAGTTTATCGGTAGCGAATTCTTCCCTACAAGTGACAATGGTCGTGTGGGTGTAACACTTGAACTTCCTATCGGTACTCGCACTGAAATATCACAAGAGCTTGCAGAAAAGATCAGTACAGAATGGAGAGAAAAATATCCTGAAATTAAAATTCTAAACTATTCTGTAGGTCAAGCAAGTAGCGATAACACTTTTGCTTCAATGCAAAACAATGGTTCTCACATCGTGTCTATGAATATCAGCCTTTATCCCGTTGCAGAACGTAAACGTGGTATCGTAGAAATCACAAACCTTATGCGTAAGGACTTGGAAAAATATCCTGAACTTGCTAAGACTCAAGTGAACGTAGGTGGTTCACGTGGTGGAGGTATGAGTGGACAATCTACTCTTGACTACGAAATCTATGGCTGGGACTTCACAGAAACCGACAGTGTAGCTCAACGAGTAAAACGCTTGCTTGAAAACACAAAAGGTATTGCCGATATCACCATCAGCCGTTCCGACTATCAACCGGAATACCAAGTTGATTTTGATCGTGAAAAGCTTGCCCTTTATGGCTTGAACCTATCTACCGCAGCAACTTACTTGCGCAACCGTATCAATGGTAGTACAGCTTCTTACTATCGTGAAGATGGAGAAGAATATGATATCAAGGTAATGTATGCTCCTGAACACAGAACATCAATTGCCGACATTGAAAACATTCTCATTTATAATGCCAAGGGAGAAGGTATACGTGTACGAGATATAGGTAACGTGGTAGAACGTGTTTCACCTCCTACTATTGAACGTAAAGACCGTCAACGTATCATCACCGTACAAGGTGTTGTAAACGGTGAAATAGCGATGAGTGACATTATTGCTGACGTAGATCCGAAACTTGATGAACTTGATATTCCTGCAGGTGTCATCATCGAACTTTCCGGTTCATTTGAGGACCAACAAGAATCATTTGCCGATCTCGGTATGCTTGCAATTCTTATCATCATCTTGGTTTACATCGTGATGGCAGCACAATTTGAATCATACGCTTATCCAAGCATTATTATGACATCATTGCCATTTGCATTCACAGGTATCATCCTTATCCTATGGCTTACCGGAACAAACCTTAACGTGATGTCAATGATTGGTGCGATTATGCTTATCGGTATCGTAGTGAAGAATGGTATCGTGCTTATCGACTATATCCAACTTAACCGCGAACGAGGTATGAGTGTACGCTCAGCTGTGGTACTTGGAGGTAAGTCTCGTCTTCGCCCTATCTTGATGACTGCGCTAACTACAATCCTGGGTATGTTGCCGATGGCAATAAGTACAGGTCAAGGTGCTGAAATGTGGAAACCAATGGGTATTGCCGTTATTGGTGGTCTTACATTCTCTACACTTGTAACATTGCTTTATGTTCCTGCAATGTATTGCGTATTCGCAGGTGTGGGTATTCGAAATCAACGTCGCAAATTTGCTAAGAAACTTAATAAGTAACATAAGAACAATTAATATATGAAAGCTATATTTATTGCATTCGACCAAGCATTTACTGAAGATATCATTGACACTCTAAGTAGCTGCAACTGTCGCGGATTTACTCAATGGGAACAAGTTCTCGGACGAGGAACAAAGACCGGTGAACCTCACTATGGCAGCCATGCTTGGCCATCACTTGCTTCTTCAATCATAACATTCGTTGAAGACCATCGCGCCGATGAAGTGCTGAATCGTCTTCATAAAATGGACGAAGAAAGACCAAAACTCGGACTTCGAGCATTTATGTGGGAGATAGAAAAAACTATCTGACCCAATCAATAACAACGATAGCAAGCCTTGTCCTCACTTCGAGCACAAGGCTTGCTTTTTAATATATAACAACAAAAAAAAATGTTCAGCAGTCTACATAGGTGGAAATTCCTGTTTATTGTGGTAGTTGAGTATATGTGTTTCGTTGGTCATTTGGTTTTATGTGTTTAATAGAACATTAGTTTGTCAACAGCAGTACTTGGCCAACATAAATAACCATAATTCGAGCTATCCAATTTAATGTCCAATCTGTTGAATTCAACTAAATAGGCAATATTTTCCCACTCTTTAGGTAAGATCAAGGTTCCTATCTGTGAATCCTTAAATTGTCTTGCATAGGGTGAGCGTAACGAGGACGGAAGTTGCAATGTTTCAATGTGTGAATGTCCAAAAGCAAAGGTGCCAATCTCTTTAACACTGTCAGGAATAGTTACTGATGGCAGAATGCAATTTGCAAATACGCAATGTTGACTATGTTCAAAATCATGTGAAACATCACCAATACTTAATAGGTCGTCGGGTAATTCAAATTTCTCGTAAACCCTAACATCACGCATAAATTCAGATGTAAATCCCTTTACTCCTTTGGGAACGATAAATGTTCTTATGGACTTGTTTGTATGGTAATTATAATTTTCATCAAGTTCTGTATCCTCAATAATAAATTCATTGCCTTTTGAAGGCTCGAAACTCTGCGCAATTCCATTATCGTTAATGAAGAATTTTCCAGATGGGCTTTCAATGCATTTTAGTATCGATGTTTCAGTTATCATAGGTTCTGTTGGTTAATGAGGTTTACAACAACTTTTATCATAATATCCTTTTCTTCGGTGCGGCTTTCGGCTATCATCAGCGTGAGTGCAAAGCGTATTGTCTGCAATTCGTTTACTGCCGTCTGCTCGGTAGAGTATTCCGTTACGCTCCATAAACCACAAGAACAGCATTGCAGCTATTCGCTTGTTCCCATCGCTGAATGAGTGGTTCTTTGTTACAAGATAAAGCAGAGTGGCTGCTTTATCTTCAACGCTTGGGTAGTTCCTCACCACCGAATGTCTGATAAATTTGACCGATTGAACTTTTGAAAGAATTATCCTTTTCATTTGCAAACAGGTTGCTCTCGCCAAACTTCTCTTTAAGACTTAAAATGGCTTCCATTGCATTTTCGTATGTTGCGTGGAAACGTTCTTCGTTAGTGGTCTTTTCTATTGTTAGTTGCTGGTAGTCGTAGCGGTCGAGTGTGTCTAGGGCATAAACATAATCGGCAACAACCGACAACAAGCCTGCCGATTGGTCGTCGGTCAGTCTCTCCTGTGAATTGACTGTGTTTGCCATCAAACGTACAACATCTTTCAGCTCGTTGTAATGTTCAAGTTTTATCTTGTCGTTTATGGCGTAACCTTTTACAATGTAGTCTTTGAGTATTCTGTTTGCCCAAATACGGAATTGTGTACCTCTCTTACTCTTAACTCTGTAACCAACAGAAATGATAACATCTAAACTATAAACCTTTGTCGGTTTATATTTAGAAAAAGTATTATGCAAAATTTGCATATTACTATTTTCTTCTAGTTCTCCTTCTTTGAATACATTAGCTATATGTCTGGCAACGACAGATTGGTCTTTGCCAAATAACATACCCATTTGGCTTTGTGAAAGCCATACAGTTTCATTCTCCAATTTTACATCAAGCGAGATTGTTTTGTCCTCACTTATGTATATAGCTATTGGTGATATATCAAACTCTCTACTGTGCATTACTGAACATCAATCGTTCTCAATTAAATATTCACGAGTTCCATTCCTCGCTGAAGCGCTGTTTCGTTCATCGGTATAAGGTTATGATGCCTTTCGGGTAATGTCTTTTTAAGACCTTCCACCACGCTTTCCACAGCCACAATAGGACGCACCTTAAGCAACGCTCCAAGTATAAGCATATTGAATGCTTTAGCATTCTGCATCTCATAAGTAGTTTCCATAGCATTCACACGATACACTGCGATATCGGTACGTTGCGGAACTCTATTTATTCCATAGCTATCATAAATAAGTACACCGCCAGGCTTCACTCTCGACTCAAATTTATCAAGACTTTGCTGATTAAGCACCACCGCCACATCGTAACTATCAAGGATTGGTGAGCTGATGCGTTCATCACTTATTATTACAGTTACATTTGCCGTTCCTCCTCGTTGTTCGGGTCCATACGAAGGCAACCAAGTCACCTCCTTGCCCTCTATCAAACCTGAATAAGCAAGAATCTTACCCATCGAAAGCACACCTTGTCCGCCAAAACCGGCTATAATTATTTCACTTTTCATAAATCAGCCTTTTTATTCGTTTTTCAAATCGCCAAGAGGATATTTCTTGAACATATTTTCAACCATCCACTCATTTGATTGCGACGGAGTAAGTTTCCAACCGGAATTACAAGTACTCACAATCTCCACCATTGATGTACCCTTTCCCGCCATACTATTCTCAAATGCTTTGCGAATAGCAGCTTTGGCCTTGCGCACAGCAACAGGAGTGTGCACACTTTGGCGTGTCACATAGCAAGTTCCATCGAGCTGCGCCATAATCGGAGCCATTACCAGAGGGTGACCATTTAAATCCACTCTACGCCCGTAAGGAGTTGTTGCCGTTTTCATACCAAGCAATGTTGTTGGAGCCATTTGTCCACCGGTCATCCCATAAATAGCATTATTAATAAATATTATTGCAATGTTTTCACCTCGATTGGCAGCATGAATTGTTTCACAAGTTCCTATTGCAGCAAGGTCGCCATCTCCTTGATAAGTAAATATTAGATTATCAGGATTCAAACGCTTCAACGCAGTAGCCACCGAAGGTGCACGACCATGGGCAGCCTGCACCCAATCAATATCAATATAATTATATGCAAATACGGCACACCCCACAGGACTTACTCCAATAGCTTTGTCCTCCATTCCCATTTCTTCAATAACCTCAGCAATCAACTTATGCACTACTCCATGGCTACACCCCGGGCAATAATGCATATTCACATCGGTAAGCAATGTAGGTTTCTTGTATACGCACTCACCTTGTTTTATAATGTCTTCGGGTTTCATCTTATATCCTCCCCTTTTTATTTATTCATCATATTATATAATGCATCAAGCACTTCATCGGGATTAGGAACAACTCCTCCCAATCGACCGAAATGGCGTACTTCCACACTACAATTTACAGCCAATTTCACGTCTTCAATCATTTGACCGGCACTTAATTCGGGAACAAGTATTCCCTTAGTATGTTTAGCTATCTCACCAATAGCTTTCGATGGGAAAGGCCACAATGTTATAGGACGAAGAAGACCTACTTTAAGTCCCTGTTTACGGGCAAGTTCCATCACTTTTTCGCAAATACGAGCCATTGAACCGAATGCCACAAGTAAATATTCACAATCATCACAATTCAATGCCTCATAGCACACTTCATTATCTTCAATCGTTTTATATTTTTCTTGCAGATTATTATTAATAATTTCCATAGCATGAGCATCAAGTTCAAGCGATGTAATTACGTTACGATTGCGATCTTTAGTCTTTCCTGTAGCTGCCCAAGGACATTGCTTGATTAATTCTTCCTGTGTGCGTCGTCTGCGAGGTTCAGGAAGCACCACTTTCTCCATCATCTGCCCCACAATACCATCAGCAAGTATTATAGCAGGATTTCTATATTTAAAAGCCAAGTCCCAACCGAGAGCAACAAAATCACACATTTCTTGCACACTCGATGGTGCTAATGCTATCAATCGATAATCACCATGCCCTCCGCCTTTGGTTGTTTGGAAATAATCGGCTTGCGAAGGCTGTATAGTCCCAAGTCCCGGACCACCACGCATACAATTAATCAACAATGCAGGCAATTCGGCAGCAGCTATATACGACACGCCTTCCTGCATAAGGCTCATTCCTGGACTTGATGATGATGTACACACAGCCTTGCCACTTCCGGCACCGGCATACACCATATTAATTGCAGCAACTTCACTCTCAGCCTGCAACACTACCATTCCTGTCGTTTCCCAAGGCATTTCAGCCTCGAGTGTTTCAAGCACTTCCGATTGTGGTGTGATAGGATAACCAAAATACCCATCGGCTCCATATCGTATCATTGCATGGGCCAACGCTTCATTACCCTTCATCAATCTAATATCTGATTCCATAATGGTAAAGTTTTTCAATTAATTTGAATTTTGTACACTGTGATGCAACCGTCAGGACACACAAGTGCGCAACTCTGACAACCGATACACTTTTCAGCATTCTTCGTATAAGCGAAATGATAGCCTCTATTATTCACCAATTTTGACTGCATCTCCAAAACATCAAGCGGACAAGCCACAGCGCAGAGGTTACAACCTTTACACCTATCTGTATCCACCACAACTGCTCCTTTTATCTTTGCCATAGTTTCATTTTTCATTTTAACAATACAAATGTATTGTAAAGTTTTTTTAGATTTATTGGTTTAACATTTTTTTACTCGTACTTTAACCTTTGGCACACAACACCTGTTTTTGGGCACAAAAATGCACATTTTTCGCATTTTTGTTACTTTTTACTCACTTAATATCATTATGAGCAATCAATCTTCCTCAAATATATAATTCAAGAACTTATTAAAATCGCTAACATAACTAAAATCATCGGCAACTTTATCCACCCAATCATCACAGAAGAAATAATCGTCGTCAACCTTCTTTAGACATAGATATTCTTTCATCTTTATATATTCGGCATTGGGATTATCCTTACTATAACCTCGTGGTACCTTCTTCAGTTTATCGCCATAGAATGTAAAACGTGAAGAGAAATCAGGATTGGCGAGTATTGCTTTAAATTCATCAATATTTGCATCGATTTCACTACGTAATCGAGCCAATATATCGCTTTCTGGCCACCATATTCCGGCATGGAGGCCACAATTTCCGGGTTCGATATGCAAATAACAGGCTGCCTGTGTACACTTTCTTCCCTTCTTGCCAAGTACAGCCGAGAAATATGTCTTATAAGGGCTTTTGTCCAAGCTGAAACGAACGTCGCGATAGATGCGATACACACAATCGTTCACTCTCACGCCTCGCATCGACTCATCTTGCTTTGTCATTAAATTTATTAAACGAGCGATATCATTTTCCCACGCTTTGCGAAGTTCTACATACTCAGCCTTGTGAGCATTGAACCACTCTCTATTATTATTGGCAGCAACACCCTTCAAGAACTCAAATGTATCACGCATATCGGCCATATATAATATCATTTTCAATTAATCACAATAAAGTTACGAATTATTACTCAAAACACAAAATTATATTATACTATAAAAAACTTGAGTTAATCCCCTCAGGAACTAACTCAAGCATTATATACATATTAAACATCTTCAATCTCTTATTCGACCTTATCGGGATTAAACATCGGAGGTTCCTCGTTAGCAGTTGACAAAGAGTCCGATTCTTCAGTCTTATTATTCACCTCCGTAAGAGAGCCTTCGGCATCTTTTTTACGAGACTCTTCAAGAATTTCTTCGGTGCGCGACACCCATTTACGCTTACCAAATATGCGTTCCACATCTTCAGTGTAGATAACTTCGCGTGCAAGGAGTACTTGTGTCAATTGGGAATGACCTTCGGCATACTGAGTCAAAATCTCTTTAGCTCGAGCATATTGCTCCTCAAGTATGAGCGACACTTCCTCATCAATGAGTTTGGCACGCTCATCGCTATAAGGCTTTGAGAATCCGTAATCCTGTCCTGTTGAATCATAATACGACACATTTGGCAGGCGTTTACTCATTCCATAATACACCACCATTGCATACGCAAGTTTGGTAGCACGTTCTATATCGTTGGCTGCACCGGTCGAAATACGTCCAAGGAACAATTCTTCGGCAGCACGTCCGCCAAGAAGCGAGCAAAGTTCATCAAGAAGAGCTTGAGTAGGAACAATCTGTCGTTCCTCCGGCAAATAATGAGCCGCACCAAGAGCCTTACCACGAGGCACAATAGTAACTTTCACAAGCGGATTACCATATTGTAAATGCCAACTCACCACTGCGTGTCCCGATTCGTGTACAGCTATCGAATGACGTTCTTCGGCTGTCGTAATCTTAGTCTTCTTTTCCAAACCACCGATGATACGATCCACCGCATCCATAAAGTCCTGACGTTGCACAACATCCTTTTGATGACGAGCCGCAATGAGGGCAGCTTCGTTACACACATTGGCAATGTCGGCACCCGAAAAACCGGGAGTTTGACGTGCAAGCATTTCCACATCAACACTTTCATCCTTCTTGATATTGCGCAGATGCACATTAAATATTGCTTTACGGTCGTTCAAGTCAGGAAGTTCTACATATATTTGACGGTCGAATCTACCGGCACGAAGCAATGCCTTATCAAGAATATCGGCGCGATTGGTAGCAGCAAGAATTATCACCCCGCTGTTAGTTCCGAAACCGTCCATTTCGGTAAGAAGTTGATTAAGTGTATTTTCACGTTCGTCATTCGAACCTGTATTAAGACGATTGCCACGAGCACGTCCCACAGCATCAATTTCATCGATAAACACGATACAAGGTGATTTCTCCTTTGCTTGGCGGAATAAATCGCGTACACGACTGGCACCCACGCCCACAAACATCTCAACAAAATCACTACCCGACATTGAGAAGAATGGCACGTTAGCTTCACCGGCCACAGCCTTTGCAAGAAGCGTCTTTCCTGTTCCCGGAGGACCCACAAGCAATGCACCCTTAGGTATCTTACCTCCCAATTCAGTGTATTTTTGTGGATTTTTCAAGAACTCAACAATTTCGGCAATTTCAGTCTTAGCTTCCGAAAGTCCTGCCACATCATTGAATGTAACCTTTATTTCTCCGTCCTTTTCATACAACTTGGCTTTTGACTTGGCAACGTTGAATACTCCTCCGCCACCACCGCCACCCGACATACGGTTGGCAATGAAAATCCAAAACACTATAAGCAACAAAATAGGACCGAATCCCCACAAGAATGCCGAGAAGTCGCTACTCTTTTCGTATTTTACTTCTCCGGTAAATACACCCTCTTTATTCCATTCTGCCACTTTTTCATCAAGTTTGTCACTCGACGGAATATTTGTCAGAATTTTACCTTTATAGACGTGTCCTTCGCTCAATGGTTTATCATTCTTACCGAAAATCACAGTTGCCATCGAATCGGTAAGTTCTCCTTCTGCTTCACGCTTGTCGGCAAACACTACAATGTTTTTCACGCCACCCTTATCGACATACGATTCAAATTCGGTCCAACTCACCTCTTTTGTTGCCGTATTGTCGTGCATAAAATACACACTTGCAAGCACAATACCGATAATAAGATAGAGCCAATAAATATTAAATTTCTTCATCTTTTCAATTATTTATCACAACGAGTTAATTCTCTTTAATCTTAACACAAGTAGCCGAGTTCTGTTCAATCAAGATCGGGTATCTCTCGAATTACGGCATCACTCCACAAAGCCTCGAGATTATACAGTTCTCGAAACTCCGGCAAAAAGATATGTACATAAATCGTGCCATAATCGAGTACTATCCATTGGCTATTACGATAGCCATCATAATTATAGGGCTTAACATTGATGTGTTCAAACAAATAATCACGCACACTATCGGCGATTGCACTTACCTGCATTGTCGATGAGCCGGAACAAATCACAAAACCGCGTGTCGTAGCATCTTCAATCTCACTCATATCAACGTGAATAATGCTTTTACCCTTACGTTCTTGAATGCCCTCGATTATCGCATTTACCAAATCTTTATCTTCAATCATATTTCTCAGTAAAATCCAATTAAAGATACAAAGGTAGCACAACCCACGAAAAAAAGCAAACCGCCACTCACTTTTCGGCTTTTAAACCGCAAAATCAACCAATATTTTTCGAATCATTGTTGCACAATTCAAAAAAAGGGACTATCTTTGCACTCGCAATTCAGAGATGAATGCAATCGGGGTGTAGCGCAGTCCGGTTAGCGCACCTGCTTTGGGAGCAGGGGGTCCCAGGTTCGAATCCTGGTACCCCGACAACAAAAAGGAGTTTCAATCGAAACTCCTTTTTTTACACCCCAATACATAAGAATATTCTTATAACAGCAAAAGGAATGTACATCACAATAGCAAACTACATATCTTCCTAACTTAACAGAATATTCTTATAGGCAACCTCTACTCTACGACTCCGAGGTAATCGAAGCCGACATTTTCGATAGCTGATACTACTGCGAAATCGTCCACCTCGCCCACTACAATAGCAATACCTGTAATGTGATTCACTTTTACATCGATCACTCCGGGTAGAGCCTTTAATGCTCGTTCAACACTTGCAGAACATCCTCCGCAAGCCATTCCTCCCACTTTGTATTTCTTTTCCATATCTATTAGTTTTTACTTATATGAATAAAGCGGAAGTAAAACCCTAAAGTTCTCCTTCCGCACTATTTCTTTCGGTTAAAGTCTGTTTATTACTTCTTCTCTACTTTGTTGTAACGCTTGTTCAAACCTTCAACGACTTCGGCTGTAACTTCATACTTTGCGTCGATATAAAATGTTGCATTTTTTCTCAACACAGCATTAAAGCCCTTTTCCTTGCAATAAGTCTTCAAGAAATTATTGATTGAATCGTTTAGTTGGATTTGATTCTGAATCATTTCATTTTGAATGTCACGCTGTAAACGTGCCATATAGTTTTCGGCATCCGATTGCATCTTAGCAAGTTTGTTGTTATCGGCGTTAAAACTTTCTTGAGTGAGATAACCATTGCTTTTGTACTTGGTTTCGATATCGGAAGCAAGTTTTTGAATGTCGCGAGCACGACGTTGCTGTTCGCTGTCAAACTGATTAGAACGGCGAAGCATAGCTTCATTGATGTCCTTTGCAAGGTTATATTTTGCAAGAAGCGAGTCTTCATCGATATACCGAATCACCATTTGAGGTTCTTCATTCTTCACTTCGGTTGTATCGGCAACAACTGTTTCTGTTTTTTTACTCTCAGCACAAGATGTAAACATAGCTACACTCACAAATGCTATCACAAAACTTACAAGTTTCATTACGATTTTCATTTCTTTTATTATGATTTTCAGTTATTATTTTCTTTTTATCGGCATAAAAAACGAACGTTGTTTACACATTAGAATTTCAAATTAACACATCTGCAAAATAATGCGTAAACCAACTTTTTTTCACTCTTATGCCAAATTTTACTGCAAATATAGGAAAGGTTATGCGAATATTTGCGCTACTCAAATTATTTTTTGTAACTTAGAGGTCAAATAATGATTATTTTAACATAATTTTCCAATTTGAGATACTATTAACAATATATTTCGAAATTTTAAAATTGTATTATGACACTTAAAGACTTAAAACCGGCTTTGGTTTGGGAAATTTTTAACCAAATTACTAAAGTGCCTCGCCCTTCTAAAAAAGAAGAAAAAATTATTGAGTACTTAGTGAATTTTGCTAAGGAACATAACATCGAATACAAAGTAGATGGAGTGGGTAACGTTGCTATGTTTAAGCCTGCTACTCCAGGTTGCGAAAATGCTCCTGCCGTAGTGCTTCAATCACACATGGATATGGTGTGTGAAAAGGCAAGCGATAGCAATCACAACTTCGAAACTGATCCTATCGAAACTCATATCGAAGGTGAATGGCTATATGCCAACAAAACCACTCTTGGTGCCGATAATGGTATCGGTATGGCTGCCGGCCTTGCTGTGATGATTGACAACACTCTTGTTCATGGTCCGGTGGAAGCTCTATTCACTGTTGACGAAGAAACAGGTATGACAGGTGCCAACAATCTCGGCGAAGGAATGATTCAAGGCAATATCATTCTTAACCTTGACTCTGAAGATGAAGCAGAAGTGTTTATCGGTTGCGCAGGTGGTATCGACACCACTGCATTCTTCAAATACGAAAACGAACCTGCACCTGCCGGATATGAATATATCAAGGTAAACATCAGCCGCCTTCTTGGTGGACACTCCGGTTGCGACATTCATCGTGGACGCGCTTGTGCCAATAAGTTGATGTCTCGTTTCATTTGGGCTGAAATGAAGAAGTTCCCTGTAGCTCTTGTTTCTATCTCAGGTGGAAACCTTCGCAATGCTATCGCTCACGAAGGTGAATTTGTGATTGGCGTTCCAGCAGCCGACAAACACACTCTTGTTGCCGACTACAACAAATTCATCGCCGATGTGGAATTTGAATTCAAAGGCATCGAACCTAATATGACATTCGAATTGGAAAGTGCTGAAGCTCCTGCTACAGTTATCGATGCTAAGACAGCCAAGAACCTTATCTACGCTCTTTACTGCGCTCCTCATGGTGTTATTGCAATGAATCAAAACATAGAAGGCTTGACTGAAACTTCTACAAACCTTGCTTCGGTGAAGATGAAAGAAGACAACACTATCGTGGTTACTACTTCACAACGTAGTTTGATTGAAAGTTCTAAGATTGACATTTGCCGTCAAGTGGAATCTGTTTTCGTGCTTGCCGGAGCTGAAGCTACTCATGGTGATGGTTATCCTGCATGGCCTGCTAATGTAGACTCAGAAATCCTTAAGATATCTATTAAGGCTTACGAAGAACTTTACGGCATCACTCCTGCTGTTAAGGCTATCCACGCAGGTTTGGAATGCGCTCTATTCCGCGCTAAATATGAAAACTTGGATATGGTATCATTCGGTCCTACTCTTAACGATGTACACTCTCCAAAAGAACGTATGCACATTCCTGCAGTAGAAAAGTTCTGGAACCACTTGGTTAAGATTCTTGAAATGGTGGGTAAGAAGTAAGCAACTCTGCATTAAATACAAGATAACAAGGAAACGGGCGACTAAAATTCATCTTTTAGTCGCTCGCTTTTTATGCACTGCTCTTGACCAATAAGCCACAAAAAAAGAGATAATCCTTGTGAGATTATCTCTTTCAATATAATCGGTTATTAACTGATTATTCTGCTGATTCTGCTGCTGGTGCAGCTTCTTCTGCCTTTTTAGATTTGCTACGACGTGTGCGAGGAGCTTTCTTAGCGTCCTTGCTAGCCTTAAGCATATTTTCATTGTAGTCAACAAGCTCAATGAAACAAGTCTTAGCATTGTCACCAAGACGATTTCCAAGCTTAAGGATACGAGTGTAGCCACCTGGACGGTCAGCGATTTTTTGTGAAATGTTTTGGAATAGTTCAGTTACAGCTTCCTTGTTTTGCAAGTAACGGAAAACTACACGACGATTAGCTGTATCGTCAGTCTTAGCGCGATTAATCAATGGTTCTGCATAAATACGCAAAGCCTTTGCTTTAGCCAAAGTTGTAACAATTCTCTTGTGCATGATAAGAGAGATTGTCATATTTGCCAAAAGCGCATCGCGGTGAGATTTAGTACGACCAAGATGGTTGAATTTTTTATTATGTCTCATCGTTATTACTCTTTATCTAATTTATACTTTGAAATATCCATTCCGAACGAAAGGTTCAGATTTGCAAGCAACTCGTCAAGTTCAGTCAAAGACTTCTTACCGAAGTTACGGAACTTCAACAAGTCGGTTTTATTAAATACTACCAATTCGCCCAAAGTTTCTACTTCAGCCGACTTTAGGCAGTTGAGCGCACGTACCGATAGTTCCATATCCACAAGCTTTGTCTTCAATAGCTGGCGCATATGCAATACTTCTTCATCAAACTCTTCGTTATCATCAATTTCGTTTGTTTCCAAAGCGATCTTTTCATCAGAGAATAACATAAAGTGATAAATAAGTATCTTAGCAGCTTCCTTCAACGCATCTTTTGGAAGGATTGACCCATCGGTAGTAATTTCAAGTATAAGTTTCTCGTAGTCAGTCTTCTGCTCTACGCGATAGTTCTCAATAGCATACTTAACATTAACAATCGGTGTAAAGATAGAATCGATAGCGATTACATCAAGTGCATCGTTAGGATTCTTATTTTCTTCAGCAGGAACATATCCACGTCCCTTCACGATTGTCAATTCAAGATTGAAACCAGCGCTTGGATCCAAATGACATATTACTAAGTCGGGATTTAACACTTCAAATCCAGACAACACCTTGCTAATGTCACCAGCCTTGAACACATCCTGACCCGAAACTTTCACTGTAGCCTTTTCTGTCTCTACGTCGTCTACAATTTTCTTCAAACGAACTTTCTTCAAGTTCAAGATAATGTTTGTTACATCTTCCTTTACACCAGGGATTACACCAAACTCATGCTTAACGCCATCGATGCGAATGCTTGAGAATGCAAAACCTTCCAACGAAGAAAGTAAGATGCGACGCAATGCGTTACCGATAGTAACACCATAACCAGGCTCCAATGGTCGGAATTCGAACTTTCCGAAGAAATTATCGGCTTCCAACATCAATACTTGTTCAGGTTTCTGGAATGCTAAAATTGCCATAGGATCTTAATTATTTTTATTGTTTAGAATACAACTCGACGATCAACTGTTCCTTGATATTTTCAGGAATATCTTCTCTTTGTGGAGCGTGAAGAAGTTTACCACCTTTTACGCTTTCGTCCCATTCAATCCAAGGATACTTGCTGTGGTTGAAACCTGCAAGTGAGTCTTCGATTACTTCAAGAGACTTTGACTTTTCGCGTACTGCAACGACTTCGCCTGGTTTCACTGCATAAGATGCAATGTTTACTACTGCTCCATCAACAGTGATGTGGCGGTGAAGTACAAGCTGGCGTGCAGCTGCACGTGTACGAGCGATACCAAGACGATACACTACGTTGTCAAGACGGCATTCAAGCATTTGTAGCAACAACTCACCTGTAATACCTTCTTTACGTGCTGCCTTTTTGAACAAATTGCGGAATTGCTTTTCAAGTACACCATAAGTATACTTAGCTTTTTGCTTTTCCTTCAACTGAATTCCGTACTCAGATAGCTTTCTTCTCTTGTTATTACCGTGTTGTCCTGGTGGGAAGTTTCTGCGAGCAAGAACTTTATCTTCACCGAAAATAGGTTCGCCAAATTTACGAGCGATTCTTGATTTAGGTCCGGTATATCTAGCCATTTTCTTTTTTTAATAATTTAAGTTCATGAATCTTTGGAGTGCAGCCGCGATTGCAGAGAGGTTATATATGCAATCCATTCACTTCGCAGATTCGATTTTAATTGTTATAAGAGTTCCTCTAAAATTAATTAAACTCTTCTTCTCTTAGGAGGACGACATCCGTTGTGTGGTAGTGGAGTAACATCTACGATTTCTACAACTTCGATGCCTGCACCGTGAGTAGCACGGATAGCAGATTCACGACCATTACCAGGTCCTTTCACATAAGCCTTAACTTTTCTCAAACCAAGGTCGAACGCTACCTTTGCGCAATCTTCGGCTGCCATTTGAGCTGCATATGGAGTGTTCTTCTTTGAACCTCTAAAGCCCATTTTACCAGCACTTGACCACGAGATAACTTGACCCTCGCCATTAGCAAGGCACACAATAATGTTGTTGAATGAAGAGTGAACGTGAAGTTGACCGATTCCATCGATCTTCACATTGCGTTTCTTCGCTGCGACTGTCTTTTTTGCCATACTTAATTATTATTTAGTAGCTTTTTTCTTGTTAGCAACAGTTTTCTTACGTCCCTTACGAGTACGAGCATTATTCTTTGTGCTCTGTCCTCTTACAGGAAGACCAATACGGTGACGGATTCCACGATAGCAACCGATATCCATCAAACGCTTGATGTTCAATTGGATTTCAGTACGCAAGTCACCTTCAACTTTGTAATTTTCACTGATAACTTCACGCACCTTTGCAGCTTGTGCGTCAGTCCAGTCCATTACTTTAATGTTCACGTCAATTCCAGCTTTTTCTAGAATTGTCTTAGCAGCGCTACGGCCGATACCGTAGATGTAAGTCAAGGCTATTTCACCTCTCTTGTTTTGGGGTAGGTCTACACCAACTATTCTTACAGCCATATTCTTATAAAATATTTATTTCGCAAATAATAATAAATATTATCCTTGACGTTGTTTATACTTAGGATTTTTTTTGTTAATCACATACAAGCGACCTTTGCGTCTTACGATTTTGCATTCTGGGGTACGCTTCTTAATTGATGCTCTTACTTTCATATTCTTAGTTTTTTATTTGTATCTAAAAGCAATTCTTCCTTTGGTTAAATCGTAGGGAGACATTTCAACTTTCACCTTGTCGCCCGGTAGAATCTTAATATAGTGCATTCTCATTTTTCCTGAGATGTGAGCGGTAATTTCATGTCCGTTCTCCAATTCTACTCGAAACATTGCATTCGATAATGCTTCTACGATTACTCCATCTTGTTCAATAGCGGTTTGTTTTGCCATATTATTAATTATATTGATTTATCTCCAAGTACTTCTTCTATATATTCAAACGATGAGAGGATATCGGCTTTCCCATTGCGTATCGCTATTGCGTGCTCAAAGTGTGCCGAAGGCTTACGATCTCTTGTTCGGCAAGTCCAACCATCTCGTTCGAACACTACATTCTTGCTTCCCATATTTATCATTGGTTCTATGCAGAATGTCATTCCGTTCTTGATTAGAGGACCTGTTCCACGACGTCCATAGTTTGGCACTTCCGGATCTTCGTGACATTTTTTCCCGATACCATGACCGGTAAGTTCTCTCACTACCGTATAGCCACGCTTTTCGCAATATTCTTGGATTGCATTACCTACATCTCCTATTCTATTGCCTTCAATGGCCTTTTCTATACCTACATACAGCGATTCTTTTGTCGTTTTAAGCAATGCTTTAACTTCCGGTGCGACTTCGCCTACACAAAACGTATAGGCAGAGTCACCATTGAAGCCATTTATCACTGCACCGCAATCCACCGACACTATATCGCCTTCTGCAAGTACATAGTTTGAAGGTATTCCATGCACTACGTTTTCATTTACTGATATACATAGTGTGTTAGGGAATCCATATAATCCCAAGAAACCTGGAACTGCACCTTGCGAGCGAATGTATTCTTCGGCTATCTGATCAAGCTTAAGTGTTGTAACACCTGGCTTCACCCATTTTGCTACCTCTCCGAGTGTACGTGCCACTATCAAATTGGCTTCTCGCAATTGCTCTATCTGTTCCTCTGTCTTAAGATAAATCATTTTTCAACAATATCTTAATATCCGCTTCCTGTTGTACGTCCCTTGAGTTTACCACTCTTCATCAATCCATCATAGTGGTGCATCATCAAGTGGCTCTCGATTTGTTGTAATGTATCAAGTACCACACCTACCATAATTAATAGAGATGTACCTCCGAAGAATTGAGCGAAACTTTGGTTAACGCCACACACATTAGCAAAAGCAGGCAAAATTGCCACTACACCAAGGAATAATGCTCCCGGCAATGTGATACGTGACATTATTGAATCAAGATATTCTTCAGTCTTCTTTCCTGGCTTAACACCCGGAATGAATCCATTGTTGCGTTTCATATCTTCAGCCATTTGTGCTGGACGCACTGTAATAGCTGTATAGAAATATGTAAACGCTACAATCATCACAAAGTAAATAGCGTTGTACCAGAATCCGTTCATATCGGTCAATGCACGAGTGAATGAACTTTGACCTGAACCGAAACCTGCAAGAGCTACCGGTATGAACATAATTGCTTGTGCAAAGATGATTGGCATCACATTAGCAGCATTCACCTTCAATGGGATATACTGACGTGCACCTCCATATTGCTTGTTGCCCACAATGCGCTTTGCATATTGTACAGGCACTTTACGTGTTCCTTGTACCAATAGGATTGCTCCTGCAATCACAGCAAACAGCATTACAATTTCAACCAAGAACATCACAAGACCACCTTGAGCAGTTGTCAATCGACTTGTAAATTCTTGTACAATTGCTCCAGGAAAACGAGCAATAATACCTACAAGGATGATGAATGAGATACCATTACCTATACCCTTGTCAGTAATCTTTTCTCCAAGCCATAGCACGAACATACTGCCCGCAGCAAGGATTAGAGTTAGATAAGCAGTTGTCCAGAATCCAAAGTGTGCAGCACCACCAGCTGCATTAACTTGTACTTGCAAGTTAACAAGGTAAGCTGGACCTTGCAAAAGCAATATCACTACAGTCAGATAGCGTGTATACTGGTTTATTTTCATACGTCCGCTTTCACCTTCACGTTGCAATTTTTGGAATTGTGGCAACACCATTCCAAGCAATTGGATTACGATAGAAGCGGTAATGTATGGCATAATACCCAACGCAAAGATAGATGCTTGTGCAAAAGCACCACCTGAGAACATATCAAGAAGTTGCATCAAGCCGCTACTTGCAAAATTTCTCAAAGCATCAATCTCACTTGGACTGATTCCCGGAAGAACCACATGACAACCGATTCGGTAGATTACTACCAAAAGTATTGTCATTGTGATTCGTTTCCGCAAATCTTCAATTTTCCAAATGTTCTTTGTAGTTTCAATCAGTTTCATTTAGATTAAATTTTTTTGATAGAACCTCCAGCAGCAACAATAGCTTCTTCTGCTTTCTTAGAGAAAGCGTTAGCTTCTACTGTAACTTTAGCTGTCAATGTACCGTTACCAAGAACCTTTACAAGTTTCTTCTTGCCTACCAAACCTGCATTAACCATATCAGCAATAGTGATTGTTTCCACATTTGTTGCTGCTACATAATTTTGCAAATCAGACAAGTTGATAGCCTTGTATTCTACACGATTATTGTTCTTGAAACCATACTTAGGCACACGGCGTTGCAATGGCATTTGACCACCTTCAAAACCGACCTTAGCTTTGTAACCAGAACGTGACTTCGCACCTTTGTGACCACGTGTAGAAGTACCACCCTTGCCAGAACCGGCACCACGACCTATTCTCTTACCCTTCTTGTTTGAACCGAAGGCAGGTTGCAAATTACTTAAACTCATATCTTTCAATTATTTTAAGCGTTCTCAACTTCTACAAGGTGACGAACTTTATTAACCATTCCAAGGATAGCAGGATTATCTTCCTTTACTACCACTTGATTCATTTTTCTCAAACCAAGAGCTTCCAATGTTCTCTTTTGTACTTTAGGAGCATTGATTTTACTCTTTACTTGCTTTATCTTAATTGTAGCCATCTCTTAACAAATTTTTATCCGTTAAACACTTGTTCCAATGAGATACCACGATTTTGAGCTACTGTCATCGGGCTTCTCATTTCGCTCAATGCTGCAATTGTAGCCTTTACAAGGTTGTGAGGGTTAGATGAACCCTTTGACTTCGCAAGTACGTCGGTGATACCCACACTTTCGAATACTGCACGCATCGCACCACCAGCCTTTACTCCAGTACCTTGAGATGCAGGCTTCAACATCACACGAGAGCCACCAAATTTAGCGTCTTGTCCGTGAGGAATAGTTCCCTTGTGAACTGGCACCTTAATAAGATTCTTCTTAGCAGCTTCAACACCCTTAGCAATCGCAGTGGTTACTTCATTAGCCTTACCAAGACCATAACCTACAATACCGTCTTCATTACCCACTACTACAATAGCCGCAAAAGTAAAAGTACGACCACCCTTAGTAACCTTAGTAACACGGTTGATTGCTACCAAACGATCCTTTAGTTCAATATCGTTAGTTGTTTTTACTCTATTATTCTTAATTGCCATAATTCATTAAAATTTAAGACCACCCTTACGAGCACCGTCAGCCAATGATTTTACTCTACCGTGGAACAAATAACCGTTACGATCGAACACTACTGATTCAATTCCGGCTTCAATGGCTTTCTTTGCAACCAATTCGCCAACCTTAGCAGCGATTTCACTCTTTGTTCCTTCTTCAATACCCTTAGATGAAGCTGATACCAATGTCTTGCCTGTCAAATCATCGATTAGCTGAACATAGATAGCCTTATTGCTTCTAAAAACACTCATACGAGGACGCTCTGCGTTACCAGACACTCTGCCACGAATACGAGTTTTAATTTTAATTCTTCTCTGTATCTTAGTTACCATACGATTGTCTATTTATTACTTGGCAGAAGCCGATTTACCTGACTTACGACGAATAACCTCGCCAACAAACTTAATACCTTTACCCTTATATGGTTCAGGCTTGCGGAAAGTACGAATCTTCGCACATACTTGTCCCAACAATTGCTTGTCGATAGATTCAAGAATGATAAGAGGATTCTTGTTTCTTTCTGTCTTTGCTTCAACCTTAACCTCTGGTGGAAGTTGAAGATATATAGCGTGTGAATAACCCAATGCAAGTTCAAGCACTTGACCTGTTGATGTTGCACGATAACCCACACCAACCAATTCCAATTCCTTCTTGTAGCCTTCGCTCACGCCAATTACCATATTATTAATCAAAGCACGATAAAGACCGTGTTGAGAACGATGTTCGATACCATCAGTTGGGCGAGTAAGAACCAATTGTCCGCCTTCTTGTTCCAACTTGATATCAGCGTGAACCTTTTGAGTCAAAGTTCCCTTAGGACCCTTAACTGTTACTACATTTTCTTCATTCACTGTTACGGTTACTCCAGCAGGTACCGCGATTGGCAATTTTCCTATTCTTGACATATCAATACCCTCCTAATTAATAAACGTAACACAATACTTCGCCACCAATTTGTTGAGCCTTAGCTTCCTTATTGGTCATCACTCCCTTAGAAGTTGAAATAATGGCGATTCCTAAACCATTCAACACACGTGGCATATCTTTATAACCAGTGTATTGACGTAGACCTGGACGTGACACACGAGTCAAACTCTTGATAGCGTTCACCTTGTCCACTGGATCATACTTTAACGCAATTTTGATTGCGCCTGCAGGCGTTCCATCTTCAACAAACTTGTAGTTCAAGATGTAGCCTTTTTCGAAAAGGATCTTAGTAATTTCCTTTTTCATCTTAGAAGAAGGGATTTCAACGACTCTGTGTTGAGCCTTGATCGCATTCCTCAATCTTGTTAGATAATCTGCTATTGGATCAGTCATAAAAAAATTGTTTAAATTGATTCGGAATATCCGAACAATATTTAATACTCTCTTTTAGCTTAGTTAATATTCTCTGTATTAGTTTACCAGCTCGCCTTCTTTACTCCAGGGATCAATCCTGCAGAAGCCATTTCACGGAATTGAATACGTGAAATACCGAATTGGCGCATATAGCCTTTAGGACGACCTGTGATTTTGCAACGATTGTGCAAACGCACTGCTGAAGCATTCTTTGGAAGTGCCTGCAAGCCTTCGTAGTCGCCGGCAGCCTTTAGAGCAGCTTTCTTAGCAGCATATTTTGCTACAAGCTTAGCTCTCTTCACTTCACGAGCTTTCATTGATTCTTTTGCCATACTTAGTCTCTAATTTATTTTGTGAATGGTAAACCAAATTCCTTCATCAATTCAAATCCTTCTTCGTCAGTCTTGGCTGTAGTCACGAATGTGATGTTCATACCAGTCATCTTGTTTACAGAATCAATATTGATTTCAGGGAAAATAATTTGTTCAGTGATACCCACTGTGTAGTTACCACGACCATCAAACTTTCCAGGGATACCCTTAAAGTCGCGGATACGAGGCAATGCGATACGAATGAAACGTTCCATAAACTCATACATACGTTCACCACGCAAAGTTACACGAGCACCGATAGGCATCTTTTTACGCACCTTGAAGTTAGAAATATCCTTCTTTGACAAGGTAGCAACTGCCTTTTGTCCTGTGATAGCTGTCAATTCGTTAATTGCAGTCTCGATAATCTTCTTATCTTGAGTAGCATCACCCAAACCTTCGTTAAGAACAATCTTAAGAAGTTTTGGAGCTTGCATCACAGTGCTATAATTGAATTTCTTCATTAAAGCAGGCAATATTCTTTCTTTGTATTCATTCTTTAATGTTGCCATTACTTGATCTCCTCTCCTGATTTCTTAGAATAACGTACTTTAACTCCATTTTCATTAACACGATGTCCAACACGTGTTGGTTTTCCACTCTTAGGGTCAATCAAGTTAAGATTAGACACATTAATTGGAGCTTCCATTTTCACAATGCCACCTTGTGGATGCTTAGCACTAGGCTTGGTACTCTTTGATACCATATTGACACCTTCTACAACAGCCTTACCCTTGCTCACAAGCACGCTCAACACGCGACCTGTTTTGCCCTTGTCATCACCGGCGTTTACGTATACTGTGTCACCCTTTTTGATATGTAATTTAGCCATTATCTATATTTTATTTATCAATTAGAGTACTTCAGGCGCCAAAGAAACGATTTTCATGTTAGTAGCACGCAATTCACGAGCTACAGGACCGAAAATACGTGTTCCACGAAGTTCACCTGCATTATTCAATAACACACATGCATTATCGTCGAAACGAATATAAGAACCATCAGCACGACGGATTTCCTTCTTAGTTCTTACGATAACTGCTTTTGATACAGTACCTTTCTTTACATCTGATGATGGGATTGCATGTTTTACTGTTACGACAATCACGTCACCTACCGATGCATAACGACGTCCTGTACCTCCAAGAACGCGGATACATAGTACTTCTTTAGCACCACTGTTATCTGCAACTGTCAATCGGCTTTCAGTCTGTATCATATTCTTACTTCACTTTTTCAATTATTTCTACCAATCTCCATCTCTTAGTCTTGCTCAAAGGACGAGTTTCCATCAAGCGCACTTTGTCGCCGATGCTACATTCGTTCTTTTCATCATGAGCGTGGTATTTCTTTGTCTTATTGACAAACTTACCATAAATTGGGTGCTTCTCTTTCCACTTGATTGTTACAGTGATAGTCTTGTCACCCTTGTTGCTAGAAACAATCCCAATTCTTTCTTTTCTTAAATTTCTTTGTTCCATTTTCGGGGATTATTTTGATGATAATTCACGAGCTCTAATCTCGGTTTTCATACGTGCAATCTCTCTACGATCCTTTGTAATCTTTGAAGGATTGTCAAGAGGTGAGATTGCGTGGTTGATCTTAGTTTGCATATAAGCTTTTTCAGCCACTTCAAGTCTTTCCTTAAGCTCCTTATCGCTTAGTTCTTTAATTTCAGCCTGTTTCATATCCTTAAAGTATTACACATTTTGAGATTCATCGTAGTCACGGCGCACAATAAACTTTGTAGCTACCGGAAGCTTTTGTGCAGCCAAGCGCAACGCTTCCTTAGCGATATCATAGCTTACGCCTTCTACTTCAATTAACACTCTACCTGGGGTAACTGGTGCCACAAAACCTTCTGGAGCACCCTTACCCTTACCCATACGCACGTCAGCTGGCTTGCGAGTAATAGGTTTATCAGGGAAAATTCTGATCCAAATTTGACCTTGACGTTGCATATAACGGGTTACAGCAATACGAGCAGCCTCGATTTGACGACCTGTAATCCACTTAGTCTCAAGAGTCTTTATACCAAAAGAGCCGAACGCAAGAGTAGTACCGCGGTGTGCGAAACCTTTTTGTGTTCCATGTTGTACTCTTCTGAACTTTGTTTTCTTTGGTTGTAACATTGTTCTGTAATTTCAGTCGATTAACGATTGTTCTTTTGCTTTCTGAAGCCGCCTCTGCGAGGTGCTCCGTTATTATTACCACGACCTTCCTTTGCGTTTGTTGCAAATTGAGGAGCCAAGTCACGCTTTCCGTAAACTTCACCCTTGCAAATCCAAACCTTAACACCGATGATACCCACCTTTGTCAAAGCTTCTACCAAAGCGTAGTCGATGTCGGCACGAAGTGTGTGAAGTGGAGTACGTCCTTCTTTGAACATTTCAGAGCGAGCCATTTCAGCTCCGTTCAAGCGTCCGCTTACTTGCACCTTAATACCTTCAGCACCGATGCGCATTGTAGATGCAATAGCCATCTTCACTGCACGACGATAAGCAATCTTACCTTCAATTTGACGCGCGATGTTGTTAGCCACGATTTGTGCGTCAAGCTCAGGACGCTTCACTTCGTAAATATTGATTTGTACGTCCTTATCGGTGATTGACTTCAATTCTTCTTTCAACTTGTCAACTTCTTGACCACCCTTACCGATGATAAGACCTGGACGAGATGTACACACTGTTATTGTGACAAGTTTAAGAGTTCTCTCTATTACTATACGTGATACACTAGCTTTCGCCAATCTCGCATTAAGATATTTGCGGATTTTGCTGTCTTCAAGCAAAGTATCGCCATAATTATCTCCGCCATACCAGTTAGAATCCCAACCTCTGATGACACCAAGACGATTACTTATTGGATTAACTTTTTGTCCCATACCTTATGCTAAATTTATGCGTTAGTAGTTTCTTTTGTACCCACGAACAATGTTACGTGATTTGATCTTTTACGAATTCTGTATCCGCGACCTTGAGGTGCTGTGCGCAAACGTTTCAACATTGGTGCGCAATCAACGAAGATAGTATTGATAAACAACTCTCCGTTTTCAGCCTTTCTTTCATTCTTTTGTTCCCAATTCGCGATAGCCGAACGTAGAAGTTTTTCTACTCTGGCAGCGGCTTCTTTGTTTGAGAATTTGAGGATACCCAAAGCTTGGAACACTTCCTTGCCACGCACCATATCAGCAACCAAGCGCATTTTGCGTGGAGAAGTAGGAACGTTCTTCAACTTTGCGAAAGAAACCGTCTTTTTAGCTTCCTTGATCTTCTCAGCCGATTCTCTTTTTCTTTTACCCATTGTATTATTAATTCTTTTTTTTATCAAAAATTGTTATATCCCGGGTCCTAATTATTTCTTTTTGTTACCACCGTGTCCACGGAAAGTACGAGTAAGAGCAAATTCGCCCAACTTGTGACCTACCATATTTTCAGTAACATAAACGGGAATAAATTTATTACCATTGTGTACTGCGAAAGTGTGACCTACGAAATCTGGAGAAATCATCGATGCACGAGACCAAGTCTTGATTACCGCCTTCTTTCCGCTTTCTTCCATAGCAGCCACTTTCTTTTCAAGTTTCACGCTGATAAATGGACCTTTCTTTAATGAACGACTCATAGTTTACTAATTAATCAAATTACTTCTTTCTTCTTTCAATAATGTACTTTGAAGAATGTTTCTTCGGAGCACGTGTCTTGAGACCCTTAGCGTAAATACCATTGCGTGATCTTGGGTGACCTCCTGATTGACGGCCTTCACCACCACCCATTGGGTGATCCACTGGGTTCATAACCACACCACGGTTGTGAGGACGACGTCCTAACCAACGAGAACGACCAGCCTTACCAGAACGTTCCAAAGCATGGTCAGAGTTACCTACTACACCTACTGTAGCCTTACAAGTAGCAAGGATTTTACGAGTTTCTCCCGAAGGTAATTTGACAATAGCATAATCACCATCGCGTGATGTCAACTGAGCGAATGTACCGGCACTTCTTGCCATCATAGCTCCTTGACCTGGTCGCAATTCAATGTTATGAATTAATGTACCAACAGGTATCTTATTTAGTGGAAGAGCATTTCCTACTTCAGGTGCTGCTTCTGGTCCACTAACGACTGTAGAGCCAACTTTCAATCCGTTGGGTGCAATCATATAAGCTTTAGAGCCATCAACATAATAAAGAAGTGCAATGCGAGCCGAACGGTTTGGATCGTACTCGATTGTCTTTACTGTTGCTGGCACACCGTCCTTATTTCTCTTAAAGTCGATGATACGGAATTTACGCTTGTGTCCTCCGCCTACATAGCGTGTTGTACGGTGGCCTTCATTGTTACGGCCACCGGTAGAACGCTTTCCGACTGTAAGAGACTTCTCTGGTGTGCGTGTTGTAATGTCATCGAACACACCAATAATTTTGTGTCTTTGCCCCGGTGTTGTGGGCTTAAATTTTCTTACTGCCATCTTTTTTATTAAATATTGCTATAAAAATCTATAGTTTCACCTTCAGCAAGAGTTACAATAGCTTTCTTAAACGCAGGCTTCTTACCACGAATGATACCAGCCTTTGTGTAGCGTTGTTTTTTCTTGCCTTCATAGTTCATTGTGTTTACTGAAGTAACCTTTACGCCATATAGTTCTTCAACCAAGTTCTTGATTTGATACTTATTAGCGTCAGGAGATACACAGAAAGTATAGCGATTCAATTTCTCTGTAATCGCAGTTGCCTTTTCTGTAACGATTGGTTTGATCATTATATTCATTTTATACCTCCTTTTATTTTAAATCATTCAACACAGCAACACTGCTCTCAGTCAACACTAACGCTTTATTATCAAGCACTTTGTAAGTGTTAATCTGAGATGCATTAATAATATTCGCACCTGGAATATTTCGCGCCGACAAAGTTACGTTTTTATTTTCACCGGCTAAAACTAAAAGCATCTTTACACCCTCTAATTTAATATTTTTAGCAAAGTTTATGAATTCTTTAGTTTTTGGTGCTTCGAAAGTAAAGTCTTCAACAACTAAGATCTCGTTATTAAGAGCCTTGTATGACAAAGCTGATCTGCGTGCTAAATCTTTTACCTTCTTATTCAATTTAAAACGATAGTCACGAGGACGTGGTCCAAACACACGACCACCACCTACAAGCACCGGAGAGTTGATATCACCACGACGAGCACCACCTCCTCCTTTTTGTCTTCCAAGCTTGCGTGTACTACCTGCAACTTCACTTCTTTCTTTAGCCTTATGAGTACCTTGACGTTGATTTGCCAAATACTGTTTAACAGCAAGATAGATTACGTGCTTATTTGGTTCTATACCGAACACTTCATCATTAAGCACGACTTTCTTTCCAGTGTCTTCTCCTTTAATATTATATACTGCGAGTTCCATTCTTACTTTTCAATTAATACGATTGAACCTTTACAACCTGGAACCGAACCCTTAATCAAAAGAAGATTGTTCTCAGGCATAACCTTAATAACTTGTAGATTCTGAACAGTTACACGTTCATTTCCCATTTGGCCAGCCATACGCATTCCCTTGAACACTTTCGCAGGATATGAACAAGCACCAATAGAACCTGGAGCGCGTAGACGGTTGTGCTGACCGTGAGTTGTTTGACCCACACCACCGAAACCGTGACGCTTAACAACACCTTGGAAACCTTTACCCTTTGAAGTACCTGCAATGTCAACAAACTCTGCACCTTCAAATAGGTCTACACCAATTACGTCGCCTAATTTGTACTCTTGATCAAAATTTTTGAACTCGGCCAAGTATC
The DNA here is from genome assembly GCA_015061055.1 of Bacteroidales bacterium. Classification (GTDB taxonomy): domain Bacteria; phylum Bacteroidota; class Bacteroidia; order Bacteroidales; family Muribaculaceae; genus RGIG4576. The sequence goes on from SUXH01000002.1 coordinate 60,361, forward strand.
TTTGAGGAGCTACTCCTGCTTTCTTGAAGTGACCAGCCATTTGAGCAGTTGTGTGCTTGTCTTTCTTTTCTACGAAACCAAGCTGCAATGCTTCATAGCCGTCTTTTTCAATTGTTTTAACTTGAGTAACTACACAAGGACCCACTTCGATAACAGTGCACGGAATATTCTTACCGTCGGCACTGAAAACGGATGTCATTCCGATTTTCTTTCCTAATAATCCTGGCATTTCTCTTAATTTTTAATTTTCTTAATCACTTAATTTAGTTGAATAATCACCTTGATTACACCTTGATTTCTACTTCAACGCCACTAGGCAATTCAAGTTTCATCAAAGCATCAACAGTCTTTGCTGTTGAGCTATAGATGTCAATCAATCTCTTGAATGAAGACAATTGGAACTGTTCACGTGACTTTTTGTTAACGAAAGTCGAACGGTTTACAGTAAAAATTCTCTTGTGTGTAGGAAGTGGAATTGGACCACTTACTGTTGCACCTGTTGCCTTCACAGTCTTAACTATCCTCTCAGCTGATTTATCAACCAAGTTGTGATCGTAAGATTTTAATTTAATTCTGATTTTTTGGCTCATTGTATTTTGTAATAAAATATTATTTCAATAAATCTACACGTCCATTACATTCAGTCAACACTGCCTTTGCAATTGAAGAGCTAACTTCAGCATAGTGAGAGAATGTCATAGTAGAAGTTGCACGACCCGATGTGATAGTACGCAAAGCTGTTACATAACCAAACATTTCAGCAAGAGGAGTCTTAGCCTTAACGATGCGTGCACCACTGCGGCTTGATTCCATACCTTCAACTTGGCCACGACGCTTATTCAAGTCACCGATTACGTCACCCATACTTTCTTCTGGAGTAACCACTTCAACCTTCATAATTGGTTCCAAAAGCACCGGATTAGCCTTTTCACAACCCTTCTTGAATGCTTGAATAGCACACAATTCGAATGACAATTGGTCAGAGTCAACCGGGTGGAAAGAACCATCAATCAAAGTAACTTTCAATTGTTCGATTGGATAACCTGCAAGCACACCATTCTTCATTGCAGTAGCAAAACCTTTTTGTACTGATGGAATGAATTCCTTAGGCACGTTACCACCCTTAACTTCGTCAACGAATTGAAGACTACCTTCAAAACCTTCATCCACCGGCTCGATACGTACGATAATATCAGCAAATTTACCACGACCACCGGTCTGCTTCTTAAACACTTCACGTAGTTCTACAGGAGCAGTAATAGACTCCTTGTATGTTACTTGTGGACGACCTTGGTTACATTCTACCTTAAACTCACGACGTAGACGGTCGATAATAATATCCAAGTGAAGCTCACCCATACCGCTAATTACAGTTTGACCTGTTTCTTCGTTAGTTTGAACTGTAAATGTTGGGTCTTCTTCAGCAAGCTTTTGCAAACCTACACCAAGCTTATCAAGGTCTTTTTGTGTCTTAGGCTCAACAGCAACACCAATCACAGGATCTGGGAAGTCCATTGTTTCAAGAACGATTGGAGCATCTTCCGAACAAAGAGTATCACCTGTACGGATATCTTTGAAACCAACACCTGCACCGATATCACCACAACCGATAACTTCCATTGGGTTTTGCTTGTTTGAGTGCATTTGGAACAAACGAGATACACGTTCCTTCTTGCCTGAACGTGTATTATACACGTAGCTACCGGCTTCTACTGAACCTGAATATACACGGAAGAACACAAGACGACCTACATATGGGTCGGTTGCAATCTTAAATGCAAGAGCTGCTGTTGGTTCATCGTAAGAAGGCTTACGGATTATTTCTTCTTCAGCGTTATCCACTGAGTGTCCAACGATTTGGTCACAATCAGCAGGGCTTGGCAAATAAGCACACACTGCATCAAGAAGAGGTTGCACACCTTTATTTTTGAACGAGCTACCGCAAAGCATTGGAACGATTTGCATCTTCAATGTAGCATTACGGATTGCACGCTTGATTTCAGGAATTTCAATTGTTGATGGATCGTCAAAATATTTTTCCATCAATTCATCATCAAATTCAGCTATAGTTTCAAGCATCTTATCGCGCCATTCTTCACATTCAGCCAACATATTTGCAGGAATTTCTTCCTCTACATAACCATGATTTTCATCATTTTCAGGCCAGAACAACGCTTTCATTCTTACAAGGTCAACTACACCTTTAAATGTTTCTTCTGCACCGATAGGCAATTCAATCGGACAAGGATTTGCACCAAGAACATCACGCATTTGGCGAACTACTTCAAAGAAGTTAGCACCAGAGCGGTCCATCTTGTTCACATAACCAATACGAGGCACATTATACTTATCAGCTTGGCGCCACACTGTTTCCGACTGTGGTTGTACACCACCTACTGCACAATATGTAGCAACAGCACCATCAAGAACACGCAAAGAACGTTCTACTTCCACTGTAAAGTCAACGTGTCCCGGAGTGTCAATCAAGTTTATTTTATATTGCTCATTGCCATACTTCCAAAACGCTGTTGTAGCAGCCGAAGTGATAGTGATACCACGTTCTTGTTCTTGCTCCATCCAGTCCATTGTTGCCGCACCTTCGTGCACTTCACCAATCTTGTGAGTAAGACCTGTGAAATACAATATACGTTCCGACGTAGTAGTCTTACCGGCATCAATGTGAGCCATGATACCAAGGTTACGTGTCAAATATAGTTTTTCGTCTAATTTGCTCATAGTTGTAATTTAATTAAAATCTGAAGTGAGCGAATGCACGGTTAGCTTCTGCCATACGATGCATATCTTCCTTACGCTTAAATGCACCACCTTGTTCGTTGAATGCGTCTACGATTTCAGCAGCCAATTTATCGGCCATTGTCTTACCGCCACGCTTACGTGCATATAAAATAAGATTCTTCATTGAAATAGACTCCTTACGATCCGGACGGATTTCTGTTGGAACTTGGAATGTAGCACCACCAATACGGCGAGACTTAACTTCCACTTGAGGAGTAATGTTTTCTAACGCCTTTACCCAAATTTCTAGCGCTTCTTTTTCTTCGTTAGGCAACTTTTTCTTCACAGTTTCAAGTGCTGAATAGAAGATTGTATATGCGGTATTCTTCTTACCGTCATACATCAAATGGTTGACGAATTTTGATACTTTTACGTCACCGAATACTGGATCTGGTAATACGATCCTTTTCTTTGGCTTAGCCTTTCTCATTTTTTAAAATTACAAAAATTTTCGTTTTTGCTTGCTTGGTTGTCTTCCTTACATCTTCAACGATATTCTCTCATATCGTTTACTCAACCGTAATAATCAATCCAATAAATCAAAAACTCAGTTTAACACTTTGTTTCTTTTTCTCTGTTAATCAAGGAACAGATTTTGACTCTCTCAGTCAGTTTTTCTTACTTCTTTTCTTTAGGTCTCTTAGCACCATACTTAGAACGACGTTGAGTTCTTCCTGCTACACCGGCAGTATCCAACGTACCTCTAACGATGTGGTAACGTACACCTGGAAGGTCCTTAACACGACCACCACGCACCATCACGATAGAGTGTTCCTGCAAGTTGTGTCCTTCTCCCGGAATGTAAGAGTTAACTTCCTTACCGTTAGTCAATCTCACACGAGCAACTTTACGCATTGCTGAGTTAGGCTTCTTTGGAGTTGTTGTATAAACTCTCACGCACACGCCTCGGCGTTGTGGGCATGAGTCCAAAGCAGGAGACTTACTCTTGTCTACCAAAGTTACTCGGCCCTTTCTAACCAATTGTTGAATTGTAGGCATTTTGTTCTTTTTTGCTTTATTAATTATTAAAAATCTCAGTTTCTTTCTCTTTTTCGTTAATCGCCACACTCTACCTCACAAGCCACATAATCAGCCATTTAGCACTCGTATAGGCACAGTCTGCACGAAAAACTTTGCAAATTTAGCAACTAATTCGCTAATAACCAAATGATTTACGCCTCTAAATATAAGACTAACCACACATTATTAATATAAAAGCCCCATAAAATGCGACATAATAAGCATTTAGAAGATTTCTCGAATAATTATATTTTAAAAAGGTTTAATGTTTTTTAACATCACACCCTGCAAATCTTTCTCCGACAACAACATTTGCGATTTTTCCACTTTCCAATCAATACCAAGCGATTCATCATCGTACCTAAGTGTTCTTTCGGCTTGCGGCGCATACACATTATCTACTTTATATTGGAATTGCGCAAACTCACTCAACACCACGAATCCATGAGCAAATCCTCGCGGCACAAACAACTGACGTCCATTCTCAGCACTCAGTTCCACTGCTATATGCTTGCCAAACGTCGGAGAATCTCCACGCAAATCCACAATCACGTCAAGAACACGCCCTTGCGACACCCTCACAAGTTTTGCTTGAGCATACTCACCCTCCTGAAAGTGAAGCCCACGCAACACGCCATACGACGACGCACTTTCATTATCTTGCACAAACGTTACTCCGGGAATATACTTATCAAACTCCGATTTCTTCCACGTTTCACAAAAATATCCTCTTGCGTCGCCAAATCGTTTCGGTTCAATTACAAACACGCCTTTTATATCCTGCTCGATAAAATTCATATCTACACTTTATTATATAATGTACAAAAATACTAACTTTGCACGAACTAAACATCATTTTATGAGAAATATTATATTATTCGACAAGCCCGATGTAAGGGAAAACCTTCTTCCTATTACATTTACAAGACCAATCTCTGATATAAGAATAGGTATCACTACTATTAAAGAGAAATGGCAACGCTATTTCCCTGAAGCTTCTTTCTCTTATTGGACTACAGAATATTTACACCCCAAATTCTCTACAATTGCCACCGATGACAATTATTTCATTGCCGCAAACATTATCCCCGACAACGAAATAGTAGAAACAATAAAAAATCTCCAATCAGGAGAATGGTTAACTGCCAACAATGGCTGGGACAATATCGCTTTCAGAGGCAGATTATACGACTTCGAGACACAGAGTTCTAATAAGGTAACCGATTATCAACACAATCTCACATCGATAAAATGGTTATATGATATTTTCTCGCTTAATGATAAAATTCTACACGATGACTTTCTCGCAATTACATCTAAAAAGGAATCACAACCATTAAGCGACACAAACACCATTATAGGAAATAGATACTTTGAAGATGGAACACCTAAGATATTCGTTGAAGAAGGTGCTATAATAGAAGGTGCTTTCCTTAATGTCAATAATGGGCCTATTTATATAGGTAAAGATTGTGAGATTATGGAAGGATCTTGCATTCGCGCACCTTTTGCAGCATGCGAACACTCAATCGTGAATATGGGAAGTAAAATCTACGGAGCTACAACACTTGGTCCATATTGCAAAGTGGGAGGCGAATTAAACAATGTAGTAATGATTGGTTACAGCAATAAAGGTCACGATGGCTTCCTCGGAAATGCAGTGATTGGCGAATGGTGCAATCTTGGTGCCGGTTGTTCGGCTTCCAACCTTAAAAACGACTACACTGAAATCAAATTATGGAACTACCCTGCACACCGTTTCCTTCGCACAGGGCTTCAATTTTGCGGTCTAATTATGGGTGATCACTCAAAAGCAGGCGTCAATAGCATATTCAACACTGCCACTGTTATTGGTGTTGGCGTAAACATCCATGGTACCGGCTTTCCTCGCAATTTCGTCCCAAGTTTTTCCGAAGGTTCGAGCGCAGGTTTTACCGACGTATCGCTCGCAAAATTCTTTGCAGTTGCCGAACGAGTTATGGCAAGACGAAACGTCAAACTCACCGATACCGACAAACAAATATTCCAAAACATTTTCGATATCGCCGACAACTACAAATAACCTATTCTAAAGCATTCTGCTTATCTCAAAGTCGGGAAAGTAGGAAAATTCAAAGCTATTCGGAGAAAAATGCGTAATGGTTTCTCACGCTATAGCGTGGGTTACTATTACCATACACTCTAAATTAAGAACTTTCGACTTAGAAGATGACATTGTTACGCCGCCACGTCTTTTCAAGAAACAATATATATAAAATCCATCTACGTTTACTTGTTTAATGAGCCACAACACCAAATGCATTAATATCCGAGCATTTCGCGTACACGACGTTTAACAGTTCTCCACCTGTTTTTCATAAATCGCCACCAAGTGCGCACTCCAAGCACAATTTCCGAAGATGGGACATCCAAATCCACAGCAATCGGGTCATTGAACGAGGCCAAGTTTGGTGTTGCTCCAAATTGTTCAGGATACACAATAAGCAGATTGCTATGATTGAAATACTTCGACAACAAGTTTGGCGTTTCTTCCAATTCCGAACTAAATGATATCGATGTGCGACGCGCACTCACCATCACAAACAAGTCATCATCAAGCACCACATTGGTTAGCATCATCAAGTCACCCCAATCATTCATTTGATTATATTCGGGTCTTATTCTAAAGCTATTCTTATGCACAACGCCTTTTATATAAGGAATTGTATCCGATGAAGCATAGTATATCAATCGACATCCTATTTTCTCTGCCATATTTGTCAAGCGAATAATCCATAGTTCAAATCCTGTTTCGAATTCCGCTTTTGCCGGCACAGCCACTATTATACGCGTTACAGTGTTTATAGGTATGTAACAACGCGTAATAAGCACCATTTTATTCAATTTAGTAAGCAACTCATCAATCTTTGAGCCATAAAAAGAGTCCATTACCGTACTTCGAGCATGAATACCCACTACCACATCGGTAATATTACGTTCTTTCACCGTATTCACTATACCCATAACGGTATTAAGGTCGTAACGTTCTATGGTCTGCATTCGCAAATTCACAGCTTTCGTTGGTTCGGTTGCCAACTTCAAAGCAGTCTGCCCTATTGCTCTTGAGCCTTGTGAATTATCATTGCGCACATGTAGTGCTATCAACGATTCATTGTTAGGGCGTCGCTTCATCATCAACGCCACATTCACAAGCTGTGCCGCTGTGATAGGATTACTCACCGGAATCAAAGTGCGCAGGCTTCGAGTATTATGTATATCTTCATCTTCATCCACTTCGCCCGATGAAATCATTTCCACTTTCAGCTTAGCCGATGCCCTACTCGTTACTATTGGCGACACAGCACAAGTAACAAGAATCATAAGCACCACGCCGTTCATTATCGACTCATTTATCAGGTGAGAGCCATCAGGTAACGTCAATTCGTAACCAATCATTACCACAGCAAGTGCCACCGCTGTGTGAGCCGCCGATAGTCCGAACATCATATCACGCTCCACTACACTCATCTTATAAGTCTTTTGGGTAGCCCAAGCCGCAAGCCATTTCACAAGAAGCGCCACAACTATCATATTGAGCGAAACCCATAGAGTATCCCAATTAGAAATTGCACTCACATTGATCATCATCCCCACTCCGATCAAGAAATATGGGATAAAAATAGCATTACCCACAAACTCTATTCGGCTCATCAATGGAGACGACGCCGGCACATATCGGTTCATCACCAATCCGGCTAAGAACGCGCCAAGCACAGGTTCAAGCCCAATCACTTGCGCCAACCACGATGAAAAGAACACCATTGCAAGTACAAACACATATTGTGTTACTTGGTCGCTAAATGTACGGAAGAACCAACGTGTAACGCGTGGATACACATACGACACAAGCGCACAATACACCAATAACTTTATCAATAATACAGCAACACCCTTAATGGAGAAAGCTCCTAACCTTTGTACATCGACTGTTACAGCAAGCGCAAGCAATGCACCAAGAATCGCTATAATCGTACCCACAATGGTTATCAGTACAACAGGGCTTTTCGATAGCCCGAAACGTGATACAATAGGATAAGCTATCAACGTGTGCGACGTATACATACTCGCAAGCAACACCGCTGTAATCCAATCCACACCAAGTAGCCACACCGACATCAGCATACCCAGCACCAATGGGATGAATGTTGTATATAGTCCGAACACAACTCCCTTGCCCATATTTTTGCGCATATTGTATAAATCTATCTCAAGCCCGGCAAGAAACATCAAATATAACAAACCCACTTGACCAAAAATCTGGAAACTCGCATCTCTATCAAGTACATGAAAGCCATAAGGTCCCACTACTACTCCGGCAAGAATAAGCCCTACTATGTGAGGCACTTTAATCTTCTTGAATATCAGTGGAGCCAATAGCAATATAACAAGTACGGTAAAAAATATCAGCACCGGATTGGTTATTAGTGCTTGACTTATATTATGTTCCATTTAACAACGTTTTACGGTTTATATTCTACAAAATTACACAAAAAAGTTTTATTTTCAATCTCAACTCATTAAATAATTGTATATATTCGTATAAACTGTATTTTTAAAGCATAAAACATAACATAATGCAAGCATTATTGCTGCAAAATCATAAAAAACAACTATCTTTGCACTCTAATCAACATCAAAAAGTAACTATTTTAGTAAATATCAAACATAATGAAAATTCAATTAGCAGGAGTTAACAATCAAGCAGGGCAAAAACCCGTAAAAATCCTTGAGCCTCAGGATTTTATTCAGTATGAGCAAAGATTAAGACTTATGAAAGTAGCTATTGTAGGCGCAAGTGGCGCTGTAGGACAAGAATTCCTACGTGTTCTCGACGAACAAAACTTCCCAATTTCTGAACTTTTACTTTTCGGTTCAAAGCGCAGTGCAGGAACAACATATAATTTCCGAGGTCAAGAAATAACGGTAAAGGAACTGCAACACAACGACGATTTCAAGGGTGTTGATATTGCTTTCACATCGGCAGGCGCAGGCACATCAAAGGAATTTGCTGAAACCATTACCAAATATGGTACAATTATGATTGACAACTCAAGTGCTTTCCGTATGGACGAAGATGTCCCATTGGTAGTACCCGAAGTAAACGGCGAAGATGCATTCAACACTCCACGCAACATCATTGCCAATCCTAATTGTACTACTATCCAAATGGTAGTAGCCCTAAAGCCACTTAACGACATTTCTAAGATTAAGCGCGTACACGTGGCTACTTATCAAGCAGCGAGTGGAGCAGGCGCAGTGGCAATGGACGAGCTTGTGGAACAATACAAAGAAATTGCCGAAGGCAAAGAACCTACAGTGAATAAATTTGCATATCAACTTGCATACAACCTTATTCCACATATCGATGTTTTCCAAGATAACGATTACACTAAAGAGGAAATGAAGATGTTCCACGAAACACGTAAGATTATGCACGAACCCGAAATCAGCGTGAGTGCAACTTGCGTGCGTGTCCCTGTTCTTCGTGCTCACAGCGAAGCTATCTGGATTGAAACCGAACGTCCTATTTCCCCCGAAGAAGCTCGTGAAGCATTCAGCAAAGCTGAAGGTGTGGTTCTTGTAGATGAACCTGCCGAAAAGAAATACCCAATGCCTCTTTTCGTGGCTAATCAAGATCCTGTGTATGTGGGACGTATTCGCAAAGACCTTGCTAACGAAAACGGATTGACATTCTGGCTCGTGGGCGACCAAATCAAGAAGGGAGCAGCACTTAACGCAGTGCAAATAGCTCAATATATGATTAAGCACAAGAAATAAAACCCTTTCATACAAAGCATAAAGGCGAAGTGATATGAGATTTTCACTTCGCCTTTACTTTTTTTATAAGGTCAGTCACTATACACTTCTATATTATTTCACATGCGTTCCGAGCGACAAGTCGCACAGATTAGAAGCCTTAGTGATTATCACTTCCTTTACTCCGGCATCAAGAGTGGCAAACGAATTATCAAGTTTAGGAATCATTCCTCCCACTACAACGCCATCGTTCTTCAATGTTTCGTATAGATCGCGATCGATTGCAGGGATAACGCTTGCATCATCGTTTTCATCACGCAACACACCTTCTTTCTCGAAGCAATACACCAATGTTACGTCAAAATATTGAGCCAAAGCCTTTGCAGTTTCGCCGGCCATTGTATCGGCATTGGTGTTAAGAATATGTCCTTTGCCATCGTGAGTAAGTGGCGCAATCACCGGCACTACGCCCTCACTAATCAATTTAGCAAGAGCACCACCGTTGGCTTGCTTCACATCGCCCACCCAACCATAATCGATGGTTTTCACAGGTCGCTTGTCGCTCAATAGGATGTTCATATCGGCACCAGTCATTCCGAGTGCGTTGATTCCACATGCTTGCAACGCAGCCACGATGCGTTTGTTTACCAATCCGCCATACACCATCGTAACCACTTCGAGCATTGCATCATCGGTAATGCGTCGTCCATCAACCATCTTTGTTTCCACGCCAAGGCGTTCGGCAAGTTTGGTTGCCGACCTTCCGCCTCCATGAACAAGAATTTTATTACCTTCTATCTTATTAAAATCAGTGAGCAGCTGATTGAGTGAAGTTTCATCTTCCACAATCTTACCGCCCACCTTAACTACTGTAATCTTTTCCATTCAGTATTATTAATTTTCTGTTCCCGCAAATTCCATTAGGAATGCTTTAATGAATCCGTCGATATCACCATCCATCACGCCACCAACGTCCGATGTTTGGTAGTTGGTGCGATGGTCTTTAACTCGGCGGTCGTCAAACACATAACTACGTATCTGCGAACCCCACTCTATCTTCATCTTGCTATCCTCAATCTTACGTTGTTCAGCTCGACGATGTTGCATTTCCTTATCGTAAAGGATTGAACGCAAGTGGCGGAGTGCATTTTCGCGGTTCTTTGGTTGGTCACGTGTTTCGGTGTTTTCGATAAGGATTTCTTCTTCCTCACCTGTGTAAGGGTCCTTGTATTGATAACGCAAACGAACGCCCGACTCCACCTTATTCACGTTCTGACCTCCGGCACCACCACTTCGGAATGTATCCCAAGAGATGCGAGCTTGCTCAATATTCACTTCTATTGTATCATCTACGAGTGGAGTCACAAACACCGATGCAAACGACGTCATACGCTTTCCCTGTGCATTATATGGCGACACACGAACAAGGCGATGCACACCATTTTCACTCTTCAAATATCCGTAAGCAAAATCGCCTTCGATTTTGATAGTTACCGATTTGATTCCCGCATCTTCGGCTTCAAGAAGCTGTGATATTGTGGTTTTGTAATTATTGCGCTCACTCCAACGTATGTACATACGCATAAGCATTGACGCCCAATCTTGACTTTCTGTTCCTCCTGCTCCCGAGTTGATTCGTAGCACAACACTCATCTTATCCTCTTCGAGGCGAAGCATATTGCGAAGTTCAAGGTTCTCAATCTTCGCTACCGTCTGAGCATAAAGTTCATCAAGTTCTTCTTCGGTCACGAGTTCTTCTTTCACGAAATCAAAAGCCAAGACAAGTTCTTCAACTATCTTGTCCACTTCTTCATATCCTTCAATCCAGAAGCGTAACGACTTTACTTTCTTCATTTGTGCCTCAGCAGCTTTTTGGTCGTTCCAAAAATCGGGCACGTGTGTTCTTAATTCTTCTTCTTCGACTTCAATTCTCTTACTATCGATGTCAAAGATACCTCCTCAACGCGTCCCTGCGTTCTTGTGTCTCTTTTAATTGTTCTTGAGTAATCATCTTTTTTATTATTTATTTAAAACTTAAAATTCCCCACTTGTTAAGAATACATCGCCTCAATTTCCTTAGCATATAGCTTATTTATTATAGCACGACGCACTTTCAGTGTGTTGGTTAGTTCTCCCGTTTCCATACTGAATGCTTTAGGTAGAATAGTAAACTTCTTCACTTGTTGCCACGACGCAAAATCAGCTTGCAACACATTGATACGCTCCGATATCATTTTCACGATTTCGCTATTCTTCACCAAATCTTCAATACTCTTATATTGAATCTTTTTCTTTGCAGCATATTCCTTTAATGCTTCAAATGCCGGAATAATTATTGCTGTAACATATTTACGTTGGTCGCCTATCACAGCCACTTGCTCTATGTATTGGTCTTCGCTAAGTACACTTTCAAGTGCTTGCGGCGCTATATATTTACCATTTGAGGTCTTATACAAATCCTTTATGCGCTCAGTAATTACCAGAGAGCCATCTTCGTTGATGTATCCTGCATCACCTGTGCGGAACCAACCGTCGTCGGTGAATGCAGCCGCAGTTTCTTCAGGTTTTCGATAATAACCTTTCATCACTGTCTTTCCTTTTACAAGGATTTCATTATTCTCACCTATTTTCACTTCAACACCGGGCAGATTTGTTCCTGCCGAACCGATTTTAAAGTTTTTACGAGGGAAACAGGTTACTGTAGCTGTAGTTTCCGACAATCCGTAACCCATTACTATGTTGATACCGCAACAATGCAAAAAACGAACAATATTTTCGCTCAATGGAGCACCGGCTGTTGGAAAAAATTTTCCATTTTCCATACCGATTGCCTTTCGGATTGCCTTGAACACTATCTTATCAAACAAACGATATTGTAAATCGACATAAAGTGTAGCCTTCTGTCCGCGACGGCGATAGTGCAAATTGCGAAGACGTCCTATTTTCACTGCACGATGCAACAATGCTTTGCCAATCCAACCCATCGATGCAAACTTATTCTGCACGCCTGTGTACACTTTTTCCCAAAAACGAGGCACACTGCACATCATATCGGGGTGAACCTCCTTCAATGTTTCCGAAATTTCCTTCGCATTTTCATTGATTGCTATGCGCACCCCCTTTGTAAGACAATAATGACACCAAGCACATTCAAACACGTGCGACAGTGGCAAGAAACACATCGATAATTGGTCTTCTTCTACAGTTTCCAATCTTTCCAAATGTCGTGCCATTGCCTCGTCCATATTACTATGAGCAAGCATCACTCCTTTCGCCACACCTGTAGTTCCCGAGGTGTATATTAAATACATCAAGTCATCTTCAACTCCCGAACTTCGGCGAGATTCCACAGCCTCACGACAAGCATCACTTGCTTCTTCACCAAGTCTCAACACATCGTCCCAGCTTATAGTGGTTTTATCATCGACATCAAGAACGATACTATCTTTATATGTAATAATTTGTTTTAGCTCAGGCATTAATTTCTGTACATCACGAGCAATCTTATATTGTGGTTGGTCACCAACGAACATAATCTTCAATGAAGCATCTTCAACTATGTAGCGCACATCTTCGCGTGAACTCGTTGCATAAATATGTACAGGTACTGCACGATTGTAGAACAAACCATAATCGGACATAAAAATGTGATACATATTGGCCGAAAACACACCAACATTATCTTGCACATCTACTCCTAAGATTTCCATTGCATGGGCCACTTTTTCTATTCCTGTGCGAAACTCATTCCATGTTGTAATCTTCCATTCTCCGGTTACATTATCTTTATGGCGATACACTTCTTTATCACCCTTTCGAGTACATTGGGTACTCACCATCTCAACTAGCTTATTTGCCATAATATCTCTTTAAATCGTTACAAAGATACGACTTTTAAAAGAAAAGTCCTAACTTCTGGCTCCTAATTCCTAATTAAACCGTATCTTTGCACTATGGACGAATTGTATTACGATGCGATAGATATGCTGAAAGGTATGATAGCAATTCCATCTATCAGCCGAGAGGAAACTGATGTTACCAACTATATTAACGCTCAACTCATATCTTTTGGGCTTAATCCTTCACGACAAGGCAACAACGTGTGGTGCATTGCCCCCGATTTTTCAAGCGACAAGCCAACATTATTGCTTAACAGCCATATCGACACCGTTAAACCGGCCAAAGGATGGACTTATGATCCTTTCACGCCAATAGAAAACGAACAATGCATTTACGGACTTGGTAGTAACGATGCTGGAGCTTCAGTAGTGTCGCTTACTGCAGCATTTCGCCACTTAGCAAATATCCCTCGAACTTACAACCTTATTCTTCTGCTATCTTGCGAAGAGGAAGTGAGTGGGCGCAACGGAATTGAAGCCGTTCTACCACTGCTGCCAAAAATCAATGTCGCAATAGTGGGAGAACCAACAGGAATGCACCCTGCAATAGCAGAAAAGGGGCTTATGGTACTTGATGGAATGATTACAGGTGTAGCCGGACACGCAGCACGCAACGAAGGCATCAATGCTATCTATCGCACGATGGAAGTAATCGACACTCTTCGCAACCTTACTTTTGAGAAAGAATCCGATGCGCTCGGACCGGTAAAAATCACTGTTTCACAAATCGAAGCCGGCACACAACATAACGTGGTGCCCGACGTGTGTAAAATTGTTGTCGACGTGCGCACAACCGACGCGTACAACAATGAAGAAACATTAAAACTTATTCATAAAGCTGTACCTCAAGATTGGTGCACACTCACACCTCGTTCCACACGTCTCAACCCTTCGGGGATAAGCATTGAGCACCCGATAGTACAACGATTAACAACTCTTGGGCGCACACCTTTCGGCTCGCCGACATTGAGCGACCAAGCACTAATGCCATTCCCATCGCTCAAACTCGGACCCGGCGATTCTGTACGCTCACACACCGCCGACGAATATATCCAAACCGAAGAAATCCGTACAGCCATACAACTATACATCACTCTACTCACAGGGCTACAACTTTGATAATATTCACAGCGAGACAGCCTAATTACAAAAATACTGATAGATAATACTAAAACAATGGCGGATTTTCACTCGAAAACCCACCATTATAATTTATCCTCTTATTCCTTCGACAAATCTGCTTAAAATTTTCTTCCCGACAACACGCCCCATAACGTAAGCCACATAATCCTGATATCGAGCAACAGACTTCTATTTTCTAAATAATATAGGTCATACTCCAATCGGCGCAACATCTTCTCCATGGTATCGGTATATCCATTATAAAGTGTCGCATAACTTGTCACTCCAGGACGAGACTGATATAAATACACATAGCGTTTATCATGCTCCATTATTTGGTCGATAAAGAACTTTCGTTCCGGGCGATACCCCACAAAACTCATATCTCCCTTAAGCACATTCCACAATTGTGGCAATTCATCAAGATGATACGTACGTAGAAACCTTCCCACTTTGGTTAATCTGTCATCAGAAGATTCACTATCTAACGAAACCGACAACTGAGGTCCGACACTCTCAGCATTTTTATGCATAGTGCGAAATTTATAAATCTTGAATGGACGACCATACTTTCCTATACGCCATTGAGAATATATTGCACTTTCGCCATCTTCAGCTTTTACAACAAAATATATAATCAAGAATGCAGGCGCACATATAATCAACAACATCATTGAAAGCAGCATATCACAAAAGCGTTTAATGCCACGAGATATAGGAGTCATTGCATCTTTCACAAACACTCCTTCCAATATAGTCTCATTTCTTTCCAACGAAACTACATTAGTTCGATATTCTTTCTTCCAATTCTGTTTTTTATTAAGTTTTAGCATTTCCGCCACACATTTTTCACCACTACATCACCCTTTGTCAGTCTCTTATATGTTTATGCTAACTAAAGAAAATGCAATCGTAAATTCCAACGGCACAAAGATATAGATAAATACGCACATACACAAATCTCAATGAGATTTTTAAGAATATCTATATTCCACTTTGTAGAATTTTAATATATCTAATGTGCAGAAAAATCAATATTGCCAAATAGAGTGGCAATGCTGTTTTCTATGTTCTTTTCGGCAACTTCACTACGCATAGCGGTAGCAAGATTCATACCGGATGGAACTATACTCTCCACACACCTAAACCCTTCGGCAAGCAATTTATCCCTACACTCCACCTTTCCTGCCAGCAATATCACAGGTACGCCTGCTCGCCTACTCCTTTCAAGCACACCGCTCGGCAACTTACCCATAAGAGTCTGTGCATCGGCTTTTCCTTCTCCCGTAATCACCACATCGGCTTCAGCTACCATATCATCAAATCGCACCGCATCAAGCACGACATCTATTCCACGACGCAACTCTGCTCCTAAAAAAGCCACCAACGAAGCTCCTATACCTCCGGCAGCTCCTCCTCCTTTTATCCCACTCACATCTATCCTCAAACTCTTGTTTACACACATTGCAAAATTACGCAATCCCACATCAAGCAACTGCACTTCGACCAACGATGCTCCTTTCTGTGGAGCAAACACATAAGCCGCACCTCTATCTCCATACAACACATTTTCAACATCGCACACAGCCTCAAATCGACACTCCTTCAGCCGATTATCCACATCTTTTGTATCTACACTTGCAATCCTATTAAGATTTTTGCCCGATGGTTGTAACTCACCACCATCCGAATCATAGAATTTCACACCGATAGCCGATAACATTCCCATTCCGGCATCGGTTGTCGCACTACCACCCAAGCAAATCAAGAAATCACGACAACCTCGGTCGAGCGCATCACATATCAACATTCCCGTACCAAACGATGATGCTTCCATAGCATCTCTGCTACATTCTTCTACAAGCATCAAGCCACTTGCGGCAGCTGTTTCAATCACTGCCAACCTCCCTGCCACGCAATATTCTGCCACAATCTCTCTGCCTAATGGATCGAGTGCCACACAACTTATCATTCGTCCACCCAAAACTTTAGAAAGAAGGCGTGATGTACCTTCTCCGCCATCAGCAAGAGGAATCTTTACCACCTCAGCATTAGGCAACACTTGCTTGACTCCATTTTCTATGGCATCGGCTACTTCGCTTGATGAAAGCGAACCTTTGAACGAATCGGGTGCAATTACAATTTTCATAGCACAACTATTTGTCACAAAATTACTCACAAGAGTGATTATATGCAACAAAATAAGCGAAAACTCCGTAGAGTTTCCGCTTATGAAGGGTGGAATATGGGGCTCGAACCCACGACCTTCGGAACCACAATCCGACGCTCTAACCAACTGAGCTAAATCCACCATATCGTTTAACGGGTGCAAAGGTAACACAAAATATCGAACCTTGCAAGCGTAATCGCAATTTTTCCCTACATTTTTTTACAATGAAAAACCGAATCCCACTGTCAATGCTTTAAAATCAGGTCCTTTCCCCGATTCAAAAATCGACTGCGGACTATATTTCACATACACACCGACACACTTATAGTTCAATGCTGCCATCAAGTCAAATGACACTTTGCGCACAGGTGCACCTTTAAATGATTCTTCTATTTTCACATCATTCTCGGTTATATAAGCAGTTTTAATCGTTGCATTAGTATTAAAATTCATAATAGCACTTGCACTCACACTGAAATCATCACCAATCTTCTGGCGCACATTCAATGGTACGCGCAAACTGAAAACGTTTAATTTTGAATCTTTTGGGTACACGCCTTCCGGATAAGCGCCCAATTCCACACCGTTTTTATCTCCTACAAAACGACTCATACTTTCAGTTATTGTAAATTGCTTTCCGCCTATACCAAAACCCAAAGACAAGTTAAAACCTTTCCCAAATGGACGATAACGCACTGCAATAATACGATCCCAAGCAAATTCCAACGATTTACCCATCTTCATACCCATATCTACACTCTCTCCCACTACACTGTTGAATCCCATATAAAAGCCACCTGAAACAACAGCCCATCTTTCCGGTTTGTGCTCCTTTTTGTCGCTTGACTTGGTAAAAGGAAGTTTCAATTCCCAATCTTGAGACACCGATACCTTACTATCAGGTTTTACATCATGCCTATAGGTATATTCATAATCTTTATCCTCTCCTAAACCCTTTATCTGCACATTTACGCCACCATCAACCTCAGTAATAACCACATTACTGACATCTTTCACATTGGTTACAGTATCTGCCTTCTCTATGTTTTGTGCATTAACACTCATTGCGAACAATACAACCGACAAACAAATTAAATTTCTCATATCATTATCTTATTTTTAATTATTATTTTCTTATCAAACCCTTAATATAATCAACATCGGCTTCTCCGTCCATATATATCATGGTTATTTTATCAGTAGAATTCTTTTTAGCCAAACTTTGATTAAGGAAGAATAAATATCTATTCAATTTCATATCATTTTTCATTACAGGCGACAGCATATAAAATCCATAATATAATTGTCCGCCTCTATATTCCACCTCTTTCTCCTTCGCAGTCACACCATCTTTCACGACCATTTGTTCCACTATTTTTGCCTCATCTAAGGAAGCCGGCATCGACAAACTGCGATAAGTTTCAAGATTTACTGTTCGTGCCTCTTTTCCTGTCACATACACCTCTACCACGTCGGGCAATGCTCGATATTTTCCAAAAAGTTCCGACACATATAATCGGCTCTGTGCATTCATCATCAAGGACATCAACACACTCATCAATATCATTATAACAACTCGTTTCATACCTTCACCCATTTATATTTTCATTCATTTAACACAGCTTTAATGGCCGAGAACTCTTCCAATATGGAATTTCTATCTTCTGAAATCGCCTCATTCATACAAGATAAATCATTTGCAATAAGAGTTATCACCACGTCTTTATCCGATATCTTTTCGCCATTCACATACGCAACACAATCGCCTTCGTTAAAAAAATCATTCGGACTAAGCATTGTCAATCCAAGCACAAGTACCACCGCTATCATAGCCGCTACACCTGCCACGCGACGCAACATTACCACTCCTGCACGAGCTTTCTTTTCTCGTTCCACACGCTTACCAATCGAGAAATATCCCATAGCCACAAGACACTCATCTATAAGCCGGCTACGATAGGTACTGACACACAATTCCTTTCGCAAACGCAGTTCTTCTTCGTTGGAAGTTTCTCCTTCAAAATATCTTTCGATAAGAAGTTCGAGTTCTTCAAGCGAAAGTCTGTCAACATTATTTTTGCTTATATCTTTCATATCTTATTTCTATATATTTCTCTTACCAATTTTCTTGCTCTGCTCACGTGCATTCTTGCTGTTGCAGGTAAGATACCCAATTGTGCTGATATTTCCTCATACGATTTACCCTCATATTCTCGCAACAAAATCACCTGCCTTTGTACATCGGAAAGATAACGATTCATTATATCCTTTACCTCACCATAAACAGCCATACGTTCATTCATCACAAATTCATCGCTCTCGATGCCATCTGCCTCAGTACGATTCTCGTCTAAACTCACCTCATTCATCTTACTGTTCCGACGAATATTATCCACACAAAGATTTCTCACCGTAACAAAACTCGTCCCCTCTACCTCCTGACGAGAGTCAAGCTTTTCCCTGCGTTGCCACAATCGGCAGAAAGCATCTTGCACAGTGTCCTCTGCATCTTCCTCATTGCCAAGCATACGTTTCGCCAACGCCATCAAGCGTTGGCGTATATCGGCAAATGCAGATGTGAGAATTTCGCTATCCATCGATGATTTTCAAGTAAATTTAAACACCATTCATTATACAATACGCAAAACTACATATTTTGTAACATTCATTTCCGTTTTTTCCGGAAAAAAAATTCAGCCACAACTATTGTTGTAGGAATATCAATATGTCTGAAAGACATTTTCAAGTAATAGCCGGGTGCTTTTAAGCTCCCGGAATAGGACGACACAATCGAAATCGTCTGTAAAGACGGGAATCTGTAACCGTTTCGCGTCTGTCAGACGCACATTTTCCTTACTATTCTTTCCCGACGGTTTAAAAACCGCCGGCTATTACCAAAACATGTCCTTACGGACTTATATCCGATAAAAAATAGAGGATGCCTCCAGAAGAAACACCCTCGTAAATCGTGGCTTCCCACTCGCTTAACGCGATGGGACGCACCATTTAAAAAAATTTTACACTACTTTTTTGCCATAAGCAATTACCGACTTCAAGTTCAAATCGGCATCATAGATACACATATCGGCATCTTTACCTGCCTTGATAGAACCCTTGCGATCAAACACACCCATAATACGAGCAGGCGTTTCCGATGACATACGCACCGCATCAAACAACGTCACTCCGGCTTCGTTCACCATTGTTCTGATCAAACGGTCCATTGTGGCAACACTACCGGCAAGTGCCGAGCGGTCGGCAAGTTTGCACACACCGTTTTCAATGATGAAACGAGGATCAAGATACATATTTTCGTCACCAGCCGAACAAGAAAGACCATCGGTACATAATGCAGTGCCTTCCACACCCTTAATCTTATACACGAGTTTCAATAGAGGAATTGGAACGTGGATACCATCGGCAATCACTTCCACTGTCATTCCGTCAATCAAATATACGCTTTCCACTGTTCCTTCTTGCTTATATTCGCGCACATTGTGGAATCCACTCATTGCATTATAGAAGTGAGTCACATGGCGATAGCCTACTTCGTAACCCTTCACCACATCATCATATACTGCCGATGTGTGAGCTATTGAAGGAAGCACACCCTTGCTTGTCAAGTACTCACCAAGTTCAAGCGCGCCATCAAGTTCGGGCGCAATATCCCAACGCTTGATACATGGGAAATCCTCGATAAGAGGCTTATACTCGGCAGGATCAGGATTCTTGATAGCATCAGGAAGTTGAGCCCCTGCCTTTTTAGGACTTAGATAATGTCCTTCAAGGTGTAGACCAAGAATTGGGCTGCCTTCTTCAGCCATAAGTTTAGTACATATTTCAGCAGTACGACGAATATTCTCGGCTGTAGTCGACATCAACGTAGGATAGATACTTGTTGTACCATGAATAAGATGTGCGTGCACAGCCTTGCGATAATCATCTTCATCACCTTCAGTGAAATCGTGACCACCACCACCATGAACGTGAAGTTCCACGCCACCGGGTACCACATAGCCACCTTCAGCATCGATTACTTCGGCTCCTTCCACAAGTTCGCTATCATTCTTCACTTCAACGATTTTGCCATCGGCATATACAACCGAACCACCTTTCACCCAACCAAGAGATGTGTGAACCACACCATTGATAATTTGTTTTAAATTTTTCATTCTTATATTGTTTTTAGTTGTTTAGTCTATATTCTTATTGTATTTATCAAACAGCCTTGTCGCATTTTTCATAAACAGTTCAAAGGTGCTTTTAGAATCAACACGAACCTCATCTGTTAAGTTTTGCGGAACAAGACGATAATTGCCTTTACCATAAAACGGTTTCTGACAGAAAAACAAGCTCGGTTTCACTCCCAATATCACAGATCTGTCGTCATATCGTGCCAATAGAACCTTAACCATAGCTCCGCCTCGGCTGTTCACATCATTCTGATTTGATATGAAATTTCCAAGCGAATACACTGTTGCCACGCCTACACCGGAATTTGCCGAAAAATCGACCTCCATAGGTTGCACGACATGCGGATGACTGCCTATAATCAGGTCCACACCTTCCGACTTCATCACTTCGGCAAGTTGACGTTGGCTCTTACTCGGACGTAACTCATATTCATTACCCCAATGCACGCACGCGCACACCATTTCGGCACCTTTTTCACGAGCTTTCCTCACATCGGTTGCGATCAACTTCTCATCTATCAAATCCACCACCACAGGAGCTTTCACAGGAATACCGTTTGTCCCATAAGTATATGCTAAAAAAGCTATTTTCACTCCATTTACATCAACTATATATGGTAGCCTTTTTTCTCGTTCTGCAGCATCCGAATACGTTCCCACGTGCCCTATATTCAACTCATCAAGAACTTTTATGGTTCGCTCAGCGCCACTTCGACCGGCATCCATACAATGGTTGTTTGCCGTCAACAATAAATCAAACCCGCTCTTTTGCAATTGATATGCGAAATCATCGGGTGCGCTAAACAAGGGATACCCTCGATAAGGCTTTCCGCCAAGCGGACATTCAAGGTTCGCCACAGCATAATCGGCACTCTTGATTTCGTCTTCAAGCAGCGTAAAGCAATCGGAATAATCGAATGCCCCATCGGCTTGAGCGGCAACTCTCAATTGAGGACCATGTTGCATGGCATCGCCCACAAACACCACCTCGGTAGTGTCATTCATCTGCAACAATCCAAGCAGCGTAAGCATCATTATTGAGAGTAATTCCATAGTCTTTCTTTTTAACAAAAAAGGGTGTTACTATAAAGCAACACCCAAAATTACTCATATCACAGAAAATAAACAACTTTTATTTTCTATTAATTTATAGTTTTTATCGATTTCTTCACTTATTCATCAATAAATCACCTTCTTTGCAGCAAGAAGAGTATTCTTCATAAGCGAAACAATTGTCATCGGACCTACGCCACCCGGCACAGGTGTGATGTAAGAACACTTAGGTGCCACATTCTCAAAATCAACATCACCTTTAAGTTTCCAACCACTCTTAGTAAGTGTCGATGGCACGCGAGTAGTACCCACATCCACTATCACCGCACCTTCTTTCACCATATCTTCTTTAACGAACTCAGGAGAACCAAGTGCAGCTATTATAATGTCGGCTTCACGACATATTTCTTTGATATTCTTTGTTGCGCTATGGCACACTGTTACTGTAGCATTTCCCGGATTACCCTTTTGCATCATTAACGATGCCACAGGCTTACCTACGATATTACTTCTTCCAAGAACCACACAATTTGCGCCCTTAGTATCAATATTATAGCGGCGAAGCAATTCAACGATACCGGCAGGTGTAGCCGACACGAAACAAGGCAAACCTATCGACATTCTACCCACATTGATTGGGTGGAAACCATCAACATCTTTGCGATAATCTATCGCTTCAATCACTTTCTGCTCCGAGATATGCTTTGGCAACGGCAACTGAACGATAAAGCCATCGATATCGGCATCATTGTTCAACTTATCTACAGTGGCAAGCAATTCTTCCTCTGTTACATCATCTTCAAAGCGTATAAGAGTAGATTTAAAGCCACATTCTTCACAAGCCTTCACTTTTGCTGCAACATAAGTTTCGCTACCTCCATCGTGTCCCACAAGTACAGCAGCAAGATGTGGTTGTTTCTTTCCGTTGGCAAGCATCTCAGCCACTTCAGCGGCGATTTCTTTCTTTATATCGCTCGATATTTTCTTTCCGTCGATTAATTCCATAATACTCAATAGATTGTGATTATTTTCTACGACGCATATTACGCATCAGGTTCATCGGATTCTTCATTTGGGTTGCCATACGCATCATCTTACGTGTTTCCTCAAATTGCTTCAACAATCGGTTCACGTCTTGCAATGAAGTACCACTACCCTTTGCTATGCGTTGGCGACGACTACCATTGATAATTTCAGGATTAGAACGTTCCTGAGGTGTCATTGAATAGATGATTGCTTCAATACCTTTGAACGCATCGTCATCGATATCAATATCTTTAATTGCCTTACCCACACCCGGAATCATCGAAGCAAGGTCTTTCAAATTACCCATTTTCTTGATTTGAGATATTTGAGAAAGGAAATCGTTGAAGTCAAACTGGTTCTTTGCGATTTTCTTTTGAAGTTCCATCGCCTTTTTCTCATCGTATTCACGTTGCATACGTTCAACGAGAGTAACCACGTCACCCATACCCAAGATACGGTCTGCCATACCTTTAGGACGGAATGCATCGATAGCTTCAAGTTTTTCGCCTGTTCCCACAAACTTGATAGGCTTATTTACCACCGCACGAATTGACAATGCAGCACCACCACGAGTATCACCATCAAGTTTAGTCAACACAACACCATCAAAATCAAGACGGTCATTGAACTCCTTCGCGGTGTTCACTGCGTCCTGACCTGTCATTGAATCGACAACAAACAATGTTTCAGTAGGATTGATAGCTTTCTTTACTGCCTCGATTTCGTTCATCATCTCTTCATCGACAGCAAGACGACCTGCGGTATCCACAATCACAAGATCGTGACCGTTAGCCTTGGCATAAGCAATCGCATTGGTTGCAATTTCCACAGGATTCTTACTATCCGGTTCAGAGTAAACAGGCACATTTATCTGTGCGCCAAGTACCTTCAACTGCTCGATAGCAGCAGGGCGATACACGTCGCAAGCCACAAGCAATGGTTTCTTGCGCTTATCCACTTTCAAGCGGTTGGCAAGTTTGCCCGAGAAAGTAGTCTTACCCGAACCTTGAAGACCCGACATCAATATCACAGCCGGCTTGCCTTCCACATTGAATGGTGCTTGCTCACCACCCATCATCTCAGTCAACTCATCGTGTACAATCTTAATCATCAACTGCTTTGGTTCAAGCGAGTTAATCACGTCTTGTCCCATCGCTTTTGCTTTCACTGTATCGGTGAATTGCTTCGCTACTTTATAGTTTACATCGGCATCAAGCAACGCACGACGCACATCTTTCAAAGTTTCGGCAACATTTATCTCTGTAATCTTGCCTTGACCCTTTAGAATCTTAAATGAATGTTCTAATTTCTCTACTAAACTTTCAAACATTGTCGTATATAGTTTTTATTATTTTTCACAAAAAAAGAGAGCAAGAATTATACCATTCTTGCAAAAACAATGCAAAATAAACATTAAATTATCACATACACAAATTAAGGACTGTTTTCTACCTCCACTTTACTCAAAAAAAATTATCAAGCTATTGTTTTTTGTTAAAATACTGCCATTTTAGCTATTATTTCTTTAATTCACACCCTTTCACCGATAAAACCACCTCAATGTGATTTTTTTTTATTATCTTTGCATATAATTTTTATCTAAACTATGGACGTTAAAAAAGTACTTTTTATTTCTCAAGAGATCTATCCATACTTGCCCGAATCACCTATCGCCAACGTAGGGCGACACCTTCCACAAGGAATACAAGAAAAAGGTATCGAAGTAAGAGCCTTTATGCCTAAATATGGTGCTATCAACGACCGCACAAAGCAACTACACGAAGTAATAAGACTATCGGGACGAAACATTGTAATCAACGATTCCGATCACCCTCTTATCATCAAAGTTGCAACTTTGTCGCAAGCTCGTATGCAAATATATTTCATCTACAACGATGATTATTTCACTCACACTGTAACTAAAGACCTCGAAACCACCACATCACCCGAAGACAACGACGAAAGAAGCATATTCTTCGTGCGTGGTGTTATGGAAACCGTAAAGAAATTCGGTTGGGATCCGGACATCATCCATTGTCATGGTTGGATCAGTGCACTTACTCCATTGTATGTGAAACATATGTATCGCGAGGATCCTATTTTCGAAAAGTCAAAAGTGATCTATTCACTTTACGATGATGAATTCACCGTTCCTTTCGACGAAAAACTCGCTGAAAAAATGGTTATGGACGGAATCATTCCTGAAGATGTAGCTCCAATTCAGGGCAAGCCGGTGGACTACATTGCTTTAACCAAGCTTGCTATATCACACTCACAAGGAGTGATTCAACACACCCCAAACGTTAAACCCGAAATAATAGAATATATCAAAGAACTCGGCATTCCTTTCCTTCCTTATCAAGAAGATGAAAGCGACTATATCGATAGATACGCCGAATTCTACAAATCTATTTAAATAATGGCAGAACAATTATGAAAAAAGCTTTTTATTTACTTCTAAGCATATTAATAACAAGTGGTGTTTGTTCTTGTTCCGACGACACTATCGGAACATCTTTGACAGGCAACACAGTGGGCATTGTAGCCGATTCTTCGTTTACCGTAAGTGGCAACTCTGTGAGAAACGAAGTGATTCTCACACGTACAATGACACAACTGCTCGGCTCTATCAACGTAGAAAACTTCGGCGAATTAAAATCTGATTTCGTGTGTCAATTCCTGCCGGCTACAGCTATTGACACCACAGGCGTAACTGCCGATATGATTGAGTCGATACGATTGATTATGCGTTCGCCTCTTGGTGGCTACACCGGCGACTCGGTTATGCCAATGCGCACCAATGTGTATCAGCTCGACAAGCAGCTCTCAGCTCCTCTAAACAGCCAATTCTCGCCCGAAGGATATTACAGCGAAAACAGCCTTATTGGTTCCACTTCTTACACCGCTACCTATAATGGTTCTCCAAACCTAACTCACTCTACTGTAGAGAAAGGTTCTTATCGCACCATCGTAGCTACTTTACCTAAGAGTTTGGCTGTAAATATATTCAACGAATTCAAGAACAACCCCGAAACATTCCAGTCGCCGGCTAAGTTCAACGAATTCTTCCCCGGAATATACGTATCAAATTCTTATGGTAGCGGACGTATCACAAAAATCGACAAGACATTCTTGCTTGTAAATTACAAACGTCATTCTAAGACAACCGAAGGCAACGACACTATCGTGCGCGACAGTTCAAGCTATGCTACGGCTGCTCCCGAAGTGATTACCAACAATAACATCACAATGAAAATTGCCGACAACATCATAGAAAAAGTGAACCAAGGCGAAATCATTTTGCAAGCTCCTCTTGGATATGAGGCTCGCATCCACTTCCCTATCGATGATATTGTGCATAAGTTCAATAGCGACCTTGACCGCCTTAAGGTAATCAACTCACTTTCATTCTCTATTCCGGTATCGACTATACCTAACGAATACAACATTTCGGTACCTCAATACATTCTGCTTGTTAAAACATCGGAAAAAGACAGTTTCTTTGCCAACAACAAGATTCCCGACAACATAAGCAGTTTCTATGCAGCCTATAACCCTACTACAAAGAGCTATGAATTCTCGGGTATGCGTCAGTTCTTGCTCAATGCAATCAATTCAAGCGCTGAAGAAATTGCCGATGCTGCCGACTTAACAATCATCCCTGTAGACGTAACCAGCGAATCTTCTTACGACTATTACGGCTCAGTGGTTTCTACTGTAACCACTATCTCACCGGCTGTTTCGGGACCAATGATATGTAAACTCAACCTTGACAAGGCTAAAGTAAAATTAGTATATAGCAAGAAGCATAACTAAAATAAGATATTCAACAAAAACCGATAGCAAGATAAGAAACCAATAAGGAATCTATCTTGCTATTTTTTTATGTTGTAAATTGTTATATAGTGTGGATTTGAGAATCATAACCGCATTAACCTGAATATTATATCGAAGGTATTTCTGAAAGAAACCTTTTCATCACGATTAAATGGCACTCTTCAAGTGCGATACGATACCGACCTACTACCACACGTGGCACTACGTTTACGCGCGGTTAATATACAATGAAATACTTTCAGCATTATTTTGCATAATCTTTTCTTTCACCAACCGGAATTATCCGCCAAATCCTTATCCTTACTATAAAGCCTATGTATAAAAAATAGCTCAGCGATTCACATCGCCAAGCTATTCCATTTTTAATTACTATTTTAATCAAAGAACAACCTTAGTTGCCTTTGTACCTTGCTTCTTGATAAAGATGCCATTTGAAGGATTTTCAACCTTCACACCTTGTAGATTATAGTATTCCACAGGAGCATTAGCATCAACAGCGATATCTTCAACACCGGTTAGAATATCTTCATTTGTAACCTTAACCTTCAATGAAGCCTTTGCAGGAGTTGTGCGGGTGTTAGCACCTACCAAAGCATCAGGCAATGCATATACAGTCATTATTTCTTTTCCTGAAGTGATTGCATACAAATTTCCTGCATAGTCAAATGTCATTGCATCAGCTTTATTGCCCAAACCAGCTAAAGTATAATCAGTTCCATTAACCTCATTAATTGTAATCTTACCTGTTTCAGCATCTTCACTATATTTAGTAACAATTGCAGGGGTTAATTTAGTTGTAGAATTATATGTTCCGGCATAAGCTACTAATCCTAAATCTTCATTTACAGCCAAAGCTGTTGATGATGCATTTGAAGGATAAGTATAAACATCTCTATATTCAACCTTTCCTGTCTTACGGCTATAATAGATGAATGTAGGAATAGAATTATTAGATGAGCTATAATATTGTACACACCAGAATCCATTCTTAGTAGCTTCCATTGATGGATATACAGAAGCATTTGCTATATGACAATTTACATTCTTATTGTTTTCACTATCCCACCATTTCATACAATTTCCTGAAGTTGGCGCAATAGTATTTGTTGGTGCTTCATCCCAAGTATTATCTTCACCGATTTTAAATTCATTAATAGGAGACGTCCATAATTTTAGGTAAATATTAGTAGGCTCCAATACCATTAAGGTTGTATTTTCTCCTTCTCCGTATGTAGCAATAGAGCCTCTGACACCTGTCATTCTTGTACCATCTGAAGCAAAAAGAGATTTATATACATACTTTTTATAAGTTTCACTAGGAATTTCATGTTTTAAAGTTGCATTGTTAAACACCTTAGTTACTTTTTCTAAGTTATTAGGATTTATTGCATATACATTATATAGATCAAGTTTAGTTGCAGTAAAGAATAATCTACCATCTTTGGCAATACACATATCAGCTAAAGAACAAGTTGATGTATCAGCTTCTCCTATACCAAAAATGTCATTCTTGTAGGGATTACCATCATTTTCGATTTGAAGTTCCGGAGTAAAAGTATACATACCTACAGGAACATTAGTGCCTGAAGTTGCTTGATGTGCCATATACACACGTCCAAAGTTAGAACTTTCTGGAGATTTATCAACTTCTAAACCATATGAACGATAGAAATTTAATATCACCTGACCATCTACCTTATCTTCAGAATTATAAACCGTTGTCCAAGCAGTTACTTCAGGAGCTGAAACAGTAGCTTCCCAAGTGTAATCACCGGCAACTACATCTTTGCCTAATTTGTTTAGTTCATACACATCTACTACTGCTTCCCAAGCCTTTCCGGCATCATCAGTTTTTACTGCAGGTACTGTGTACTTCACATCACCATTTGCATCCTTTAGGTTCACGCTTGCTTCAGTTGCAGCTGTGTTTGTCTTGAAGGTTAACGTGTAAGTTGTAACCGTTCCGGTTTCTTCTGCTTGTTCAAGACCATAAGCATACACACGTGCTTGATTTCCATTCATTTGAGCGCTCGCTATACCCATCGTGCATAGCGCTAACGCTGTAAGTAATACTTTTCTCATTTTCTCTAATTTTTAAAGATTAGAGATTTAAATTGTATATTTGCAATCTAAAATCATTATTGTTGGAGTTGATAACACTTTTGAAATGTAAAAAAACTTTAAAAAAGTCTACAATTCCATTCAATAGAAATGAATTAAGTAACTAATTAAACAACTATAAGACATTTATTATTACTAATCTTTAAAAATTTGAGAAAAAAAATACCATTTCAATCTTTTTTTGCGCTCTAATACAACCTCACCGAATACGAAACATAAAACAGCCCGGCGCATAGCGAAGCGACACGCCGGGACCTATGCACACACCACGCGCTCGGGCTGTAAGCCCAACATATCAAAAAAAAGTGGCTGACTCCAACTAATGGAATCAGCCACAATCTGTATCTATCAAAAACGAGTTTTATCGGGACAGCAATCTGTTTATTCCTTTATTCCAAGAATAGCCTTTACAGCCGGTGTTATATCTTCAACCTTAGCACTCTTGAAAGCCACAGGTGTAACCGACACATCGAGAACAAGCATATATTCGCCTTGCACGCCTACACTATCGATTGCAGCCTGCAATTTAGCACGAATAGGATTAAGCAACTCAGCCTTTTTAGCATCCATATCTTGCTTAACCATTTGTTGATAGCTTTCTATTTTATCCCTATTATATTGAATCTCCTGCATACGGCGTTCTTTTATCGACTTAGCTGTGTTAGCCGGTAAAGCTTGGAAATCGCCATACTTCTGGTTAAATTCTTTCTCAAGACGTTCATTTTCTGCCTTATATTGCGACAGCAAATCATTCAATTGGCCTTCAGCCATCACCTTCTCCGGCATCACATCGAAAATAGCTTTCGAATCAACCACTCCAATCTTTTGAGCCACCACACATAGAGGCAACATAAGCATTGCAATTAGCAAAAGTTTCTTCATAATCATATACAGTTTTTATATTTTTATTCTTATGTACAAAATTAATATTTTATTTTGAATTGACATAAAAAAAGCCGCAACTTTAAGGTTACGGCTTATGATTATAATATCATCTGTGTGATTATTTGATTCCAAGTTTTGCTTTTACTTGAGAAGTTACATCTTCAGCTCCATTACCGGCATAAAGCACTACACCCATCGACATATCATAGATAAATGTGTAACCACCTTCAGCACCTACAGCCTTGATAGCATTTTGCAACTTATCCATAATTGGAGCAAGAAGAGTTTCTTGTGTACGTTGCAATTCTTGGCTTGCTGTTTGTTGGAAATTTTGAATCTTTTGGTAAGTTTCTTGCAACTCTTGCATACGACGATCCTTGATTGCCTTTGGTGTTGTTGCATCAGCTTCAAGCTTTTCATAATCAGCTTGCAATTGAGCAAATGCTTCTTGAAGTTTCTTTCCTTCAGCGTCATATTTTGCTGCAGTTTCTTTCAAAGTATTTTCTGCAGTAGCCTTATCAGGCATAAGATTGAAAACTTCTTGAGTATTAACTGTTCCAAATTTCAAAGTTTGAGCCGAAAGGCACATTGGTGCTGCCAAAAGTACAGCAAGTAAAATCTTCTTAATCATTTTTTTATAATGTTTTATTTATTAATTCTATGTTTTTTTCAAAAACAGCAACAAAGATAGTGAAAACCAACCCAATAACAAAATTTAATCAAAGCTTTTTGCCTACAAATGGTTCTCTATCATTACACTATTTTGAATATCCCAATTTCTCAAGCACAAGATTGCTTACGTCGATTCGTGGCGATGCAAAAACGATGCTTTGTGACGATGCACGATCGAAAATAGCTTGATATCCGCGTTCTTCGCTCACTTTCTTTATTGCCTCATACACATCATCTTGAATAGGCTTAATAAGCGATTCACGTTTCTTGAACAATTCGCCTTGCGGACCGAAATATTTATATTTCAAGTCGGTTGCTTCTTTTTCTTTTGCTACAATCTCTTGTTCTTTTTTCTTCTTCTGTTCATCGGTTAGAAACACCATATCGTTTTGGAAGTTCTTATATAATGTTTCGGCTTCCTTAGCCAAGTCTTCCACCTCCTTTTCCCAACGCAACGACACTTGGTTTAGCTGTTCATTGGCCATTTCATACGCAGGAATATTCTTCAGAATATATTCCATATCGACCAATGCGAACTTTTGGGCATTTGCACTCAATACCATAGCCACACAGGCTATCAATGATAATACAATTTTTTTCATATCACTTTTTAAGTTAAATTCGTTATTTTGACTCGATAATATCGTTTTAGTTTAATACGGCATTTGTTTTTTTACTTAATGTTTATTTAAAAGTCCTTAACGCCTATCGGCGCCAAGGACTTTGTATATCATCGTTCTTCAAACGACGCGTATATCATTAGAACTCTTGACCAAGTACAAAGTGGAAGTGGCTGCCACCCTTTGTTCCATACACTTTATCAAAACCATAAGCCCAGTCAATACCCATCATACCAACCATTGGCAAGAAGATACGTACACCGGCACCTGCCGAACGCTTAAGATTAAATGGTTGGAACTCTCCTACACTTGTCCACGCATTACCACCTTCCAAGAATGCAAGACCATAGATAGTGGTACTTGTCTGCAACATAAATGGGAAGTGTAATTCAAAGCAGTAACGTGTATAAGCATAACCCTCCTTAGAATATGGTGTGAATGCTCCATTGTCATAACCACGAAGTGCAATGGTTTCCGATGCATAAGTATAACTGCCCGACATACCGTCACCACCCACATAGAATGTTTCAAATGGTGATTTCAGATATTTATTATAGCTGCCAAGCAATCCAATATCGGCACGTGTCATCAACACAAGTGTCCATTGTCCGTCAACATCGGTAAGCGGAGTATAAGTCTTTGCCTTAAATTTGAGTTTCCAATATTCAATCCACTTATACATTTCTTTCTTTGATTCAACTGTATTCTCCTGACTTAACTTTTGCCAATCTTTTTTACCAAACAATGAAGCAGGAGGTGTCATATGCATACTCAATGAAATATCACTACCGCTACGAGTATACAATGGATTATCGATACTATTACGAGAAAGAGTCAATCCGAAAACCAATGAATTTGATACACCGTTATTCATATAGTACAAATAATCCCAATTCTTTAGGTTGTACCATTGATAACTCAATTCTGCACTCAATGTAAAGTAGTCATCAGGCCAATTCAAACGCTTACCAAATCCCACTGTCAAACCACCCATTTGCAAGTACTTATTTGGGTCGTATGCGCTTTCGTAAGTATAGTTATTTCCATAGCCATAATTATTGCCATATCCGTAACCATATCCGTAGCCGTAATTATACAAATAATTGGTGTAATTACTGTTATAGTACGATGAATTAATACCTGTTTGGCGTGAATAGAATGCCGATACCGATAATGCATTAGGACGCTTTCCTCCAAACCATGGGTCAAGGAACGAAATACTATATGCTTGATAGTACTTAGCATTGGTTTGCGCACTGATTGTAAACGTTTGTCCTTCACCTTGAGGGATAATACCCTTATATGATGATGGATTGAACAGGTTCTTGATAGAGAAGTTAGTGAACTTCAAACTCAATTTACCGATGATACCGGTCTGTCCCCAACCTGCCGAGAATTCTATTTGGTCATTAGCTTTCGACTCAAGATTGAAAACAATGTCTACAGTACCGTTATCTTCATTGGGTTCAGGGCGTATATCCATCTTTTCGGGGTCGAAATGACCTGTTTGTGCAATTTCACGGGCCGAACGCATCAAGTCCGATTTAGAGAACAATTGTCCCGGCTTAACACGCAATTCTCTACGAACCACCTTTTCGTACAAGCGGTCGTTACCATTGATAACAACTTTGTTAATTCGAGCTTGCGGACCTTCGATAACTTGCATTTCAAGCGCAACCGAATCACCTTGTATATTATTTTCTATAGGCAATAATCGGAAGAACAAATAACCGCGATTCATATACAAGTTTGACACCGCATCATCATCTTCCTCTGTGCGTTTCCTAAGCAGTTTTTGGTTATACACATCACCCTTTTTCATTCCGAGCACTTCGTCAAGGACTGCAGAGTTATACACTGTGTTACCCACCCATTTTATATCCGAAATATGATATTGCTTTCCTTCTTCAACTGTCAAATACACATCGACTGTTTTCTCATCATAATTCACCACACTATCAGCCACGATACGAGCATCACGATAACCCATTTCGTTGTATTTCTCTATAATGCGGTTCTTATCATCTTCAAAATCATTAGGGACGAATTTCTTTTGGCTGAACAACTTCACAAGACTACCCTTTTCGTTAGTCTTCTTCATAACACGCTTCAACTTTCCATCGTCCATCACTTCGTTACCATCGATATAGATCTTATGCACCTTAATTTTTTCATGACGGTCCACCTTTATATCTACGATAACTTCATTTTCCTTACTCAAATCTTCTCTTTGAGTTACACTCACTTCGGCATTCTTAAAACCTTTATCATCGTAATACTTGTCGATGATTTGTTCAGCGCGTGTAGCGATATTCTGTGTAAACTGATTACCCTTCATCAACCCAAGGCGTTGCTTGATTTCCTCACGCTCGCCTTTTTTCATACCCAAATAATTAATCTCCGAGATACGTGGTTGTTGACGCAATGCAAATTCGAGCCAAGCCTTGTCGCCACATATCTTCTCCACTTTGATTTGAATCTTTGAGAACAAGCCTTGTCGCCAGAAGCGTTTTGCAGCAGCTTTTATCTCGTCGCCGGGAATCTCAATTCTTTGACCTACCGACAAGCCCGAATAGCCTATGATAATATAATCTTCATAGTTGTCCACTCCTGTCACCTTAATTCCTGCAATCTCATATTTCTGGGGCATCCCGGTATATACGATTTTAGGATTATAGATTGTGTCGTTCTGCGTCTGTGCAGTAGCCATTGGAGCAAACGCCCCAACTATTATTGCAATTAATGCAGGCAGTAACTTATATCGCATATTCAATTTATTATATATCTGATTTTATTTAGTTTCGTTATCACTCACCTGTTCACTCGTTTTGCCATATCGGCGTTCTCTTGCTTGATATTCAAGGATTGCAGCATAGAAATCCTCTTTCGAAAAATCAGGCCAGAATTTATCGGAGAAATACAACTCTGAGTAAGCTATTTGCCACAATAAATAGTTGCTTATACGCAAATCACCTCCTGTGCGAACAAGCAAATCGGGGTCGGGCATTCCAGCAGTCGTAAGACTTGAATCAAACAATTCCACATCGATATTTTCCACATCGACTTCATTGTTTTTCACTTTCAACGCTATTTTTTTACATGCTTCAAGTATTTCCCAACGTGATGAATAGCTCAATGCAAGCACAAGTGTTAGACCTGTGCAATGTGATGTATCTTTAATACACTTTAGCAATCGTGTCGATGCAAATTCAGGCATTCGAGCTATATCGCCCACCATTGTCAAGCGCACATTATTTTTTATCAAGTCGGGGGTTTCTCGTTCAATAGCTACCACCACAAGATTCATCAGCGCATCTACCTCCTCTTTCGGACGATTCCAATTCTCGGTAGAGAAAGTATAGAGTGTAAGATATTTCACACCTATTTCAGAAGCAGCTTCAGTTATGCGACGCACAGTATTCACACCCTCAACATGCCCCATCGACCTGTCGAGACCGCGTTGTTTTGCCCAACGTCCGTTACCGTCCATTATTACTGCTACGTGAGCAGGCAGACGACTGCTGTCTATCTTTTCAGCTAATGACATCTCTGTTATATTTTCTCGTTTCTATAATCAATCTACATAGTGACAAGTTTTACAACGCTTACTGAACTCATAAGTTATAGTCAGCATTGTGAAAGAACTCCAATCTGTGTTCTTTCCAAAAGAACTTTTCACTCCATTCAAGTCGCTTAACCCATCGAGTTTGTCGCCAAATGCTTTGCGCATTGTGAATTCAAGCCCGATATTCAAGCGTTCCTTCAGTTTATATTTAACGCCCACACCCATAGGAATATTCATCGCAAATGCGCCATTCCCCGAAGCCGAAGCATACACGCCTCCCAATCCAAGTGTAGCGTATGGTGTTATCCTTTTCAGTTTTTTATATGTGGGACCTATTCCATATTCAAAAAAATTAAATTCAATCTGCGCTCCGAAATCACATAGAGTTGAATTGAACGAATATGTTTGCCCATCGGGAAACACCATATTATTGTCGGCAGAGTTTCCGCTGATACCTGCCACCGTAATATTTGCCTTCAACGCCCATCTTGTCGACGGAAGATAGCGGAACACCGCACCACCGGCCAATCCTGGATTTTTCAGCACATTACTTTTATTTACATCGCCAAGATAGCCACTCAAGCCAAGCCCGGCACCAATCTCGTATCGATAATCTTGTGCTTGTACAGCTATTGCAGCACTCACACACAACAATATAGCGATTAATAACTTTTTCATAACGTCGGTCGATTTTATTTTCTATTAAAACGTATCTCTGCGTCAAAAAAGTATATCAATCACTAATCTTTATCAATATAGAGGCTTGAACGTTAAACGATTGATAACGCCTTGCCAAATATTGTTATAAAGTATACCATGCTCATTAACTCCACCTATCAAGTACACATAAGGGCATTCCCATGTTGTAATTGGTTTTATTGCTCTTGAACTGATACGCATACTTGCAGGAAGTTTTGTCTGCATTTCTACCCATGTATCACTCATACCTCGCGATTCAGTAAAAGTCTTGTCCACGACGAAAGCCTGAGCAAAAGAGAAAGGCTCAATATATTCAGGTAATTGCAAACATTCGTTTGCCACTGTCCATGTCAATCCATTATCAATCGACATTGACACTACATCTACTCGTGTGCCATCCGACAACTCACCTCCCATAGCCAACAACAATGGTTCTGAGAATGAATTTAATGTTTCCGAATCTAAATATGTGCAATAATATGGAATTAATGTTATTCCTTTTAATTGACCAAGTGTAGCTTCAACACGGCTAATGATTCCCCACACCGAGCCATCATAGCCCCAAGTGTGTTTACAATAATTTCCATTAGCCAACACACCACCAATCATAAGTTTTTGGTCGCTTACAGCCCATCTTGATTCAAGTTTTACCATTTGCGACACACCTTCGATAGGAAAATCTTCAGGTACTTCGGTTGACACAAAGCCTTCGCTCTCCGGATATTGTGCGTGCTTATACACATCGCCCTCTTTAATTACTCCGAGCAATGTATTATTGTAAGAACCTATAATGCTATACCACGACAAGCCACAAGATGTCCAAGTCAAGCCATCGGTTGATGTGTAAAGAGCTTTATCGCTGTCCAAGATAAACAATGCTTCATCGGTAGCCATAAATGACTGCAACAATGGAGTAAAAGGCAATTCCACGCGTGTCTTTTCCCACTGATTTGCAAATATATCGGAAGTTACCGACATCACATAGCCTTTCTCATCTTGTATAAAGCAATATAATTTATCTTGAAGTTGAACGGTTTTCTGATCCTTAGGTGCTGTGAACGAAGGCAAGTCGCGGCGCGCAAATCTGCTCCAATACAATGTATCAGGTTCTATTTGATGCACATTCACCTTTATGGTATAAGTCTTTTCATTCGACATATCCATCGACAATATCTTAAACTTCACATCTCCTGTAAAATCAATAGAGTCTTCAGAGTTATATTTAAACACTGTGTCACGCATCCATTTGCCATTTGTTACATGGAATTCTGCCGACGCACTTTCAGCATAAGTCATATTTACCTTAAGATTTGACACATCTACTCCCATTGGCAACGAATCGGCATTATATATCAATCCTCTATCCAGATCGATTGTAAAGAACACAGTGTCCAAATTATCCATTACGTTACCGTTTTCCTGCAATGAGAACGCAGATATTACAACACTGTTACTATAAACCGTTAATTCATCACTATTATCTTCTTCATTACACGAAAACAATATCGATGTCAACAATGCGCCCAACATTAGGCATATAGGAAATTTTCTATTCATTTGTATACATAAATTTTAAGATGCAAATTTAGCAACATTTTTTCATAAAAAAGCGATGAGCAAGGCTTTTTTTATGATTGTTTGCATAATATGCATTTCTTCACGTTTGTTTTCAATGCACAAAAATAATAAAAATAGTTTGTTCTATGGTTATATTTCACACTTTATAAGCCTTTACAGCAACATCAAACTCATTTTAACACTAAAAGCACTCTTTTCCTCAATCTTTTTAACTATCTTTACACCTATGAAAGAAACATTACAACATATTAAGGAATCTCTTTCCCCTATTTTTTCACAAAGAGAAATCAACAGTCTTATAAAAATCATATTTGAGAATTTGAAAGGATATTCTCAGGTCGACATCATTATGCACAGCGACGATGAACTATCCGATTACATAAAAAACAAAATCGACAAGATTCTTTCACGACTGCTCAACCACGAACCCATACAATACATTCTCGGCGAAGCGTACTTTCAAGGATTTCACCTCAAGGTAACGCCTTCCACTCTTATTCCTCGCCCTGAAACCGAGCAACTTGTAGATATCATAATCCGAGAAAATTCACGCCCCGACCTTCGTATTCTCGACATTGGCACAGGCAGTGGTGCCATTGCAATTGCTTTGGCTCGAGCTTTACATTTCCCTCAAGTCGATGCCATCGACATCTCCAGCGAAGCTCTTATCGTTGCCAAAGAGAATGCCAAGACTCTCAAAGCCAACGTCAATTTCATTCTAAAGGACATTCTTAACGAACCTGCGCCCTGCGAGCCTCTCTACGACATCATCGTGAGCAATCCGCCTTACATCACACACACAGAGCGCACACACATGGAGCCCAACGTACTTGACTACGAGCCTCATTCGGCTCTTTTCGTACCCGACTCCGATCCGTTGCTGTTCTATCGGGCTATTGCCAAGTATGCCGACAGAGCTCTTTCTCATGGAGGACGATTGTATTTTGAAATCAATCGTAATTATGACAAAGAGACTGCCGAGTTACTGTCAAATTATGGATTTGAAGACATTTCCATCGAAAAAGATATGTATGCCAACGACCGATTTGTATCGGCAACTAAGACTTCCCACGTATGATAAACAAAAAGCCTATCTCTCCCGAAAATGCTCTTGCTCGTGCAGCTGCACTTTGCAGCCGATGCGAACAAGCTCCAAGCGACATCCGTAATAAGCTGACTTCGTGGGGACTCACTTCTCACGATGCCGAAATCATCATTCAACGACTTATCGATGAGCGTTTCCTCGACGAGAGCCGTTTTGCTGCGGCTTTCGCTCGCGACAAGTTCCGTTTCGCCGGGTGGGGACGCATCAAAATAGCATATCAATTACGCTCTAAGCACATTTCTGACGATATCATCGAAGATTCACTCTCGCTTATCGACGAAAATGAATATATCGACTCTCTTAAGCATATCTTAAGTACAAAAATGCGCTCTTTGACATCAAAAGAACCTCTACAAGCGAAAGCGGCTCTCCTGCGATTTGCATCTTCACGAGGATTCGAACCGACATTGATATACAAGCATTTACCTCCTTTCCCCGATTACGATGACGACTGCTATTAAAAATATCGCTTCAGCCTTGCTTGATATGTTGTTTCCTCGCATCTGCCCTGTATGCGACACAGTTCTAACCTCTCACGAGAAGCATATTTGTACACGATGTCTTATCGATATCCCAATCACACGATTTCACACCGAGAAGTTCAACCCTATGGAACAACTCTTTGCAGGGAAAATTCTTATCGAACGGGCTTCGGGATTCTTCTTTTACGAGAAAGGTAATCCTTATGCCAATATCATTCACGACATCAAGTATCGCAACCAGCCTCAATTAGGACGTTTTGTTGCTCGGCTTTACGCTAAGCAACTCGCATTATGCAATTACTTCGACGACATCGATTACATAATTCCTGTCCCTCTTCACAGTCGAAAGCTACGCAAACGAGGATATAACCAAAGTGAAGCTATCGCACAAGGATTTGCCGATGTGTTCAACATTCCTGTTTTGACCGATGTCATCATCGCAACACGCAACCACGAATCGCAGACATCCAAAGGAATCTACGAACGTTGGCTCAACACACAAGGCATATTTGCAGCACAAAACACCCTGTCCATTGAGGGTAAGCACGTTCTTATAGTCGATGATGTGGTTACCACAGGAGCCACCTTGCTCAGTGCGGCATCATCGATTGCCAACATTCCCGATATAAAAATAAGTCTTGCCACTATTGGAGTAGCAAGACTCTGACAACACTTATCACACTTTATAATCCACAATCACATTCCTCAACACCACATCACCCTTTGCCACGCCCTCTATCATCACTTTATACAATCGGCATGGGCGTGAATATATTCGTATTTGCCCGGGATGGCACACCCTGCCTTCCAACAATATCTCTCCAAGCAATCTCCATTCACAGTCCACACCATCGCTCCCATATAGTTTCGCAACACCTTTATCGGCAAAAACGCCACTTACATTTATCGTCATCAATAGTGGAGCTGTCATAAGTCCTGATGCTGCTTCTATTGAATGCGTTTCGACCAAGAACATTACATCGCCTTGCCTTTCATCGTTCAAATCCACCATTTTACCTAAGACAGTTTGCCCCGCTACATCTAATGTATTCGACACACACAAGTGCCGTAATCCCTCGTTTCGTTCACTCCACCTTCCGCCGGGCATCATCACTCGCAAGGTATTATCTTCAGCTCGCACAAGCAATTCTTTTTTACTCTTTATCCAAGCCATCTGTGCCACATCGGGCAACGTCGTAATTTCAGTTACATCTTTACCGTTCAATTCACACAGCACTCCGCCATTACTCACAAAGTACACCTTATCATCGCCAATTGCCACCACGCATTTATCATCCACCGTACGATAATCCAACAATTGAGCATCGCTATAATCACCTTTCGCCTTATACGACATCGCATAAATGCCTTCACGAGTGAACACATATATCGGATAGCGTCCGAAAGTGCTTGAATACACCGATTTCTTAACTCTTTCGAGCGCAAGAACCTCGCTTTGCCCCACCATTCTACGTTGCTCTATCACAAACGGATTAGCCACAGAACTCACCTCCACTTCATTCAGTTGCAATTCAACCACCCTTTGTTCGGCAGGTTCATAAAACGACACTCCCGGTTTCAATTCCACATCTTCGGCATTATCGTTTAGGAAATAAGCAAATCCCTGCTCATCACATCTTTGCAACGTCCCGGTCCATTCGCTCACCGTTTCGTCACACAACACTTTAACCGCCAGTTCCACAGCTCTTGCATCGGGATAAGTTATCAACATATTCAGTTTTGCCGGTGTATAGTCACACGAATATCGAGCCACCTTTACAGCTTCGCCATTAGCTGTGTTCAGTCGTGCCGTTACTATCATTTCACATGGTTTTGCTTCGACATTCCCACCCCAATACTGCACACTTTGCCACGCATTTCGCATCACTAACGACAATCCGCCTATATACAACCGTCCTCCTGCGCACAATCCGGTATTACCCACCACATCTCGGTTCATTTCCTGCGTAAGTTTATAAGCTTGCTCACGAGTAATACTTTCGGTAAACAATCCGCTACGCATCAGGCCCACGCAACTCTCCGACAATGCCCCCATACTATCGGTTACCGCTGCCACGCCATTCACAGCATTTACTCTGCCTTCGCTAAGTCCCTGCACATCGTTTATTCTCGTTAGGATGTGCCACTTAGCGGGATTTACCAACTCAGCCCAAGCCATAAGGCGTTCCCTTTGAGGCAACCAATAAGTAAGATACCTGTTAGGCGTGGCATAATCACATCGGCACATCACTTTGCCTGCCTCAAATGGTGATAATTCATCGCTCACGAGCACATCTACCGACTTCACAAGCCCTAACCACTCGCGTGCCAATGGTTCCACCACTGCTACTCCCACGTTATACATCGTTGCTCTCAGTTCACTCTCTCCACAACTGCTCATATCAGTATCGATTGCCACCGACACCTGTTCTCTCATCGACACACCGCAGCCTACCACCACCGGTGCGCTCACCCATGCGTAATTATCGTCCCACAATCGCACCGCATAGCGTACTGCCACCGGCTGAACAAATGCGCCATTCTGCTTCGCTCTGTTGTGTAGCACTTCTGCGCTATAACGCACAGAATCTCCTATCGCTTTACTGTCTTTGTCACTCAATTTATCCCAACTGCTATATGGTTCTTCAAAATCCACACTCGACACCGTCTCGCTCACCTCAGCCGAATTTACTGCTCCAAACACCATTTGCGGTGCTATCTTCATAAAATCAAGTAAGCGATATTCTCCATTGGCATAATGCAGATATTTCACCCCGCTATCGGTCGAAATCACGACAAAATCTCCTACACTCCGCATCCACCTCACACCGCCGGCAAGTTCGCATATCACTTCATTCTGTTCCACGCACTCGCCGTTCACACGTTTGCACAGCACTCTCACCTCATTGCCTTTGCACGACAAGAAGTAATCGCTT
The DNA here is from genome assembly GCA_015061055.1 of Bacteroidales bacterium. Lineage (GTDB taxonomy): Bacteria > Bacteroidota > Bacteroidia > Bacteroidales > Muribaculaceae > RGIG4576. The sequence goes on from SUXH01000002.1 coordinate 101,936, forward strand.
TCACGCCTCTTATCGATAAGCATCACACGCTCGTCCTGCTGAATCTCGCACAATTCGTGCCAATTACCCATTGTAACAAGAGCATCGTTACATTCTCTCACATTCATCGCATTCACACACTCGCCCACGTTTCCGCTTTCGTCATTCACTCGCTCAACAGCACATTTAGGCACAATCTTGATGTTTTTCATAATATCTTCCTTTAAAATTCCCACAAAAGTACAAACCTCCATCGCTGCATTCTTCTCTAAAAAGCATAATGGAGTGAAAATCTTTTAATATCCCATATCCTTTCTGCCGAAAAGTTCTCTTTAAGTGAATATTTTCTTTGCACGTCAAAAAAAACAATACTATGAAAGACATTATCGAAGAAAATGAGCGTCGCAATGCCGCGCTCATCCACAATTACGACCCTCTCTCAGGAATAGGATGTTACGGAGAACGAGAACGACGCACCTTCAAGACTCATACTGTTCTTTATCTGCCGAAAGTTATGCTCAATGAACATCACATCAACAGCAACACGCCACTTTCGCACGTGGAAGCACTGCGCATCGGTTACGATTTCGAGTTTTGGTGCGCACGTTGCGTTACAATCAAGGATAAGGTCTCGGCACGAAGCATTCCGTTCACGCTCAACGCCCCACAACGCCGGGTGTTGGCAGTTCTCGAGGATATGCGCACCGCCGGCAAGCCCATTCGCCTCATTATGCTCAAAGCCCGACAATGGGGAGGTTCTACACTTGTGCAGATATATATGGCGTGGATTCAGATAGTTCATTGCACCCATTGGAACAGTCTTATATGCGGACACTTAAAAGACACGTCTTCGGCTATCAAAGGCATTTATTCCCGATTGCTGAAAGAATACCCTGCGGCACTCGCCCCAACCGATAGCCCCATTACATTTCATCCGTTCGAAAAAAGCAAGAACGTAAGTGTGATTTCAGGTAGAGATTGTCTTGTGGCTATGGGCTCGGCTGAGAGTCAAGAATCCATTCGCGGATTTGACATCGCCATGGCACATCTCACCGAAGTTGCCTTTTGGCGCACCACAGCACAGAAAAGTCCCGAAAACGTGGTGCGAGCTGTGTGTGGATCGGTGGCGCTGCTTCCTCTCACCGTAATAGTGATGGAAAGTACTGCCAATGGCGTGGGCAACTTCTTTCACACCGAGTGGCTTCGTGCAAAAGCGGGACAAAGCGACAAGCAAGCGGTATTTGTGCCTTGGTACGAAATCGAAATCTATCGCACGCCCGTTCCCGACGTTAAATTGCTTTGGGAACAACTTGATGAATATGAACTGAACCTCTGGAATCGTGGGCTTACGCTAGAAATGATTGCGTGGTATCACGCCAAACGAAAGGAGTACAACACTCACTCACAGATGATGGCAGAATATCCTACCGATGACATCGAAGCATTTGCTAACACAGGGCAATGCGTGTTTGCTCTCGCCGATATCGAGCATCTGCGCAACGACTGCCGTCCGGCTTCTTTCGTGGGCGAACTTGAAGGTGATGCACGCGAGGGTAAAATGGCTTTACAGAACCTTCGTTTCATTCCATCGGCAACGGGTAAGCTGCAGGTGTGGCGCAAGCCCTCCATTATTCCCGAAACTATAAGAAACCGCTACATCGTTACCGTCGATGTGGGTGGCATAAGCGATTCATCCGACTACTCGGTGATTGCCGTCATCGACCGTTGCAGCCCGCTTGGCAAACCTGAGGTGGTGGCTCAATGGCGAGGACACACCTACCACGACCTGTTGGCGTGGAAAGCGGCACAAATTGCTCGTTGGTATCACAAAGCCCTGCTCGTCATCGAAAGCAACACACTCGAAACGGAGTACACCGAAGGCGACGGCAGTGCCTACATTCTCGACATCGTGAGCGAGGCTTATTACAATTTCTATTGGCGTATGCCTTCGGCATCCAATCCGAGCCACGAACGACGTATCGGCTTTCACACCAATCGTCGCACTAAAGAACAAGTGATCTACTCGATGATGCGTATTCTGCGCGACCACCTTTATATCGAACACGACACACTCGCGCTCGATGAATACAGCGTATACGAAAAACAGCCCAACGGAACATACGGAGCGATGAAAGGACGGCACGACGACATTCTTATGACACGATGTATAGCTCTCTACATCGCTCAAGAAGAAGCTAAGAAAGACCGCAGCCGCAACGACTTATCATCACTCAAGCGCCAATAATAAACAACCACACAAATCCGCGGATACTATCTTACATATAAAAAAACTTTACAAGAGATTCCGTTTTCTTCTCCTATATCGCAAATCCACCACACGCCCTGTGGGTGTCATCTGTGGTAACCGGGTGCATCAACGCCCGGATAACGCGCGTAAACAAAAAGAGAACCGACTCGATGAGTCGGCTCTCTGTATTATATCTTCAAGTTCAAGAATTAAAGAACAACCTTAGTTGCCTTAGCACCTTGCTTCTTGATAAAGATACCATTTGATGGGTTTTCAACCTTAACACCTTGCAAGTTGTAGTATTCCACAGGAGCATTTTCAACTTCAATAGCATCGATAGCAGTAGCAGCATCGATTACGAAAGCATACTTAGATGCAGCCTTTGTAGCAAACGCTTCTGAACGAGGAAGTGCGAAGCCCTTCATATATTCACCGGAGTTACCACAAATGTAGATATTACCTGCAAGGTCCCAAGCGATATCATATACATTAGTTCCAATACCATGAGTAATATTATAAACTTCAGTCAATGTAGGTGTATTGTCTGCAGCATATGCAAGATCATATATTGAGAATGTAGTTTGAGATGAAGCTATGGCAATTTGAGTATTATCTGCGTTTAGGCGAATACCACCTCCACCACGTTTTTTACCACCTGTACCTTCTTTGAATTTCACTTCACCATTTGCATCAATATATGCTAATGCACAGTTAGTGTCATTTGGAGAGGTTCTATATTGACAGAACCAGAATCCTCCTCGATTATCAAATGTCACATTTGTTGATTGTGGTGTGGTTGGGGCTTTCTCTATTGCTTTAATTTGAGTAGGTGTAGGTAATACAGAAGCATTGCCTAATTCATAAACATCAATACGAGAACCTTTCCAACTATATACCCAAAGAGCTTGTTGTGCTGAAAGTGCCACAATCTTAAGATTTTTGCCTGAGCCTTTGATATCAAAACCTAAATTCGGACCTGCAACAAATTCTCCTCCAGCATTATTGAATGCATAAGTAGATGCATCAAGAGTACCTGTTCCCAACAGATCAACAAACTTATCATTAGCTACAAGATCAGCTTGAGATGCAGCCATTAAAATATACTTACCTGAGTCATTATCACGAGTTACAAAGATACGACCATCTTCAGCTACACGTACACGTGCTAAGTCTGCGCCACCCTTTACAGAACCAGTTGCTACATTTTCGTCAACTGTCAAACCGCCCATAAATGCATAATTACCTGTAACTTCATTTCTAACACCTGTCATATCAGGCTTAAAAATATACAGACCATTACAGCCACGTGTTCCACTCCAATAAACGTTAGATGTTGTTTTCATCCCTTCTGTAACATAAATGTTACCAAAGTTAGGGCTTTCAAAATTGTTATCAACATCTACTCCACGTGGGTGGAAAAATTGAGGTTTTGCAAATTCTTCAATAGTAGCCTTTGCATCACCTGTTACAGCAATTTGCCAAGTGTAATTACCATAGTATTCAGCACCGCTAAGAAGAGACGTCAAGTCGATTGTAGCTGTATGTGTGCCTTTTGTTTTACCAAGACCTGGTTCTTCGGCTACCACTTCACCATCTTTAAGCACTTGTAGAGCAACAGCATCTGCATCTGTGTTAAGTGCGTAACTCACTTTAAGACTTGCTGCATTATTGGCAGCAGTAAACTCACCTGTCAATCCGTAAGCGAATGGGTTTGCTGTTCCAGCTACCGGAGTAACATTTGTTACAGCACTTGCCATTCCAAATGTAGCCAACGCTAACATTGAAAGTAACGTTTTTTTCATAATAGTTTAGTAATTAAATTAGTAATTAAAAATGTTTATAATAAAGTTTTCGTTATATCTCTATAATCTACTTCGAATCATGGTTATTCGAGCCAAAAGTACAAATAAAAAACCAATTACACAATTTTTTACAAAAAAATTATTTATTCAAAAATCCACCACACGCCCACAAGGGCGTCATCTGTGGTAACCGGATTTATCCGCAGAGCCGATATGTCCGTAAGGACTAATTTGTGAATAGCCTGCGGTTTTTAAACCGTAGGAGACAATAACGTAAAACAAAAGCTATCGGAGGATATTTCTTACATTTATATCACACATTCTACAAAGCGATTATACAAGTCAACCAAATAAATTTCTTAGCAATTCATCATTTTATTTGAATCCTTTTTATATCTTTGCATTTGAAAAATCATCAAAATTTCAAAGGTAATATGACTAATGAGTATTCAATAGATGGTACAACTCTTAGGCAACGCATAGAGGCGATGCCAGAAGATTGCATTCTGTTTCGCTCAGATTTCCCTGAATACCACACAGAATTTGTAGGGAGCATTTTGTCTGAGTTAACAACTGAAGGCATACTTGTTAAAATTGCACACGGAATATATGCCAAACCGAGAAAAAGTCGATTCGGTGTTGTACTTCCTTCTGTCGATAAGATAGTGCAAGCTATTGCTGATAGAGATAATGCAGAAGTGTTACCTTCAGGAATGACTGCTCTAAACGCATTAGGTCTATCGACTCAAGTGCCGATGAATTACACATACCTTACTACAGGAAGCGAACGAACTATAAACTTATCCAATAGAAAAGTAGTATTTAAAAGAGGTGTCCCCAAGAATTTCTGTTATGGGACTCGCCTCATATCCTTACTTGTTCAAGCTCTTAAGGCTCTGAAAAAAGAAAATGTAGGAGAAGAAGAAATAAATATAATCCAACAATTGGTGTCAAAAGAAACCGATAAGGAGACTCTTGTCAAAGATGTAGATATGATGCCTGCATGGATGAAGAGAGTTATAAAACCAATGCTAACCGCTTAAAACAGATACGTATTATGGGAAAACTGTGGTTAGACAATGAAATAATTGACCGTTTGGCAATGTTACAGCAAACAGAAGCCAGTCATCCTGGCGTTAATCAGGTAGCTATAGAGAAGGACTGGTGGGTTACCGTTACACTGAAGGCATTATTCCAAACAGATTGCCACGATTCTTTGATCTTCAAAGGCGGAACATCGTTGTCAAAAGGGTTTAATATCATAGAGCGTTTCTCTGAAGACATTGACTTGGCTATCAGTCATTCATTCTTTGGTATTGAGAAGACCGGCAAAAGTCAGCGTGAGAAATTACGCAAAATGGCACGAGCATATATTCATGAGACTCTTTCTGCTCAATTAGATGCCAGCTTGAAAGAAATGGGAGTTGCTGGTTACAGTATAGAAAATGTATCTCAAGTGCAAGATATAAATAGAGAATGGCGACCTATAGATTCCGACAAGGACCCTACTGTAATTCTGTTACACTATCCGTCAATTCTTGAAGATACGATAAATTATATTCCTCCACGTGTAAAGATTGAGATAAGTTGCCTCTCAATGGATGAACCTACTGAGCTTCGACAAATCCGTTCTCTAATAGGTGAAAGTTTTGATGACGAAGATACCGATGCCGAAAGTCTTGTCAGAACTGTAATTCCTACACGCACATTCCTTGAGAAACTATTCCTTTTGGCTGAAGAATTCCAAAAAGAAAAACCACGAAGTGTACGAATGTCACGACATCTGTATGACTTGGAAAAACTGATGGATACGGAGTATGGAACAGAAGCCTTGTCGAATCGAAAACTTTATGATGCCATTGTTGAGCATCGCAAGGCTTACTATGCTTTGAAGTATGTAAACTATGACCTACACGCTCCATCAACTATCAATTTTACAATACCCGAATCGGCTATGGAGGCATGGCAAGATGATTATGCCAATATGAGGCGTTTCTTCATTTATGGTGAATCTTTGGACTTTGATGCGCTTATGCACAAAATAGAGGAACTCAAAAAAAGAGTAAGAATGATGTAAGAAGTTAAACCAAGAACGAATTTCTGCCATTCTTCATAGAAAGTACGCATCTTTCGCAAGTTCGGCGCAAAACAACCTCGCCGGAGGCGAAACATAGAACAGCCCGGCGCAGAGCGAAGCGCCACGCCGGGACCAATGCACACATCACGTGTGCGGGCTGAAAGCCCAACATATCATTATCCCCAAAATATCAATAATTCATCCCAAATTGCCATAATGGAACAAATATTCCTCTACCTACTTCAATATCATCCCGCACTACAATTCCATTTTCGATATTTTCAATCTGTTTTTTGCCTTTTTTCTTTCCTCCTATCTCGAAAGTATATTTTCCTATCATAAAATCCGATTCTTTTGAAGACACAACTTCATTATTTACTCGCATTTGATTATAGAAGAAAGTTTCCCTTATATTCCCTACATCAGGATTACCCCCTGCAAGCACATTCATTAGGTTGGGATTATCTACATATACTTTCTCAACTTTTCCTAACCCTCTCATACCTCCGGTATTATCTCGAAGTTGACCTATCATTCCTGCTTTTTCAAGATATACCAAATAGTCTGGCACATTGTTTTTACTCACACCAATTTCTGTTGCCAGATTATCGGCATTAGGCTTATATGGAGCCAACTTAGACACCACCGAGAGCATTTGTTTTAATTTGCGAGCTGTCGACACCTTCATATCAGCAAACTGTGGTATATCCATTTCTACAGTATGAGCCACTACCTGTTCCATTCTCAAAGCAAAACTGCCTTCGACCGAAAACGGATAATATCCATTTTTAAGATACTCCCTGAATAACGGAAGCGGATGTGCAAGTTCCGGAACAAAGACCTTATGCGACAAAATATCTTCCAATGAATACACTTGCGACTTTATTTTATGAAACATTTCAAGATATTCTCTAAAAGACAAACCTTGCATATGATATATTAAAGCTCTACGACTTAAATCAGCCTCTCCTTTCTGTATGTCAAGCACCGATGAACCTGTAAATACAATCTTTAAATCAGGATGTACATCATATATTTGCTTCAATTCGCGCGACCAATTCTTATACTTATGTACTTCGTCAATATAAAGATTTGTTCCACCTTCCTTAATAAAGTCATCTGCAAGCGAAACAAGAGTATTAGTTGCAAAATACATATTATCAGCCGATACAAACAAGTGCATTCCATTTTCACCCTGTTTAAGTATATGCTGATGTATCATTGTCGACTTCCCAACACCACGCGGACCTACTATCCCAACAAGACGGCTTTTCCAATCTATCTCATTATATTTATAACGAGTAAACGAAAGAGGTGTTCTCCTCAAAATTTCGTCCATATAATTATACAAAGACAAATCTATCATAATTCTATATTTTTCTGCAAATATAACAAAAAATCCCTCATTGAGGGAGAAAAACGCAAAAAAAATCCCTCATTGAGGGAGAAATTATCAGATAGAGAACCAACCGGATTTATCCGCTGAGCCGATATGTCCGTAAGGATTAATTTGTGAATAGCCTGCGGTTTTTAAACCGTAGGAGACAGTAACGCAAGGAAATATGCGTCTGAAAGACGCGAAACCGCATCACCCCCTGTCGCAAAACAATCTCGCTGAAAGCGAAACATAGAACAGCCCGGCGCAGAGCGAAGCGCCACGCCGGGACCAATGCACACATCACGTGTGCAGGCTGAAAGCCCAACATATAGCATATACGCCGAATATTATGCCGGAAGCATTAAATCGTGTATTAAACCCAATTTAAACATTTTACACCTTCCTTAATTCTTTTGAATCAAAGAAGTTTCTTCAGTTCTTCGACAGGAGGGAGCAGTCTCTTCAGACGTTCATCCATATCAGCAGTTGTTTTATAGGTAGCCACTCCCATAGGCTTGTCATAGTCTTGAATTACATACTCAACAAATTTCTTATTGGCGCTCTTGCAAAGTATAATACCGATAGAGGGATTTTCGTTGGGTTTGCGTACTTCATCATCAAGGATACGCAGATATCCTGCCAATTGTCCCAAATAAGAAGTTCTGAACGGGCCATCTTTTAACTCTACGCAAACAAGGGCAGCCAATTCCCTGTTGAAGAACAACAAATCAGGAAATTCCTCCTCTCCGAATTTCTCCAAATGATATTGGTTGCCTACAAATGTAAAATCCTTGCCGAATGTCATAATAAACTCTTTCACATTCTGCACTATGCGCTGTTCTATCACACGTTCATCTCTGTCCTTATCACGAATAAATAGTTCCTCTGTATTGATAAAGTCAAGCATATATTCATCTTTAAACATCGTAATAGCACGATATGCTTGTAATTGGTCGGGAATAGTTTTCTTGAAGTTATTAACTAATTCACCTTGATGACTATATAAATCATCAATAATCATTTGTTCCAAATCCTCAACCTTAGCTTTAGTATCTGCCACAAATTGTATGTAAAACTTTCGCTGTTCCACATCCTTAACTTTACTGATGATAGTATAATGGTGAGTAAAACCAATATTCATAAATGCAACTATCGGGAAATTTGCATCTATTTTAAACTGTACAATCGGTAATTCATTCGTTCCAACGAACGAATTTCTGCCAGCACCTACCAATTTATTCGTTTCAACGAACGAATTATCTGAAAGCATCTGCCATTCTTCATAGAACGTTCGCATTTTTCGTAAGCTCGCTGCGGAAAACCCCCTTAATCCGGGTAATTCTTTGCGAAGTTGCTCGCTAACTGCTTCAATAAAACCCTTACCCCAATTCTTATTTCGAGTATTTATTGAAACAAATTTTCCAATGCCATAATAAAGTGCCAACTGCTCTTGATTTATCGCTACTAACGCACGCTGTTGACTTTGCAAAATCGCACCCTTAATCGCCTGAACTGCATTGGTCAGTTCCTTATATTTCGTTGTATTAATCATTTCACACTTTTAATATACATTTATTGTATTCATCTTGAATAGACATTATTTGAAACAAATTTAGTGAAAAGATTTTATATACGATGTTAATTGCCTATATAATTTCTACCAACCACATAAAATGGCACTAAAACAAAAAAAAGCACCGCGACTCACGACGAGGTGCCCTAGGAAAAAAATAGTATGAATAAAATGTGGTATTAGGGTTAACATCTTCGAGACTTGGTGATATTAACACACCTTATCTCATATTTTACTATTAACTAACTCATTATTCTTTCTCTGATTTACTCGCCTCAAATCACCCTCAACAGGCTTGGCAAGCATTTGCAGTACAAAAATACACAAAAAATTATTATCAGCAAAATATTCACAACTTTTTTATCGTAGAAAGCCCATTTTTAAAGAGTTTTTAAATAATTTTTGCGTAGATATCACACATTAAATATTCACAATTTATACATATTCTACACCATCTATTCTCTCTTACAAACTATTAGCATATCAATTTTGCACATCTACAAAAAAGTCCCTATTTTTGTACCATAAATATATAATGAATAATACCTTATGAGAACTAAACTTATTTTTGCTACTTGCTTTTTAGCAGCCTTAGTAACAAGCTGCGAAGAAAAAAAAAGTGTTACTTCCGATATTATCGAACAGAACGACATCTACATCGTAAATGGCGACAGCGTGGTACAAGGCAACTTTGTGGCTAAAGCTATCAGCGACACCGAAGTGGTTACAAACTATGCTTCTCCAGCCGATGAAGCTCCTTCTCCTCTCATCGAATTCCGACTATCGCTCAATTCGCGCGACAACGAACTTATCCCAGGCGAAACTCACTACACTATCGTAGGAACCGATACCATTATTCCTCTCGGCGTGCCGGCTGCTGAAAAACCGGTACTCCCTGTCGACACTAAACCACTCGACAAGAATGCCGAATGGACTCTGAAAGTGAATGTTGCACCGCTTATCAACAGTTTCAAGGAAAACGGCATCTATGTAACACCTACCAACGACACCATTTATGCCGATGACTTTAAGGGTATATGGGTGGCAGGCAATATCGACCCGCTCACTTGGGATTTCGACAACCTTTACGGTAAAGATCTTCAAAAACTTCACCCCATCGAAGGCGATACCATTTACGGCGTGAAAATTGCACTCAATCCCGATGTGAAGAAAACCGACCTTCCTAAAAATTGGAAAATTGATGCACCAAATCCCGACTATCCTATCTACACTTCCGACCAAAAACTTATCAACGCCTTATATAATATGGCTATCGAAAATATGCTCGCTGTGGTGAACGCCGACAACGCTTTCCGCGCAGGCGAGAATTGGGAAGGTGTGTGGACTCGCGACGCAAGCTATGCCATTCACCTCGGCATAGGTCTTATCGACCCCGAACGCTCTATCAACAGCCTCAAGATAAAGGTGAAAAACGACCGAATCATTCAAGACACAGGCACAGGTGGCTCTTGGCCGGTGTCGAGCGACCGCGAAGTGTGGAGTATCGCAGCCTGGGAAATATATAAAATCACAGGCGACAAAGAATGGCTCAAATATGCTTACAATGTGATAAGAAACTCGGTTGACGATGACATACCTACAATATGGGACAATAAATTCCGACTTATGCACGGTGAACAGTCTTATCTCGACTGGCGCGAGCAATCATATCCTAAATGGATGACTCCTAAAGACATCTATGAGTCGATGTGCCTTGGCACCAATGCTTGTTTTGCTGAGACTTATTCAATTCTTGCCGAAATGAGTGAAGAACTTGGCGAAGATGGCACAAAATATGAAAAAATTGCTGCCGAACTAAAGAATGCCATCAATCAAAATCTATGGATGGAGGACAAGGGCTACTATAGCGGTTACATCTATGGCGGAGCTTATCCGCTCAAGTCGCCTATGACCGAGGCTCTCGGACAATCACTCTGTGTAATATTCGGTATTGCCGACGATGATCGCGACCAAAAGCTCATCGCAAGCACTCCTTTCACTCCTTACGGCATATCATCGATATATCCTAAGATACGCAACATCAAACCCTACCACAACGATGCTGTGTGGCCATTCGTTCAAGGTTATTGGAACTGGGCTGCGGCTAAGGCAGGCAACGAAACAGCTCTATGCCATGGACTTGGAGCTATATACCGCGCGGCGGCGCTTTTCGGTACACACAAAGAACTTTTCGTTTCTACGACAGGCGACTATAGAGGTGCTGCAACCAATAGCGACAAACAACTATGGAGTGCTGCCGGTAACCTTGCTATGATTTACCGAGTTTTCATCGGTATGACATATCTATCGAATGGTATCAAGTTCGAACCGTTCATCCCTGCATCTATTGACGGAACCAAGAACTTGAAAGGATTCAAATATCGCAATGCTGTACTTAACATCACTATCAACGGCACCGGCAACAAGATTGCCGAATTCAGCATCGATGGCAAAGTGCATAAGGACAATTTCTTCCCTGCCGATATAGAGGGAGAACACAACATCGAAATCACTATGGCTAACAACAACATCAAGCCTGCTAAAGCAACAGTGAAACAACCGGAATTTATGCCTGCCACACCTTGGACTGTTTGGAACGGCAACGTTGCGACCATCGCAAAACCCGAAGAAGGAGTTTCTTACGATATTTATCTTAATGGCGTGAAAAAATGCACTGCCCAAGATGGTAAAATCACAATCCCCGAAGTGAATCGCTACACTACTGTGAACATTGTGCCTGTGGGCAAGGAATTCACCGGTTTTATGTCTAAAACACACGAGATAATCCCGCAAGGGGCTATGAGTATCTATCAGTTTGAAGATGTTGCTCCTGCCGGGACCGAACTCGTTCCTGCCGGTCATAGCAAGAAATTTGTAGAAACCACCATCAAAAAGAACAACGACATTACGCTCGCAGTGAATGTAAAGAAAGCCGGCACTTACTTGATTGATGTTCGATATGCCAATGGTAGCGGACCGATCAACACCGACAACAAATGTGCTATCCGCACTCTTATAGTCAACAATCACGAAGCTGGAGCTATTGTTATGCCTCAACGCGGGCAAGGCGAATGGGTAAGCACAGGATTCAGCAATATGTTGCAAGTAGAACTTAGAACCGGCAACAATATGCTTCAAATCAAGTATATCACACCTCAAAATGTGAATATGAATGGCGAAGTGAACACTGCTCTTCTCGACTATATGCGTGTAATCAAAAAATAAAACATCGTTACAACAATGAAAACAAACATAAAATTCTTTTTTACCGTATTACTATGTGCTTGTGCCTCTGCGCTAACGGCAAGTAACACCACTCCGAACATCGAGCCTCCATTCTGGTGGGCAGGGATGAATAATCCGCAAGTGCAATTAATGGTAAACGGCACCGATATTCGTGATGCAGAGGTGTCAATCAACTATCCGGGTGTAGCTATCGACAGCATTGTGCGCCTTGATAGTCCAAACTATCAGATTATATACCTCTACATTGCTCCTTCTGCCAATCCGGGCACAATGAACATCTCATTTAAGAAAGGCAAGAAAACGATAAAAGTTCCTTATGAGTTGAAACAACGTGATGGAGTGATGCCAAGCACCTTCTCATCGGAAGATGTGCTGTATCTGATTATGCCCGACCGATTTGCCGATGGCGACCAAAGCAACAACACCATCAATGAGATGAACCACCCTGTGGCTGTCGACCGCAACGACCCTAATGCTCGACATGGTGGAGACCTGAAAGGTATTGAAAACAACCTTGACTATATCGAATCGCTCGGTGTCACTGCCATTTGGCTAAACCCTGTACTCGAAAACGATATGCCGGGAGGTGCTTATCATGGTTACGCCACAACAAATTACTATCGCGTCGACCCCCGATTCGGCTCTAATGAGGAATATCGCAAACTAATTGCCGAATCTCACCGTCGAGGGATCAAAGTGGTTATGGATATGATATTTAACCACTCTGGAAGTTCGCACCCATGGATTGCCGACCTACCAAGCAAAGACTGGCTGAACTTCCCCGACGGAACAAATCTTACCAACTTCCGACTTTCTACTATCAATGATCCTTATGCAAGCGAATACGATCGCACTCGTTCGGTGAAAGGTTGGTTTGTACCTTCAATGCCCGACCTCAATCAGCAAAACCCGCACTTGATGCGCTACCTTATCCAAAATTCTATATGGTGGATTGAATACAGCAAAATCGATGGTATCCGTATGGACACATATCCTTACGCCGATATGGAACCTATGGCACAATGGATTACCGATGTACAAAAAGAATATCCCGACTATAATATCGTGGGCGAAGCTTGGTATGGTGATGTGGCAGGTACTGCCTATTGGCAACGTGGCAGCCGTATCAACAAGCAAGGCGACTCCAATCTTCCCACCGTTATGGATTTCCCTACTATGATTATTGCCACTCAAGCTTTTCACGAAAATACGCTCGAATATGGTCAAGGATTGAACAAAATTTATAACCGTCTATCGTTGGACTACCTTTACGAAAACCCAAAAAACGTACTTACATTCCTCGACAACCACGACACCGACCGATTCTTGCTCACCAAACCAGAGAATCTCAATTCATGGAAACAAGGCATAGCATTCTTGCTCACCACTCGCGGTATTCCTCAAATATATTATGGTACCGAGTTGCTTATGTATGGTAACAAGAAAAAGAGCGACGGCGATGTACGAAAAGATGTTCCCGGCGGATTTCCCGGCGACAGCAACAATGAATTCACCTACGAAGGTCGCTCCGAATTGCAAAACGAAGCCATTCAATTCCTAAGCAAACTTGCCACTTGGCGCAAGGGCAACAAAGCTATCTCCGAAGGCTCAATGAAACACTTTATGCCCGAAAACGGTATGTATGTGTACGAACGCCGACACAGCGATCGACGCGTTGTGGTAATAATGAATGGTACCGACCGCCAATTGAGCGTAGATATGAGCATCTATCGCGAAATACTACCGATAGGCACCACATTGCGAGATGTAATAACAGGCGAAACGTTTACCATCACAAACGAAATTCACTTCGCCCCTCGCGCACTCTACATACTCGAATAACAAAATATTATATTATCTAAACAACAAAAAATGCCCGAATCGGGCATTTTTTTGTTATGTTAAGCATATACATCCAACTTTCGGTTTCTTACGAGCCAAATATAAGCCCCGACACAAATTATCACCGACAATAGAGAACCTGTATTAGTAGCCATTCCCATAGGATAAAGAGTTTCGGGATACATCACCGATGCAAGATAGGCAAGCGGTATGCGGGCAAGTACTATCGCCACCACATTGTGAATAAACGACAATATCGACCACCCACAAGCACAGAAGAATCCACTGAAACAGAAGTGTATACCCGCAAGCAGACAATCCCACACATAACCTCGAAGATATTGGTCGCCGAGTCGTATCACTTCACTCTCTCTTGTGAACAAGCCTACCATATCTCCTGCCACAAATTGCACAATCACCGAGAACACCAATCCAAACCCAACAGTAATTCCAAGCGCTTCCCATAGTGTTTTCTTTGCCCTATCCACCTTCTTGGCGCCAAGATTTTGAGCCGACACCGCCGACACAGTAGAAAGCATCGACGATGGTATCAAGAACAACACCCCAATAATCTTTTCGACAACACCTACAGCTGCGGCATCATTCAGCCCACGAAGATTGGCAATAACCGTAATCACAAGGAATGCTATTTGTATGAATCCGTCTTGCAGAGCCACAGGAACACCAATTTTCAGCATCTGCCACATCACCACTCTTTGAGGTCGCAAGTCGGCACGAGTCACACCCATTCCATTTTTTCGTATTTTTATCACTATAAGAGCCACTATCACACTCACCGTTTGCGACAACACCGTTGCCACAGCTGCACCGGTAGCACCCATTCCCAATCCACCTATCAAAGCATAGTCGAGAAGCACATTCACCACACAAGCCACCATTATAAAATACATAGGACTCTTCGAGTCGCCCATACCGCGAAATATCGATGCTATTATATTATATGCCACTATAAATGGCACACCACCAAAGCATATTTGCAAGTAAACAGTGGTTTCCTTCACTGCCTCCATCGGTGTAGACATCACCTGCACAATGTCACCCACAGTTATAAGCAGTAGCAACGCCATAGCCACCGAAAACACGAAAAAGAGTGTTATTGTATTGCCCACCACTTTTGTAGTTCGTCTCACATCATTAGCTCCCACCGATTGGGCAGTAAGCACTGTTGTCCCCATGGCAAGCCCCACAATAACCACAGTGAGCATATGCATTATTTGGCTACCTATCGACACCGCGGTAATCGTACTCACTCCGCAATATTGTCCCACGACAAACAAGTCGGCAAGCCCATAAAGTATCTGTAAAAAATAAGAAAACAAATAAGGTATCGAGAAATATACTATATTTCCAAACACACTGCCTGTTGTCAAGTTCCTTCCCTGCATAGAATCATCTTTTACTTGGGGTGCAAAGTTATAAAAAAAGTCCATTGATACCGAGAAAAACCGGTTTCAATGGACATATTATTCAAATAATTGATAAGATTCTATTACATTTCGTCATCCAGTTTCGACGATACTATACGCATCAAATCCCTTGGTGTTTTCACCAAATCTTCTTCATCTTCATATATCTCGATGTCAAACTCCTCTTCCATAGCCATTATCAGTTCTATGACATCAAGTTCGTCGCACACTGATTCAAACAAAGTATCGGGCTCAACGCTCTGATCTAAATGTTCCTCGACAATAGCGAGTACTTCTTCCATTAATTCATCTTGTTCTTCTTTCATCATATCGGCATAGTGTTATTCGAATATACATATTTGTTCTCAAAATCTTCTTCGGTTGCAGTAAGCATCAGCACACCCGATATAAGGCTCAAGATAGCCACCACAGTACCAAGAACACCACAAGAAAGCAATGTTACAAGCAAAAATATTATACCTGCAGTGTTCTTTCCCAAATAGAAATAATGTATTCCCAACGAACCTAGTAGTATTGCAAGCAATCCTGCTACACCCCGGCTCTTTCCCGAAGGACCGTTATCAAACACTCCTCTGCCATATTGCATCTGTGGAGGTGTGGGCTGTGATTGCATCACCGGGTCAAATTCATTACCACAACTTTGACACTTTACTCTCACTAACGGAGCGGAAGAATATGTTGAATTTCCGCACACAGGACATTTGTAATCGTTCATAATCTACTTTATGTTTTTTTGTTTATAATTATCAATCTTACATTGCAAATGTAATACAAAAAACATTGTCAGCATAATTTCTGCAATTTTTTCATTGATTAGACGCATCTTGAGCTGTTTTGGTTGCAATATTGCACAAAAAAGTAGCGTCGGGATGTATGCCCGACGCTACACATTATATTTTATATTTTCTTAATGACGACCTTTGCTGTTGCGATTGCGGCGTTGTTGTTCTTCAAGCATAGCCTTTTGTTGGCGTTGAGCTTCTTCTAGTTTTTGTGCCCACCAACCTTTTTTCTTAGGTTGTTTTGCTTTTTCAGCCATTTCGGCACGCACCTTTTCTTCGCTCACCATCATACGACACACATACGATTCGATAATAGTGATGAGCAATGACAAGAAATAATAGTAGCTCAAACCCGATGCATAGTTATTGAAGAATACCAAGAACATAAGCGGCATCAAATACATCATCCATTTCATTCCCGGCATTTGATTGCTTGACGACTGCATAGTTATCTTAGTGTATAAGATATTTGTTATTGTCATAAGCAAACAGAACAAACTGATGTGATTACCAAAATAGTTGGTAATGAATGGAATTTGAGTTGTCCAAGTTACGATTGCATCAGGAGCCGAAAGGTCGTGCGCCCACAAGAACGATTCTCCACGAAGTTGGATACAAGAAGGGAAGAATCGGAACATTGCAAAAAGGATTGGCATCATAAACAGCATAGGCAAACATCCACTCATAGGATTTGCTCCGGCCTTGCTATATAGTTCCATTGTCTTTTGACTGCGCAACATTGCATTTTCCTGTCCCGGATACTTATCGTTGATTGCCTTGATATCGGGAGCAAGCACACGCATCTTGGCTTGTGAGATAAAGCTCTTGAATTGGAACGGAGCAAGGACAAGCTTAATTATAAGTGTAAGAAGCAAGATAACGATACCGGCATTGCTGATATGTTTGCTCAAGAAATCAAAGATAGGAATTACAAAGTACTCGTTTATCCAACGGAAAAGAGTCCAACCAAGTGGCAACAAGCGTGTTAATTCCAAATTTTCATCAGGATAAAGTGTATCGTCATAATTTTCAAGCAATTCATATAGGTTTGGACCAAAGAAGAACTTGAACGACGCAGGTTTTGCATCGGTTGAACTGTAATCAAGTTCGCTCACAAACGACACATCCTTAAGATAATCGTTATATAGCGATGTACCTTTCTCAAATGGGGTGCTCACCATCTTAGCTCCGGTGAAATGCTTATCGGCAATAAGCACACTTGAAAAGAATTGATTCTTGAAACTTACCCACTTAAACTTGTCGCTATATGACTCCTTATCGGCCGTTGTTTCACTTAAATAGTCCACATCGCCTCCTAAGAACTTATAGTACACACCGCTGTTTTGTTCTTCAAACATCTTACCCTCTTCGTGACGATTGATGCGTTGTTCCCAATTGAAGTCCATCGAAGCGATATTTTGAGGAATCAATCCACTCATATTTTCTTGAAGTACTTCCATATTCACCACATAGCTATCCTGTGGCAATGTGTACTTGATGCCCCATTTACGACCTTCGCCAAGGTCGAGTTGCATAATCACTGTACTATCGTTCAACAACGTAGGAATGAAATAGAAATTCTTAGTGTCAAAGTGTTGAGTGTTTGTATTCAATCCAAAACTATATGAATTGGTCTTTGCATCAAACAACACCACCTCAGGTGCATTGTAAGCCTTGTATTTCTTCAATGTTGCACTTGTGATCATACCACCTTTTGATGATATTTCCACCTTCAAATCGCCATTTTCAAGCACAACAACCGAATCTGTTCCACTCAAATACTTTGCAAACGCACCATTTTTCATATACTTATTCAATTCGGCACGAAGTTTTGCCAATGCTCGATTGTGAAGCACAGGATTGTTAGATTTTCCTCCCAACACATCCGCTACCGACAACACAGCACCGTCCAACGCGATTGTTCCATTAAGTTCTTCTCCCTTCAATGTCAACATCACACCATTGCCATTGAACACCTTTGCGTTGTTCACTGTGTCATTGGTGCCATACTGCATCATAGCAGCTCGAAGCACATTCAATTCATACACCGAGATGGTATCCATATTACCCATCATTCGCATTTCTTCTTCGGCTTGAGCTTTCTTTTCAGCCTCAATTCGCTGTGCTTCAGCCTGCTGGCGACGAGCCGCCAATTCTTCTTCCGAAGGTTGTTGCAACCACATAAAGCCGAATACTACGGCTCCCATCAGCAACATTCCTATTAAAGTGTTTTTATCCATCTTCTGGAATTCTCTTTTTTATTGTTATTATTATTTTATTTTCTTATCACATTCTTCACAAAATATGCCATCAATCGATTGGGGCGCATCACGCTGCAACCATATTCGGGCTGAAACTGCACACCTATCATCAATCGGTGGGATGGTACTTCCACTGCGTCCACCAAGTTGGTTTCGGGATTCACTCCCACACTATTCAATCCGGCATCTTCCAACTGTTTACGATAACGTGAATTAAGCTCAAATCGATGATTATGACGTTCGTTCACGACAAGTGTTTCATAAGCTTCTGCCATTTGCGACCCCTCATTCAAGCTACATTCAAACTCGCCCAAGCGCATCGCACCACACAAGCCGGAATGAGTTTTTTGTTCCGTCATCAAATCAATCACATTATGAACCGTTCTCGCATCGGCCTCTGTACTATTGGCTTCTCTAAGCCCAACTATATTGCGCGCATATTCAATAACCATCGCGTGCATACCCAATCCCATTGCAAGCATAGGCACATCATTCTCGCGACACCATTTCACCGCTGTCACTCTGCCTTCCAAGCCTTGCGAGCCACTTCCTGAGGCAATCACCACCCCACCGACTCCGTTCAATGCTCGTTCCACATTGCCGTCGTTAAGGTTTTCGGCATTTACGAGTTTCAGTTCTACTGCCACGCCATTATGCACTCCTGCTATAAGCAACGATTCCTTGATCGACCTGCAAGCAAGTTCTTTCTCGGCACATTCGCCCACAATGGCTACGCTTACCTCACATTCCAATCCTTGCAACCGTTTCACAAAGGATTCCCATTCGGTCATATCAGACTCTTTTGCGTTATGCCATCCGATGGCATTAAGCACTTGCGCATCTACTTGCAATTCTCTGAGTCTCAATGGCATCTCATATATTGTAGCACATTCTATCGCACCCGATTCTATATGAACATCGCAAGGTAAGTCGTAATCCTCACACGCTTCGTCAGCAACAATGCTTATTATCACGCACTCATCATCTTCTCTGAATTGCTTTACAGTCTCAAGAAACAGAGTCTTTGCTACATTGTCTGTATCACCCCCTATTTCTACGACAACAAAGTCACATTCATCTTTTGAGCCAAGCACTTTCACACATTGCCTCACCTCATCGGTGGCGTGTGGCACTATCTGCACTCGCTCGCCGGCATATTCTCCTCTGCGCTCTTTGCTCAGCACATTTTGAAAGATTCTCCCCGCCGTAACGCACTGATTGCCACGCACCTTCTTATCGGTAAAGCGTTCATAACAGCCCAACACGCTATCGGTTACGTAACCATCACAAGTTACAAACAATTCTTCACTGTGAATCGTTTCAAAATCACTGTTTAAGCAAGGGTCAAGCCTCAACAAAGTAGTTTTAAGCCCTCTCGACAAGAGTAATTGTGCTAACGAAGCTGCAACCAATCCTTTCTTGAGAGTTGGTACTGAATTACCTTTCACAAATATATACTTTGCATCCACTCTAAAGCCTCACTTAAAACAATACAAAGTGCAAATTTAGCAATTATTCCCCGCATTTGGCAAATTTCACACACAAATATCCACTTATTAACCAACATTTACCCAACTTTTACCTTATAACTAACGCACATCTCACATTTTCAATAATTCTATTAAAAAATAAAAATCAAGCAATTATAACTTATTTTTATAATAAAAACCACCCTCCTACGTTTATTTATTAATTGTAATGAGTATTTTTCTTTTAACTATGAACATAACAAAATCGATATATAACACAATATTCGCTTTTATCATTGTAGCTATTGCATCAATCAATGCTCACGCACTACCAGCCGACAGCTATGCTACAGAATCAATGCTCGCAAAAGGGAAATGGGTAAAAATCAAGGCGTTTTCAACCGGTTTCCACTGCATTACTCCGACCGACATCAAGCAATGGGGATTTGGCAACAGCAACAACGTTAAGGTGTTCGGTTACGGAGGAGCACCAATATCGCTCATTCTCGATGAAAAGCAAATCGACGACCTCATTCAAATACCGGTATTCAACCAAAACGGCTACATCTATTTCTATGCACAAGATGTAACAACTTGGAGAAAAGACAACACCTATGGCTATGTGCAATACCAACATCCTTACGCCACTGAGGCTTATTATTTCGTTACCGATCGCGACGACATCGAACAGCTCTCAATATCATCGGTCGACGCCTCGCCACGCGAAGGAGGAAATGTTATAACAACTTTCACTGCGAGCAACTTCCACGAAAAGGAAAACACATCGCCCATTGAGTCGGGTAATTTTATGCTTGGAGAAGATTTCCGTTTTACCCCATCGCGCAATTTTGAAATAAGCCTGCCTGGATATATCGACAACACTCCCATAAAGATTCTCACTTCATTTGCAGCAAACACGTCGGGGGGAAGTGGCAGCAAACTAACATTCACAGCCAACGACAGTATTCTTACTGCATCATCGACCGACGACATTGCGCCTCTCGGCAACGGCAATGCTTTGGTAAACACTACGAAATCGCTAAAAACAGTTTCACTTACAGGCAACAAACTACGCCTAAACATAAATTTCACGTCGACAGGTACACTCACCCTTGCCAATCTTGACTATATCACAGTCAATTATACGGCACAGATTTTACCATTCCTCAAATTCCGCACCGAATCATCGACTACCACAAGTGATATTATAAGTATAAACGATAATGTAACCAACGAATCACTACAAGTGTGGGACGTTACCGAACCACACAATCCTTTTGTCGTAAAAGGTGTGATAAATGGAAATAGTTATCGTTTCTCACCGGTAAAAAACGGCTATCGTGAATATAACTCTTTCAGCCCACAAGTTACGGTATCTTCGGTAAAGAAAATTGAGAACATCAACAACCAGAATATTCATGGCGAAGCCACTCCCGATATGATTATCATCACTCCTACCGAATTCAAGGAGCAGGCTCAACGCATTGCCGACTTACACTTGACACTCGACTCAATGCGAGTGCTTGTGGTGGAACAAGAAATGGTGTTCAATGAATTTTCTTCGGGAACACCCGACTTTATGGCATATCGAAAAATGGCAAAAATGTTCTATGACCGAGGCACCGATGAGAGCGGACACCGATTGGGTTATGTTCTGCTTTTCGGTCGTGGCACCTACGACAACCGCAAATTATCATCTACCATAAAGGCTCTCAAATACCCTATGCTACTCACTTGGCAAACCGACAACGGCTCCAACGAGATAGATTCTTATTCTACCGACGACATTCTGGGATTTCTTGAAAACAACTCAGGAGCAAACCTTGCCAACGAAACCCTAAGCATCGCTGTAGGACGTATGCCTGTAAAAAGTGTTAGCGAAGCGAAAGATGTAGTCGACAAGCTTTACACCTACACCACAAAGCAGGATTTCGGGACCTGGAAGAACAACATATTGATAATTGCCGATGATATGAACAACGGCATTCATATGGAACAGGGGGATGCCGTAATCAATGCCCACAAAGCTAATGGAGGCGAAAATTACGTTTACAATCGTGTTTATCTTGATGCGTTTGAAGTAGAAAGCTCAGGATCGGGACGCTCATACCCTCAAGCACGAAAAAAAATGTATCAACTACTCAACGAGGGCGTGTTATACCTCAACTACATAGGGCATTCAGGCAATTTCGCTTGGACAGCCGACGGACTGCTCACATTCAACGACATCAACTCTATGTACTTAAAACATCTGCCGCTTATGCTCACTGCTTCTTGCGAATTTACACGCCTCGACAAAGCAGAAGAAACAGGTGGCGAAATATTATTCCTCAACCCTCGCGGGGGAGCTATAGCACTCATCACGACAGCTCGACAAGTTTATATCACCGACAACGGCTCACTCAACAAATTAATTGCATCCTATATGTTTGACAAGGATAACGATGGCAGACATTACCGCATCGGAGACATTCTTCGACTCGGCAAGAATGCAATACCAAATAATGTCAACAAACTGAAATATTTTCTTGTGGGCGACCCTGCTCTACGCTTGGCCTACCCAACCTACAATGTTAAGTTGGAATCAATCAACGACAATGCAATAAACACCGAAGATAAGCCTACTTTCAAAGCTCGCCAATCGATGACGCTCAAAGGCTCTATAGTTGACTCTTATGGCAACAAAGCCACACACTTTAACGGGGCAATAATCCCCACACTCTACGACATCGAGAAAGAAGTTACCACACATGGATATAGTGCCGGTAGCGACGAGGGAAAAGTATATACATTCCTCGATCGTTCCAACAAATTATCGATAGCAAAAGACTCGGTAAAAAACGGAGAGTTCACAGTTACTGTATCTATTCCGTCGGAAATTGAAGCCCCTTCAAAATATGACAATTTCACTCCTGCGATGCTTAATTTCTATGCAAGTAGCAGCAACGGAATCGAAGCCAATGGCAACAACGAACAATTCTACATCTACGGATACGACGACTTGGCAGAAAGCGATACTATCGGACCTGCCATCGAACTATTTACACTGAATTCAGAATCATTTGTCGATGGTAATAATGTAAATGAATCACCTCTTGTTATCGCACAGATACAAGATGAGAGTGGCATCAACCTATCAAGCAGCGGTATCGGACATCAAATGACATTGCTCCTTGATGGTAAGACCACTTATTCCGACATTTCTTCTTACTATACACCCGACTTTACTACGATAGGCAACAAGGGCTCGATATATTACACTCTTAACAATTTGACCGAAGGTAATCACACTCTTCGTCTCAAAGTGTGGGATACATTCAACAACTCATCGGAGAAAACTATCTCATTCAACGTGATAAAAGGCTTACAACCCGAGATGTACGACGTGTATGCCGTTGGCAATCCCGCATCGGTCGATGCTAAGTTCTACATCAAGCACAATCGTCCCGAAGTTCTCATCACCGTAACTCTCTATGTCTACGACCTTATGGGACGTCTTGTGTGGAGTACTCAAGAAAGTGGTAAGAGTGACATGTTCACATCTTTCCCTATCACTTGGAATCTTACCGACCAAGCTGGCAAAAGAGTACCACGTGGCATATATGTATATAAGGCAGGAATATCCACCGATGGTATACATGAAACGACTAAAGCAAAGAAAATTGCCGTAGCTGCCGAATAAACCTTTTTTTTTACCAAATTATACACCATTTTTCATAATATATAATTATCTTTGCGAAAGAAAATAACAATTTAATAAAAGACGAACTATGCAACCAAATCAAAAACCCGACAATTATCTTGTGTGGGCAATTCTATCCACCGTACTATGCTGTCTTCCTCTTGGAATCGTAGCAATAGTAAAATCAAGCAAAGTAGACAGCCTTTGGGCACAAGGATATTACGATGAGGCAATCCAAACAGCTAACGATGCTAAAAAATGGTGTATTATCGGAGCAGCATCTGGTGTTATAGGTAGCATTTTATATATCATTTTTGTAGTAGTTCTTGGTGTCTTCGGTGCAATGTCAGGCGGATATTAATCTACAGTGAAACACAAAACATTATTTGCAATCATAATGATACCGATGATTATCGGTATCATTTATTATTTTTTCAACCCTACTGAAGCTGTATGGATGCCTAAGTGCGTTTTCAAGCAGCTCACAGGGTGGGACTGTGCGGCTTGTGGTAATCAACGAGCTTTTCACGCCCTTCTACATGGACATTTCTGCGAAGCATTCCATTACAACCCCTTCGCCATTATATCAGTCCCTTACCTCCTACTCATCATTTTTACCACATTTTCCACATCTGCGATAGCATTGAAGTGGCGACGCTACGTTCAGCACCGCATCACAATCCTAACCTACCTTGTTCTACTCATATTATGGTGGATAGGACGCAATATTTTCCTATAAAAAACTCTAATTGCAACACTGCGAGACTTTTTATCCACTTTTTTCGTTATCTTTGCAAATTATATAATAGATTGTTATGAACAAAGAAAAATCGGTTTTTAAAAGCAGTGCTGAAACTGGACTCTTTTTCGGAATTTATCTTGTAGCCACATTCCTTTCGTTCGCCTACAGCAATGATGTGCCTCTATTAAGTTTCATTGGGTTGGCATTGTTTGCCGGAGTTCCAATAGTAATGGCTATCCTGATGTACCGATACCACATAGCTAACCCCGAAACGAATTCATTCTCTTCGGTGTGGACTTTCGGCTCTACCACATTCATTTTCGGGTCTTTGATTTGGGCTTTTGCCACTTATATGTGGTTAGAATTTGTAGTCCCCGGATTTCTTGTTACACAAGCAAAAGAAGCTCTGATTATATACGAAAGCGTACCCGAGACCAAAAATCTTGAATTCACAAAAGCATTACGCTTGGCTATTGAGAACAACGATCTTCCTTCGCCCATTGAATTCACAATACAGATGCTATGGTCGTCGCTTTCGATTGGAATATTCACTTCGCTACTCATAACACCACTAGTGCGATTATTTAAGCACAAGAAATTACAATAACTCAGTAAAACAATAAAACACTAACATAATATGGATATTTCAGTAATAGTTCCACTATACAACGAGGCTGAATCATTGCCCGAACTTACTGATTGGATTGAACGAGTGATGAATGACAATAATTTCACTTACGAAATTTTGTTTATCAACGACGGCAGTACCGACGAATCGTGGGAGGTAATCAAAGAGCTACAAGCCAAGAACGCTTGCGTAAAGGGAGTTTGTTTCCGACGCAATTATGGAAAATCACCTGCACTGAACACCGGCTTCCAACGCGCACAGGGCGATGTGGTTATCACTATGGATGCCGATTTGCAAGATAGTCCAGATGAAATCCCGGAACTTTACCGAATGATAACCAAAGATGGATATGACCTCGTGAGCGGTTGGAAAAAGAAACGTTACGACCCACTATCAAAGACTATCCCAACCAAATTGTTCAATGCTACAGCTCGCGCAGTGAGTGGCATCTATCTGCACGACTTCAACTGTGGGCTGAAAGCCTACCGCAAGAAAGTCGTAAAACACATCGAAGTATATGGCGATATGCACCGATACATACCATTCCTCGCTAAAGTAGCGGGGTTCAAAAAAATTGGAGAAAAGGTGGTACAACACCAAGCTCGTAAATACGGTGTTACAAAATTTGGTCTTAACCGTTTTGTAAATGGATATCTCGACCTTGCCACTCTTTGGTTTCAATCCAAGTTCGGCATCAAACCGATGCATTTCTTTGGTCTGCTTGGTAGTTTGATGTTCCTACTCGGTTTTATCTCAGTTATTGTAGTTGGCGCAACAAAGCTATATAATATGCACTCGGGAAATCACTATATTCTTGTAACCGACTCTCCTTATTTCTACCTTTCACTCACAGCTATGATACTCGGAACACAATTGTTCCTCACAGGATTTATAGGCGAGCTAATCGCACGTAATTCACCCGAACGCAACAACTATGAGATTGAAGAGGAAATAGGCTAAACAAATTATTATGAACAACAATTTCAAGAAATTAGCAAACGAACGATACTCTTGTCGACACTACTCTCAAGAGCCTGTCGACAAGCAACTGATTCTCAATATACTTGAGTGCGCCCGCCTTGCGCCATCGGCTTGCAACCGTCAACCATGGAAGTTTATCGTTATCACCGATGCCAATGAGCTCGCTGCTGTGTGGGAATGCTACGACCGCAGTTGGATAAAGGAAGCTCCTGCAGCTATCATAGTACTTGGGAATCGCAACGAAGCATGGCATCGACAATACGATAACTATGATGCTACCGACATTGACATAGCCATAACAACCGAGCATATTTGTCTTGCTGCAACCGATATGGGATTAGGAACTTGTTGGGTGTGCAACTTTGAGCCCACCAAGCTACGCAAAAGCCTCAACATTCCGCAAGAATGGGAGCCTCTCGTTATTATTCCTATTGGAAAGCCTGCCGAAAGGTTGACTTCCCCCGACAAAAAACGTAAAGAAATCGAAGAACTTGTGCAATGGGGAAAATTCTAAGAACAGTATTTGCAACAATTGCGTGTGCCATTGCTCTCGCATCTTGTTCTAATAAGGAGTGTTTCGACAACCAAAACACTCTTCCACTTGCAGGCTTCTATTCTATGCAGACACAGAGCCAAATTACAGTGGACTCGCTCACAATATATGGAATAGGAGCTAAAGGTGATGCTAATCTGCTTGACAACGGCAGCGCTTCATCTATTTATATGCCTATGCCTATCAGTGGCGACAACGCAAGTTTTGTGTTTCATTATAACGCCACAAAACTCAACCATATTGAGCTAAATGATACACTGACTATCTATTACAACAGCTATCCGAAATTTGTTTCCAACGAATGTGGGGCTATATATAATTACGAAGTCAAGGATTTCACTTGCACAAATCACCTTATCGATTCAGTTTCCATTCCCACAATGGAATTCAACAATATCGATATTGAAGTGATTAAAATTTATTTCCGAACCGAATGAGAATGAGAAATTACGTTTTCATAATATTGCTTTCTATGTTGTTTTCTGCACACTTGACAGTGGCACAAAATCGTCGTGTAAACCCTGTGAAAGAAAACTACAACACTATTCTACGTGCCGACATCAAGAATCAAAAAAAACCTCCTTTCACCAAGAAAGTACCGGGATTAAAAGCCGACACTATAATTCGCGACACACTATTCATAGCTGTCGACACCACAAAAAAGGCTTTCCAATACCCAAAACTCAATGGATTAATCATAGGTGCCAACGTATGGGATCCTCTAATGCGTCTTTTCGGTCAATCTTATGGTGGAGTGGGATTCTCGGCCGAAATGAGTATGTGGAACAAGCTATTCCCTCACATTGAAGTGGGAGTAGGTACCGCTTCCAATACTCCCGAAGATATGAATTTCTCCTACAAAGGTAAACTATCACCCTATTTCAAACTTGGAGCACGCTACAATTTCCTACACGACAAGACCTCCGATTATCAACTACTATTGGGTCTAAATTTCGGTTATTCCAATTTTAAATACAATATCGAGAACATAGACATCAATTCCGACTATTGGGGCGATACCTCCAACACATCAATAACAGGACTGAAGTCGCACGCACTATGGGGAGAATTATCACTATCGCTTCGTGTAAAAATCGTAAACAACATATCTATGGGGTGGTCGATTATCTACCATAACGTATTCTCCTACAAAGAAAACAAACAAGGAAATGCATGGTATATTCCGGGATATGGTATTAAAGACAATAAATTCACCGGAGCATTCTCTATCTACTACACTTTGCCTTTCAAAAACAAAGAGTTAACAAAAAAAACAGCAAAAGATATTTACACAGGCGAACAACTCAAGGACTAAAACTCAGCCCAAATTGTTTCTTCAAATTATTTTTTGTAAGCTAAAATGTAATTTCATTTGCATTTTGTTAGCTACACACATATTTTTTCATTAATTTTGCAAATATTTTAACGAAAATAATAAAAAACATTATATTATGAATAAGATCGTGAGCAAAACGCATTTCTCTGAAAATGTCGTAAAACTCGTAGTAGAAGCTCCACTTATCGCCAAAGCCCGTAAAGCAGGTCACTTTGTGATTGTACGTTGTGGAGAACATGGTGAACGCATTCCACTCACTATTTCCGATTCAGATGTCGAACGAGGAACAATCACTCTTGTAATTCAAGCCATAGGCGAATCTACCAAGAAGATTGTAGCACTCAACGAAGGCGACTACCTTACCGACGTTGTAGGTCCTCTCGGACAAGCCACTCATATCGAAAACTTCGGTACAGTAGTGTGTTGCGGTGGCGGTGTGGGAGTAGCTCCATTATTACCTATTGTCGTTGCTCTCAAAGCTGCAGGCAATCGCGTTGTGAGTGTACTCGCAGGACGCACTAAGGAACTTATAATTCTTGAAGATGAAATACGACGTCATAGCGATGAAGTTATAATAATGACCGACGATGGATCTTACGGCAAAAAAGGTCTTGTTACTGCAGGCGTAGAAGAAGTGATTCAACGTGAGAAAGTTGACAAGGTAGTTACTATAGGTCCGGCTATTATGATGAAATTCGTGGCTCTACTCACTAAGAAATATGAAGTACCTACCGAATGTTCACTCAACACAATTATGGTAGATGGAACCGGTATGTGTGGAGCTTGCCGAATCACTATCGATGGGAAGACAAAGTTTGTGTGCGTAGATGGACCAGAATTTGATGCGCATAAAGTGGATTTTGATGAAATGCTTATGCGCCTTAAGTCTTACAACTAAATAATATCAGAACAATGGAAAATAACGATATACTTGCTCAATCACGTGCCGAAGAATGGCGCGAAGAGCTAAGAAAATCAAAAAACGCAAAAGAACGCACATCTATTCCTCGCGTGAAGATGCCTGAACTCGATCCGGATTATCGCATCACTTGCAAGGAAGAAGTTAATCAAGGCATTACTGAGGAAATGGCTCTTATCGAAGCTTCTCGTTGTCTCGACTGCCCTAACCCTCAATGCGTAACAGGTTGTCCGGTCAATATTAACATTCCCGGGTTTATCAAGAACATCGAGCGTGGCGAATTTGGTCAAGCTCTTAACACTATCAAGAAAACAAGCGCACTACCTGCAGTTTGCGGACGAGTTTGCCCTCAAGAAAAGCAATGCGAAAGCAAATGTATGTACCACAAAATGGGCAAAGAGCCTGTGGCTATCGGATACCTCGAACGTTTTGCTGCCGATTATGGTCGCACCCATACTACCGCTGAAAAGCCTGCCGAAATTCCTTCTAATGGCATCAAAGTGGCTGTAGTAGGAAGTGGTCCTGCAGGTCTTTCTTTCGCCGGAGATATGATTAAACGAGGATATGATGTAACAGTATTTGAAGCGCTACACGAAATCGGTGGTGTGCTTAAATATGGTATACCTGAATTCCGCTTGCCTAATGCTATCGTCGAAACCGAAATCGACGGTCTTCGCGCTCTTGGCGTTAAGTTCATTAAAGATTGTATTGTCGGTAAAACTATCACATACGACGACCTTCACGAAGAAGGTTTTAAGGGTATTTTCGTAGCTTCGGGCGCAGGTTTGCCTCGTTTTATGGGCATTCCGGGCGAAAACCTTAATGGAATTATGTCGAGCAACGAATATCTAACTCGTATCAATCTTATGGGTGCCGGTACCGAAGGTTGGGACACACCGGTTCTAAAGGGCGAGAATGTTGCAATCATCGGAGGTGGTAACACTGCTATGGACTCCGTACGCACAGCGTTGCGTGCCGGAGCTAAACGTGCAATGCTTATCTATCGTCGCGGCGAAGACGAAATGCCTGCTCGTGCCGAAGAAATCAAGCACGCTAAGGAAGAAGGTGTAGAATTTATGACATTACACAATCCTGTTGAATACCTTGGAGATGAAAAAGGTCGTGTGTGCGCTATGCGTGTGCAACGTATGGAATTAGGCGAACCAGATGCGTCGGGTCGTCGCTCTCCTGTACCGGTTGAAGGTGCAATCGAAGAAATTCCTGTCGATTTGGTTATTGTGAGTGTAGGGGTATCCCCAAATCCACTTGTTCCTCGCTCAATCGATGGTCTTGAAGTGAGCAAGCGCAACACTATCGTGGTGAATGAAGACACTATGCAATCATCACTTGCCGACCTTTACGCCGGTGGCGACATCGTGCGTGGTGGAGCAACAGTAATACTTGCAATGGGCGACGGTCGTCGTGCCGCTCTCAATATGCACGAAGCATTATCGAAACAATTATAAAATATGGGAGATTTTTATACCTCAACTCCTTCATTAACCATCGGAGAGGCTCTAAATAATGGTACAAGCAAATTGTTGACATTTGAAGGGCGTGCAAGACGGTCTGAATTTTGGTGGATGAAATTTATTGCTTTTGTTGTAAGTTGTGTACTTACCCCGTTGGCAGGATTTGTAATGGAGATATTGATGATACCAATTACAGTGAGACGATTACACGATACAGGCAATAGTAGTTGGTGGGTATTAGTTGGTTTTTTGCTTAATGCGTTATTCATTGGGCTATTATTGTACGATTATTTTAGCATAATATTTTTCTATAGAGATGAATTTATTAATGCTAATCAAAGTGTTTTTGATATAATATCTAAATATATCATACTTGGGATATTTAATTGCATTTATGGCATTATGATGCTTCTGCTATTGTGTAAAGATAGCGATGCTTACGAAAACCAATATGGTGAATCTCCTAAATATGTCTTTGATAAAAACTCTGTAGATGAGTGATTTTTAATTCATAAATCACAAAAAATGGCGATGTCGTAACATCGCCATTTTTTGTTTATTCTGTTTGATTATTCCTACAATAAGAACTTCAACAGGAAGAATGCCGATAGAATATACATTCCTATTGTTAGTTTCTTGTAATTTCCTCCAAGCAGATTCAACAACACATAGCTTAGCATACCAAGCACAATACCATCCGAGATACTATAGCACAATGGCATCATCACTATACAGATAAATGCAGGAACCGCTTCGGTATAGTCCCTAAAGTCAATATTCACCACCGATGCCATCATCATCACACCCACAAGCACAAGCACCGGAGCTGTAGCTGCCGATGGAATCGACAAGAACAACGGCGCAAAGAACATAGCACTCAAGAAACAAATACCACACACAAATGCAGTAAGACCACTGCGACCACCTTGTTCCACTCCTGAAGCACTTTCCACGTAGGTTGTAACTGTACTTGTTCCCATTACAGCACCCGCAGTGGTTGCAACAGCATCTACCATAAACGCTTCCTTTAAATGAGGGATTTTTCCATTTCGATCAATCATTCCGGCTCGTGTTGTTACTCCAATTACCGTTCCTATCGTATCAAACAAGTCAACAAACAAAAGTGTGAACACAACAACAAACATCTCGCCGGTGAAAATATTCGACCATTCAAATTTGCATAAAATTGGTTCTATTGAAGGAGGTGTACTTAACACTCCGGTTATATTGGTAATTCCAAAAGGGATTCCAATAAGAGTGGTTGCGATAATACCTATCAACAATGCACCTTTAACATTCTTAATCAACATTATTGCAGATATAAGCAATCCGATAATACACACAAGCGCCGAGCCTTGAGTTAAATCGCCTATACTCACAAGTGTAGCATCATTGTTTACAATTACACCGGCTCCACTTAGACCTATAAAGGCTATATATATACCAATACCAACACTGATAGAATTTTTCAACGTAACCGGTATCAAATCAACAATCTTTTCACGAATATTACTCACAGTAAGAAGAATAAACAAAATACCTTCTAAAAACACTGCTGTAAGAGCAAACTGCCATGAATAGCCCATTATCATACAGATTGAATAGGCAAAAAAGGCATTCAGTCCCATACCAGGAGCTAATGCAAACGGCAATTTTGCATACAATCCCATAAGTACTGTCGCTGCTGCCGAAATCAATATAGTAGTTGTAAACACAGCACCCTTGTCCATTCCTGCATCACCCAAAATATTAGGGTTTACCGCCAAAATATAAGCCATTGTGAGGAATGTTGTAATTCCTGCCATAATCTCCGTTTTAACAGTAGTTTCTTTAGGATTAAATCCAAATAATTTTCTAAGCATAATAGTTCTTTTGTAAATTTTTTGCAAAAATAAAAACAATATTACAAATAATACCAATCGTTAACAACTTTATTTTATTCAAAAAAAGTATCTTCGCTTCTTTTTTGATTTTCAACCCATTACACCTCACATCAAAAAAAGTATCTATATTTTCTGAGAAAAAAGTTTGTAGATTTGAAAAAAATGCGTACCTTTGCAGTCGGGTAAGTCCTATACGGCCAGCTCCTTGTCAACTCCCCCAGGTCTTGACCGAAGCAAGGGCAGCAGGTTGTAGCGGCGCGATGTAGTAAGCTTGCCCTTTTTGCCTCTTTAGCTCAGTTGGCCAGAGCACGTGATTTGTAATCTCGGGGTCGTTGGTTCGAATCCGACAAGAGGCTCAAAAGGAATCAACAATGTTGGTTCCTTTTTTTGTTTATCTTACAAACACAATATTATATTATGAGTACAAATATTCTCCACAAACACAGTAATTCAATCTACATCGTATTAGTTGCACTACTATCTATCGGTCTGTTATCAGACTACGCTCCGAATATCGACACACTCATTTCTCCTCCGGTTGCGCTTTTTCTTGGATTAGTATTTGCTCTATTGTGTGGCAAGGCATATCCGACTTTCAATAAAAAGATGTCAAAAAAGCTATTGCAATACTCTGTAATCGGTCTGGGATTCGGTATGAACTTGCAAGCCTCTCTTGCTTCGGGAGCCGAAGGTATGGCTTTCACCATAATATCAGTGGCGGGAACTATGATTATCGGCTGGTTTGTAGGAAGAAAACTTCTTAAAATGGAGCAGAACACTTCCTATCTCATAAGTTCGGGAACTGCTATCTGCGGAGGGAGTGCGATAGCCGCAGTTGGGCCTGTAATCAAAGCCAAAGACACCGAGATGTCGGTAGCTCTTGGCACTATATTTATCCTTAATGCCATTGCGCTGTTCATTTTCCCTGTGATAGGTAATTACCTTGGAATGACACAAGAACAATTCGGTCTTTGGGCGGCTATTGCCATTCACGACACTAGTTCGGTGGTGGGAGCCGGTGCAGCCTATGGCGAAGAAGCCCTAGAGATAGCAACCACAGTCAAACTCACACGAGCATTATGGATTATCCCACTTGCACTCGCCACTTCTTTTATCTTCAAGACTAAAGGACAAAAGATATCTATTCCTTGGTTCATCTTGTGGTTTGTGGTGGCAATGATAATAAACACATACGTACTCAGCCTCAACGAAACAGGTGTTGCAATAGGCAATTTCATAAATGGACTTGCTCGAAAGGCACTCACTCTCACGCTGTTCTTCATCGGAGCATCACTTTCAATGGACACACTGAGAGCCGTAGGTATAAAACCACTTATCCAAGGCATTCTCCTCTGGGTAGTAATCAGCCTTTCCACCCTCGCCTATATCTTCTACACAGCATAAAAAAATATTATGACATCAAATAAAATTTTAGATACTTTATATACAGACTCTACTATAATTTCTAAGGAAATTACGTTAGAAACTTTATATAATGAAATCGAAATCATTAAAGACACATTAGCTTCTGTAGCAACAAACACAGAACCTTCTACATTTCTGTGGGTAGATTCATCAATTTCCAACAATACAATTGGCTTAATTGCCGCCATTTTTGGAATAGTAGCTACTTTTTTTGGATATTTAGGCTACAAATATCAAAAAATATCATCTGAAGAGTTAAAAAAAATGGTTCCTTTGGGGCAGCCCTTTTTCGGCGGTGAATTAATTTTCACCGCCGAATTTGTTTATTTACAATATGTTAGGTCGTTAGATTGTGAAACGACTTTTCTTGCAATAATCGCTTAAACCGTAATATTACTTATTGAGTGTAGTCTTCTATGTAGTCTAAATTAACACCAATTAGTTGAACTTTTCAAAAAAATACTTAACTTTGTAGAAACATTAAACATTTTGCCTATGAAACATTGCGTATAATTTGATACGCACATTTTAGACATATTGAAAAAGCGTTTTAGCTTTATTCTGTCATTTCGAAAGTTTGGCGACTAATGAATACCGACAAGAATACTGCAAAAATGCTCGCACGTAACGGTGCGGGCTTTTGGTTATTCTGTCGGTAGGTTACGCCAAACACCTTGAAATGCGGATACACTAAAAGTACCGCGCTTTTTTTGTGCGTATTTGTTAAAGTCATTCAAGGTACAACGGAGTAACCGAAAAGCCGTCAAGTGAGTAGGGAATATTAATAATTATGAAATATGAAAAAATATCTTTTAATAATGCTTGCATGCTTTGGGATGATCTTTACAGCTAATGCTGATGGAAGAAAAACTTGTCCCGTATACAATTCACAATATACAGCAACTGTAGCCCATGGCTCTACAATGGTTTCTGGAGATAGTCCTTATGTAACCATAATCGTTGAGGGTACTAAAGAGGCTCTCGGTTATGGAGATCAAGTTACAGTCTGGGTGAATGCATTAGATCGTTCAACTGGGTGTATTGTAGAAACAATCGAAGTAAGTGTAAGTGTTAAAGGTGGTAAAACCAGCGGTTTGGCTCAAAAAGCCTTTCGCAAACTCAAAGAAGGCGTATTTTATAATGTAAGTATTGATAGCGCATCATGTAAATAAAACCGTATAATAAGTGGCGTATGTAGTGAACCGTGTAGTTTCTTCATACGCCACCTTTGTTCATTTGCAATACATCTTCGAAAGATGCCCTGTTTCAGCGGTTTACTTTCAAAAGTTTTATTTACCTTTGCATTTGTAGTTTTTGGCTTAATTACGACTTCCGTGTAGTCTTCTATGTAGGATTTCGCAATTTTCGTAAAGACTAACACTGAAAATCAATCAGTTAAAAATAAAAAGCATAGTCCTGTAAGAGCTCCTCTTCTTCCTATTGTAAAAAAACTTTATGATAACTATATTATGCTCGTATTAATATATGGAAACACAAAATATACTCCTAAAGAACATACTGAAGATGAATTCGATCCAGAATACAAACATCTGTATTTTGACGAAATCATACAATCCTTTGAACTCCCTATTGATATATTTGATTTAAGTAAATTCGAGAAATATAACGATAAAGAAATATATAACTTTGCTGTTAAACTAAAATTAAGATGGAACGAATATAATCAAGCACTAAAAATTACTATCCAAGAATTAAAAGATGACTATATTGGCGAGGTTTCTTTTCAAAACATTTCAGATCTTACAGAATCTTTAGCTTATTATATTTTTGAATTTGACGATCTTATTAATCAAGTAGAGTCTAAACAATATAACACTCCTTACTTTCAAAATCAATTAGAAATTAATTTCAAAGAAGACGTAATCTTCTTATTTATCAATTCCATTGAAAATTTGAGAAATAACACCCCTTCTACATTTGATATTATCAATCAGGATGACACATTCTTCTCGTTCTGTAGCTTCACTAACAACAACACTAATAATATTACTATTAATAATTTAATACAACGAACACATCCTTCCAAATATAAAGATTACCTTACACAACCAATATCAATAAAAACATATCTCGAACAACCAAATATTAATTCAGCTTTATCAACAATCGAAGAATTACACAACCAAATAAATTCCCCTAATCAGTCTCAGAAAAAGTTACTCAACTCATTAACTGATATTTTTGGACAACATTTAGTCGATACACTTGACAAATTTTATACATCAGGGGAAGTCAATTATGATAACATCATAGGTTACGATATTGCATTTCGAATCTCCAAATTGAAAGTTGATTATATCGAATGGGATCAATTGTATTCAGAAATATCTCGTATACGCTATTATCAAAATCATTAATTAATCAATAATATTCTAATTATTATACCATTTTGAGATTTTCATTCTAACGTAAATTGCCATAAGCGACAACTCTAAATATTATGTCAAAAATTTAAAGCATTTCATTTATCAAATCACGAAATAGCTACTATCGGGGTGGGAAATCATAAGCCCGCAAGTGCTCGACGAAGGTATCATCGCTCCATTTTCGGTAAGAGAAATTCCTATTTCGCCAAGATTAATGAGTTTATCTAGTTGGAATATTACTTTTTGATCAGGAAGCGACGGATAACCCACAGCCGGTCGAATACCTTGATAATATTGACGCAGTAAGTTATCCACATTTTGTGGCTCATTTTTGGCATATCCCCATATTTCTCTGCGCACTCGAGCATGAATAAACTCTGTAGCAGCTTCGGCAAGACGGTCGGCTATAGATTGTATCAACATAGCACGATACTCATCGCCAGCCTCACGACTCGCTTGTATCATATCATTTATCTTAGCACCCACTGTCACTGCAAACACACCCACATAATCATCATTTGGAGCAACATAGTCGCACAGCGACAACGACACATCGCTATCAGTCTTGCGTTGTTGGCGTTGCATTTCTATGCGTTCATCGCCTATCACAACAGTCTCTCCATCTCGATAAGCAGGTAGAATTCCCACACGAGCCTTTATGCTATCATTTGCCACTTGTTCGAGTTCTTCAAGCACCTTGCAAGCATCGGCATATAGCTCTTTACCCTCATCAGAATCTTCTTTCACTTTCCACAATGCAAAGAACGGAATCCGGTTAATAAGTTCTCGAGCTTC
The DNA here is from genome assembly GCA_015061055.1 of Bacteroidales bacterium. GTDB lineage: Bacteria > Bacteroidota > Bacteroidia > Bacteroidales > Muribaculaceae > RGIG4576. Next base: position 138,844 of record SUXH01000002.1, read on the forward strand.
AGCAATAGTAATATCATAAGTTGCCACACCTTCCACATTTGGCACTATCGGATTGTATTCCAACTTTGGCGCACGACTTCGAGCCTCTTCTATAGAATAGAAATCACGCTTCTTGTTATAATCAATTCGTAAAGCCTCTTGCTTTTCGGCCCATTCAGCCACAAATGCATCCCTATTTGACAATAATTGTTGTGCTACCACAGGCATCATAGCCGCATCACGAGTATACACTACAGGACCTGAATATTCGGGAGCTATCTTCACCGCCGTATGTAATTCGCTTGTTGTGGCTCCCCCTATCATAAGAGGTATATCCAATCCTTTTTCTTGCATTAATCGAGCCACACTGCACATTTCATCAAGCGATGGTGTTATAAGTCCACTCAGAGCCACAATATCGGCTTGTTCGGCAATAGCTCGCTCCACAACGTCCTCGTTCGGCACCATCACTCCCATATCTATCACTTCAAAACCATTGCAACGCATAATCACCGACACAATATTCTTACCTATGTCGTGTACATCACCTTTCACTGTAGCAAGAACTACCTTTCCGACCTTTCCCGACTCTCCTATCGTTTGTTTCTCTGCTTCTATATATGGATTGAGCCAAGATACAGCTTGTTTCATCGTACGAGCACTCTTTACCACTTGTGGTAAAAACATTTTTCCTTCGCCAAACAATCGACCCACTTCATTCATTCCCGCCATAAGCGGACCATCGATAACGGCAAGAGCCGAACCGAGTTCGCAATGCACACATTCAAGCGTGTCTTCAAGCATCTCGGTACGACCTCGCACAATAAGGCTTTTCAAATATTCCGATGACGTCATATCTGCGTTGGCAGACACATCTATCGATTTATCATTTGTTTCGGCAAGTCTTTTTATTTTTTCGGCAATGGAAATCAGCCTGTCGGCAGCATCAACATCCCTATTAAAAATCACATCCTCAATAGCAATACGTAATTCGTCATCTATTTCATTATATGGAATTATTGCACCGGCATTCACTATTGCCATATCCAGTCCTTTTGCTATAGCATGATACAAGAAAACAGAGTGCATAGCTTCGCGCACAGCATTATTTCCACGAAATGAAAACGACAGATTGCTCACTCCTCCACTCACTTTAGCACCGGGCAAATTAGTTTTTATCCATTCTACTGCACGAATAAAATCTAATGCATAGTTGTTATGTTCTTCAATACCTGTTGCAACTGAAAGTATATTAGGATCGAATATTATATCGTAGGGATTAAAACCCACTTCTTTAACAAGAATATCGTATGCTCTGCCACATATCTCAATTTTTCGGTCATAAGTGTCGGCTTGCCCATACTCATCAAACGCCATCACTACCACTGCTGCGCCCATTCGCTTTATGTACTCAGCCTTTTCCTTAAACTTTTCCTCTCCATCTTTCAAACTTATGGAATTTACAATACCCTTACCTTGTAAGTTCTTTAGACCCGCCTTTATCACATTCCATTTCGAAGAATCGATCATCACAGGCACTCGTGCCACCTCAGGTTCCGATGCCATAAGTCGTAAAAAATGCGACATCTCATATTCGGCATCGAGCATGGCATCGTCCATATTCACATCAACAATCTGAGCGCCGCTCTCCACTTGCTTGCAGGCAATCATCAACGCCTCATCATAACTTTTCTCGTTGATAAGACGCAGGAACTTTCTACTTCCTGCCACGTTACAACGTTCTCCTACATTTACAAACATTCGTTCGGGAGTTACCTCTGTCACCTCAAGCCCTGACAACTGCATCACTGTCTTTTGTTCAGGAATTTTGCGTGGATTATACTTCCTCGCCACATCGGCAACAGCCTTAATATGCTCAGGTGTTGTGCCACAACATCCTCCTATGATATTCACCATACCTTTTTCAAGCATCGGAAGCACGTTCTTGGCCATTGTAGCAGGTGTTTCATCATATTCTCCCATCTCGTTTGGCAAACCTGCATTAGGATACACACTCACTGCACACCTTGCTATAGCCGACATACCTTCAAGCCACTTTACCATACCCTCTGCTCCGAAACCACAATTAAGTCCTACACTCATAACATCGCAATGGCTCACACTTGCCAAGAAAGCCTCAATAGTTTGACCGCTCAATATTCTACCACTCTCGGTAAGTGTTACCGAAAGCATTATCGGAACTCTACGACCACACACTCTCATTGCTTCATCGGCAGCCCACAATGCAGCTTTAGCATTAAGTGTATCAAATATCGTTTCTATAAGCAACACATCTACTCCGCCATCAATCAAGCCTCGCATCTGTAGAACATAAGCATCTACAAGCTCATCCCAACCGAGGCTTCGAGCCGAAGGATCATCTACCGAAGGCGACATTGACAGACTTTTATTAGTGGGTCCCACACTTCCTGCTACCCATTTTTTTTGTTCGTATTCCGATGCAACTCGTTTTGCCAATCTTGCCGCTTCTATATTTATTTCATATGCATCTTGTTCTATTTCATAATCGCTCAATGAGATAGCATTAGCATTGAAAGAATCGGTTTCAATAATATCGGCACCTGCATCGATATATTGTCGATGTATATCGGCAACCACATCAGGACGAGTCAGCACAAGCACATCGTTACAGCCCTTCATCTCACATTTGGAGTTGGCATAACACTCTCCCCTGAAGTCAGACTCACATAATCCTGCCAACTGAATCATAGTACCCATTCCACCATCAAGCACAATGATTCTACGACCCATCAAGTATTCCAATTCCTCTCTATTGCTATCCATATATAAATCACATTGAAAATCTCTGCAAATTTAACAATTCTACCCTACACTCCATCCTTTTAATTCCACAATCTAAGTTTTTAGAGCATTCTATTCTATCTTCTGTTAAATAACGTAAACAAGGCAGAGAAATATCACACTTATTATGATGTTAAATATTCTTAAAACAATCTGCTTGTATATTATTTTTACAATAAAAAACACTAATTTTACCAACGAAATTTAATTGGAACGTAAATAATAAATCTTTTCATACTATTTGTAGGGCTATAAATTAAGTTGATTCAGAGAGGGAGCTGCTCGTGTGAGTCGCTCCTTTTCATTTTTATAACAAAAACGGCACCGCTTCGGTAGCCGTTCTACTTATACTAATTGCGAAAGCAACTCTTCACAAGCATCTTCAAGAAGATTCAACACAAGTTCAAATCCTTCGGCTCCCTCATAATATGGATCAGGAATATGATCATAATGTTGATAATGACGTATGTAATCACCCATCATCACAATCTTTTGGGTTTCGTCAACCGTTGCCGCCATATTTTCAAGATTATACCTATTTGATGCATCCATAGCCACTATTAGGTCAAAATCCTCAAAATCTTGCCCTGTCACTCGTCGGCTACGATGCGTAAGTGTGTAGCCACGTTGTTGTGCATGTACTCTCATTCGTCTGTCAGGCAGTTCGCCTGCGTGTCCGCCATACGTACCGGCAGAATCCAAATAAAAACGGTCGGTCAATCCACGTTCATCAATCATACGTTGCATAACACCCTGAGCAGCAGGCGAACGACATATATTTCCAAGACACACAAAGAGAATCTTATATCTTTCCATTATATCACAATTATCTAGTTATATTTAATTTATTCCAAAGTCTTTCGGCAGCCACATCAGCACTCTGAGCATCGGTCAATCGGCGGGCAATCTCTTTGTATCCGGCTTGCATAGCCTTATAACGTTCACTATCAGTATCAAGCAACAACATCAATTCGGCAGCAATATTTTCGGCATTACAAAAATGTAACAAGAGTTCTTTCACCACAGGTGCATCAGCAATAAGATTCGGTAGCGACACATATTTCACCTTAAGGATATGAGAATAGATATTATATAGCAACTTACTGCCACCCATTCGATAACACACTACCTGCGGAGTTTGCAATATTGCAGTTTCAAGTGTTGCCGTTCCACTCGTCACAAGTGCAACTTTAGCGTGCTTCACAAGTTCAAACGACTTACCAAACAGCACCTTAGGCCTATTGTCGGAATATCCAAGAGCATCAAACACTTCATCATAAAACTGCGATGACAATCCAGGTGCGCCACCTACCACAGGAACACACTCAGGGAATCTCAATACAGCATCAAGCATCTCTCTCAAGTTATCTCTAATCTCCTTCTTTCGCGAGCCGGGTAATAGAGCCACTATTTCTTTATCTTCACTAATGCCATTATCTTTGTAAAAAACGTCTTTTGAGCGAAACTCCGCTTGAACTTCAGCTATCTCATTCACTGTAGGATTACCGACATACTCAACATTGTAATTATGACGAGCAAAAAAATCGATTTCAAATGGCAGAATGGAGTACAACTCGGTAACATATTTCTTTATTTCCTTAACGCGATACTCTTTCCACGCCCACACTTTCGGCGAAATATAGTAAAACACCGGAATATTTAGCGAATGAGCATATTTGGCAATTTTAAGGTTGAACGACGGATAATCTACTAGTATTACTGCATCAGGACGCCAATCAGTTACTATTTGACGTGCTTTTTTCATAAAACCCATTATGGACTTTAGGTGCTTTATCACCTCTATAAAGCCCATAAAAGCCATATCCCTATAATGCACCTCAGGAGCTACACCACCTGCCTGCTCCATAAAGTCACCTCCAAAGAAACGAAATTCTGCACTTGCATCTTTTTTCTGCAACGCTTTTATTAATTGAGAAGCGTGTATATCGCCCGATGCTTCTCCTGCTATCATAAAATATTTCATAACTCAACAAAGATAACCAATTTAACGCAAAGGCACAAAAAAAAGCTGTAACTCTCGTCGAGAGAAACAGCTTCAAACCTTTTAATCTTGCTAAGATTACTTAACTGAATCAGCAACAACTGTATCAGCACAGCAAGTATCAGCGCAGCAAGTATCAACAGCAGTTGTGTCAACAACTTCAGCAACTTCAGCAGCAGCTTCAGTCTTTGCACCACCACAAGAGAACAATGATACGCTAAATACAACAGCAAGTAGTAGAACTAACTTTTTCATCTTTTCTAAATTTAATAATAAAACAATATTTTTTAGCTTCAAAAATCTTTGCAAATTTATAACATTTTTTTCAGATAGGAGAACTTTTTTTCGTTTTTTTTATCTACGCTATGTCTTTTTCCTCATTTTTTCAAAAAATATGCAAAAAATCTTTTTTATACATCTATCTTATACAAAGGAAAATTAAGGATAACCACAATTTATATTTATAAATCTATGATTATCCTTAACACCATTAAACTTAACAATAAATATTAATTTGTATATAAGAAACGCTTAATACTACGCTTAGGCGTTTTCTCAAACTCATTTGCAAACAGCTGGATCTTATATACTTGTTCGTATGGCGCAAGCAATTTATTCAATTCCTTACGCACCTCTTCCATTACTTCAGGCATCTTTTCACGAGTCATACCCTCAGCGTCCATTTTTTCGTAATCAGGATACACAAGCGCCACAATTTTACCTTCGCGTTCCACGATAAGACTCTCCATCACATAAGGCATATTATTCAATTTCGACTCTATTTCCTCAGGATATACATTCTGTCCGTTTGCTGTAAGGATCATTGTCTTCGAACGTCCTTTGATATAGATTGTTCCATCTTCGTCCATTGTACCCATATCACCGGTATTCAACCAGCCATCATCATACAACACACGATCGGTAGCTTCGGTATTATTATAATAACCCTTCATTACATTTTCACCGCGGACATATATTTCACCCGGTATATTTTTAGGGTCGCTCGACAACACCTTTGCTTCCATTATACCGGGAAGCACTTTTCCTGCCGAATGCAATTTAAACTCGCTCCAATGCGTATAGCTCACAAGAGGGGCACACTCTGTCATACCATAACCTACGGTAAATGGGAATTTTATCTTATATAAGAACTCTTCAACTTCCTTATTCAATGGAGCTCCACCCACAATTACCTGTTCAAAATTTCCTCCAAACGCATCTATCAGTGTTTGGCGAATCTTACTATGAATAGTACGATCAAGAAGTGGTATAGCAAGCACCCATCGAGCCAAACCTTTACTAATCTTAGGCACAATCTGCTTTCGATATATCTTTTCAAGAATCAATGGCACACAGATAATAAGATTTGGCTTCACCTCAGCCAAGGCTTTTAGCATAATCTTTGGAGATGGTATCTTACCTAACAAGGTGATATGAGTTCCCACTGCCAATGGAGTAAGAAGATCGAAAGCACAACCATAAGCATGAGCAAGAGGTAAAAACGACAAACATTTAGAACCTTTAAAATGCAAATTTTGACGGATTCCAAACACCACATTACCTGCGATATTGTTACCTGTAATCATCACGCCCTTGCTGAATCCTGTAGTCCCCGATGTGTAGTTAAGAATCATCAATTCACTATTGCTTACGTTAGCATATTTCACATCACTACGATTAAAGCCCGACTTGTATCTCGCAAAGAAATTCTTTTGTAAAGAAGTCAGTTCGTTTCCTATTGTTTCGCCTGTACGTTGAGCCAACAACTCATTCTTATCAAGACCTATCACAGCTCGCACATTACGCAATGACGATGCGTCAAGATTTTCCCAAATGCTGTTTGAACTGAACATCATCACTGCACCCGAGTGATTCACAATATGCTGAACGTCATTAGGATTGAATTCTTGCAGAATTGGAACAACTACTGCGCCATAAGTGATTGTTCCAATAAATACTGTGATCCAATTACTTGTGTTTTTGCCTATCAATGCAATTTTTTCACCTCTCTTAACACCACAACGGTTATAAAATTCGTGAAGCATTGCTATTTTTTCTGCAAAATCACCATATGTCATTGTCCTTTTTTCAGAATAGTCGGTCAATGCCGGTAAATTCCAGTTTTCACGAAAGCTATTCTCATAGATCTTAATTATATTCTCACTTATCATAATATCATCTTTTTTGTGCTTTTTGCGCACTTTATATTTGCAAAGATACTAACTATCGGCTCTACATCAAAAAAAAACGACACATTTTAGCACTTTTTGCGCAAAAAAAGCACATTCACCATTCTTTAATATGTGATTTTTCTGCAACATATACCAATTACACAAGTTTTTCGTAACTTTGCATTAATCTACATTGATAATTATGATTGACAACTCGATTTTCAATAATTATACAGCACAATTCCACACTCTTGGATGTAAACTTAATTTTGCTGAAACATCTACAATCGGGAAAATACTTGCCCAGAAAGGAATTAGACGCGCTCACTTGGGCGAAACTCCCCACATCTGCGTAGTAAATACGTGTAGTGTAACCGAAGAAGCCGACAAGAAATGCCGCCAACTCATTCGCCGACTCGTCAAGAAATACCCCGATGCGTTAATGATAGTTACCGGATGCTATGCCCAACTTAAAGGCAACGACATTGCTCAAATGGACGGTGTCGACATCGTACTCGGAAGCGAGCAAAAACTTGATGTGGCACAATACATCGACAAATGGATTGAAGATCATAAACCCACTATCGAAATCACTCCTACAAAAGATATCCGTCGATTCAGTCCGTCGTGCTCTCGCGGCGACCGCACACGATATTTCCTCAAGGTGCAAGACGGATGCGACTACTACTGCAGCTACTGCACCATACCAAAGGCTCGAGGACGCAGCCGCAGTGGAACCATCGAAAGCCTTGTAGCTCAAGCTAAAGAAGTAGCTAACGAGGGCGGACGCGAAATAGTTATCACCGGTGTCAACATAGGAGATTTCGGAAAAAATACAGGCGAACGCATCATCGACTTATTCCGACAACTCGATTCAATCGAAGGTATAAATCGCTATCGTATTTCTTCGTTAGAACCCGACTTACTCACCGATGAAATCATCGATTTTGTGGCACATTCACGAGCTTTTATGCCACATTTCCATATTCCTCTTCAGTCGGGAAGCGACTCTATCCTCAAATTAATGCGCCGTCACTACAATTCGGCTCTATTTGCCGATAAAGTACACAAAATCAAGGAACTCATTCCCGATGCGTTCATCGGGGTCGACCTCATCGTGGGTGCTCGTGGAGAGAACGACGAGCAATTTGCCATATCACGCGATTTTGTGAGTGGTCTGCCCATTTCACGACTACACGTATTCCCTTATTCCGAACGCCCGGGTACTCTTGCCCTCACACTCGATGGTGTGGTTGACCAACGCACCAAGAGCGTACGCGCCGGAATAATGATTAACATATCGGAAGACAAATTAAAAACATTCACAAAGCAATTTATCGGCACTGTGCGACCGGTACTTTTTGAGCAGCCTCAGAAAGGACAACCTATGCACGGATTCACCGACAACTATATTAAGGTATATGCTCCCTATCAACCGGAGTACATCAACAAGATTGCTCTTGTGAAGCTAATTGAAATGAATAATGACTGTTCGGTTAATTGCGAAGTTATATCCGAACCCGACAAATATTAAATCTTCTTTGACTTATGGCAAAAGTTAAACTAAAAGACAAAATACTTTACGCTCCTCTTGCGTTACTATTTCATTGTATTGCGCTCTTACCATTCTGGGTGCTTTACCGCATCTCCGACCTACTGTTCTTGTTAATGTTCTACGTGGTGCGCTACCGCAAAAAAGTAGTTATCCAAAACCTTAACGAATGTTTCCCCGAAAAAAGTGAAAGCGAGCGCAAACAGATAATGAAGGACTTCTACAAGCACCTTGCCGACACATTTATCGAAACCATCAAGTTGCTTCACGTTTCCGACGATGAGATGCGACGTCGAATCGTATTTCACAACGTAGACGAAGTGGACAAAAGTATCGAACAAGGGCGATCGGTGGCTATGTATGCTTCTCACTACTGCAATTGGGAATGGCTTTCGGCAATCACAATGTGGTCAAAGTATGACACAAGCGTGATGCAGTTCGGACAAGTGTACCACCCCCTTGAAAACGCGTGGTGGGACGAATTTCTCCTAAATCTGCGCAGCCGATTCAAGTCTTATTCCTACCCTATGAGTCGCGTGCTTCGCGAACTGCTTGCAGCCAAGAGCAAGGGTAAAATCACTATCACAGGATTCATTTCCGACCAACACCCTCACGCCAACGACATCGATGATGTAATCACATTTCTCAACCACTACACCGCCTTCATCACAGGTCCTGAAATAATGGCAAAAAAGATGGATATGGACGTACTCTATTTTGACGTACGTAAAGTGCGACGTGGCTATTACGACTGCACCATTCGTGTAATATCGCGCACTCCAAAAGAGGAGCCGCAATTCAAAATCACCAACACTTATGCACAAATGCTCGAAAACGTGATTAAAGAAAGTCCTGCCGAATGGCTTTGGACTCACAAACGTTGGAAACGCCCTGTAACACCTAAAAATCTTAACACAGATGAATAAGCCTGTAGCTGTAATTATCCTTAATTGGAACGGAGCTAAACTATTGAAGGAGTTTCTGCCATCGGTGTGCGAACACACCAATGCACAACTTGCCGATGTCATTGTTGCCGACAATGGTAGTACCGACGACTCGCTTGAGGTACTGAAAAACGAATTTCCCCACGTAAAGACACTCGTTTTCGACCAAAACTACGGCTTTGCCGAAGGCTACAACCGAGCTATCAAAACTTGCGCGCAATATAAATACACCGTTCTGCTCAATAGCGATGTTAAGTGTGCCAAAGGGTGGCTCGAACCTCTATACGAACTATGCGAGACGCAACCCGACGTGGCAGCTTGCCAACCTAAGATATTATCTTATAACGAACCCGACAAATTTGAATATGCAGGAGCTGCCGGCGGTTTCATCGACTGTCTTGGCTATCCTTATTGTCGTGGACGCATATTCGGCTCGGTTGAGACCGACAACCACCAGTACGACACTGCACCTATCGATATTATGTGGGCAACAGGCGCGGCACTTTTTGTCCGCACCGACACATATATTGCTGTCGGTGGTCTTGACGCCAAGTTCTTCGCCCACATGGAAGAAATCGATCTTTGTTGGAGAATACATCTCGCCGGACACAAAATCAAGGCTGTAACAAGTGGTACAGTCTATCATCTCGGTGGAGGCAGTTTACCCGCATCCAACCCTCGTAAGACATACCTCAACTTCCGCAATAACTTACTGCTACTGCACAAAAATATGCCATCGAAGGAAGGTAAACGCTTGCTTTTCATTCGTCGCCTTTACGACACATTGGCTTTCTTTATGTTTGTCGCTAAATTTGATTTCAAGAATGCGAAGGCTGTATTGAACGCTCATTCCGACTTCAAGAAAATGAGAAAAGAATACACCACATTCCCAAGCAAGAACCTTATCGGCGTGTTGCCCGGAAGCGATTGCAATATAATAATTGACTACTACCTAAAAGGTAGAAAAACTTTCTAAAACCGTACCAATATGAACAATAACCGACCTCTTATATTCATCAGTAACGACGATAGCTACAACGCTCCGGGAATTAAATTTCTCACTGAGATTGCAAGAAGCTATGGGGATGTATTTGTAGCTGCACCCGAAACGCCTCAATCAGGAAAATCATCGGCAATCACTATGGAACAACCTATACGGGCTCGACTTGTATCTCAAGAAGAAGGGCTAACAATATATGCCGTAAACGGCACACCTGTCGACTGCATCAAACTTGCACTTAATGAGCTCGTACCTCGTTTGCCTGATTTTATTTTTTCGGGAATGAACCATGGCTATAATTCAGGGAATTGTGTTACCTACTCGGGAACTATGGGTGTAGTGTTTGAAGGAAGTTTCTATGGCATTCCAAGTATGGGATTTTCTTATGGTTCTCACGACCATAGTCTCAATCTTTCAGCATGCGAACCTATTATTCGCCAAGGTATTGAGCTTCTTATGAATCACACATTCGACAAAGGCACTTGCTTCAACCTCAACATTCCTGCTTGCGAAAAGATTATTGGTCTGAAACCTGCTATCAATGCTCGCGGACGCTGGATGCACGAGTACGAAAAACGTATCGACCCGTTTGGCAAACCTTATTATTGGACTACCGGTTCATACGTTGCAGAAGACCCTACTAATCCTCTTAACGATGTCGCATTACTCGAACAAGGATATGCCACAATAGCCCCCTGCACAGCCGACCAAACTCTCCACTCGGCAATAAAAGAACTTCAAAAATTATTGTAAGATAGAAACCTTACAAAGGAACTTCTATAATCTCATTGTGCCACACTCGTGCCATAATGAGATTGTTTTTTTATTACCATAAAAAAAACAATGTTACCCCACCGCTATGGTGCAGTAACATTCTCTATGCGTAAAAGACAGGAATTTATCAAAATTATCTATTTGACTTCTTCCATACAGGGTCTTTGCCTGATCCCTTACATCGTTGACACACGCCGGTTCCTCTACAATCAGAACATTTTCTTTTTACATACCCAACTATATATCCTTTGCCTGAACAAGTAGTACATTTTCCTTTACCTTTACAACGATAACAAACATCTTGTGCTTGTGCCGACATTGCAATTTCATCTTGAGCGCCTACCGAAGTAGCTAAATCTGTATTACTTTGAAAACACAAAGCAATTCCACCTAAAACCATTAGGCTAAGGGTAAGAGTAATCCACAATTTTTTCATAATAATATATGTGTTAAGTGTTAAAAATTGAGCGAATATATATAGATATATATATATAACCAAATGTTTTTATATGTTTAATAACATCTACGCAATTTATTTACACTCCTGATAAGTATAAATGGATTATTATTAACCGCAACATCGAGCGATAACGATGACCTTTACTACTTTAGCTTATCAAACTGATAACCTTTAGACTTCAATGCGTTTATTATTTCTTCTAATCGATAATATAGCTTATCGGTGCGTTTAGGCGATGTACCCGGGTGGATTAGGATTATACGACCATCAAGAGTGCGGGTTTGCTCATAGTTCATCAACGCATCTATCAGTTCTTGAGAAGATTTGTAATTTGCCATATCGGGAGTGGTATAATCATCAAACGTCACTGTACCTGGAGTAAAATTCACCGGTACAACTCCCCACTCTCTTATTGCAATCACATTTTGTGCATTATACCACTCATATGGGGGTAAGAAATATGGCGCATCGCTCTTTTTTATACCTATTTTAGCCAATTCAGCATAATTTGCAGTCAAATCTTGCTTCAAACTATCATCACTCACAAGACTTGTGCGCATTCTATCCCAATCGGCATAAAGAATGTGTTTATCTGAATGACCACCGACATAATGCCCGCCCGAAATAACACGCTTTATCACATCACGATGTTCTGGCATTCGTAAGCAGTTGCCTGTAAAAAAGAAAGAACCTTTTAACTTATGCTTATCAAGCACATTTAAAATCGTATCAGCACCCTCAAACAACGAATCGGCACTAAACATAAGATAGACACTCTTGCCAACTCCAATGCGTTTCACCACCACACCATAGCTATCGCATTCATTGATAAAATCAGTGTGGCGACTACCTTTGTCACCACAAGCAACAAGAGCCATCGCCACACCTATATAAAATAACACCTTAATCACTTCTCTTTCAGTTCTTCAAAAAATCAAGTACAAGCACAAGGCTTTCCGGATTTTTCCACTTAATCTTATTCTTTTTCAAAAATTGTTTCCAAGCGTCTTTTTGACCGTCGGCAAGTATCTTCTCCACATCCTTTTTACCGGCCTCTATCACCTTATTTCCCAATTTCAAAAAGTATTTCTTGCACATATACAATTCACTACCGTCATTCTTTTCTTGCAGTAGCAACCCATGCTTAGGATTATTCATTCCGGCAAGGTCTATCGAAGTAAGTTGGCGAGTAGCCGAGCTGTTTGTACTTGACCCATATGCACCTTTTGCTTGATTCATACCGCTAAAATCGGCATACTCACACAACAGCACCATATTTTGTCCGTTACTGCCCACCACTTGCATCAATTCACCATCGGCAAGCACAAATTTCTTTCCTCCGATTACCACACTATCCATATCATTCTGACGAGATTCACATATTTTGTCGTCCTTAGGATTCACATAATGCAACTTATTGCCCATTAAATGTATATTGAATTGGGCTATACTATAATCCTTACCTCGATAAAGCGTGCCTTCTTGGAAATTTTCCAAAAGATAAGGCCACTTTGTGTTTGGAGTGAACGCATTCATTGTCAATGCCACCACCAACATGATCATCAATGTTACTTGTTTTCTCATAACAATAGCCTTTTATTAAGTTCAACCTTTATTTATCTCTAATTAAAGAATAACCTTCGAGGTTTTTGTTCCTTGTTTCTTGATATACAAACCTTGAGTCGGATTTTCCACCTTTACACCTTGAAGATTATAATATTCCACAGGAGCATTTTCATCAATAGTCACATCAGTGATAGCACTTGCAGCTTTGATAGAGATATTGAACTGACGGCTCACCGATTCATTCTTTGTATTTGTTGCTGTGATTGTGATATTGCACATGCTTGTACCTGTTACGATATCTTCATAATCCATAGCATTGATTGGCTTTGTAGTCACAAGATTTCCATCTTTCACTTCAAATGGAGCCTCTGTATAGCCAAACAATCCCTTTGGACCTTGCACCTTAAATGTATAGGTAACATTATCATAATCACATTCCACACTCACAGCACCTACCACTGTTCCTGCAGGTTGTTTTTCTGCTACAACAGTATTAGAAAGAGATATGCTTGTAGGAGCACTGCTTGGAGCGCGAACGCCTGTAACCATACCATGACCCATTGTAAAACTCATAGTTGGACCACCGGGAACAACCTGTGCGGCAAGCTTATCTAGAGAGAAGTTACCATTACCAACGCCTCCCCAGCCCCAATTCACGTGGTAAAATGCTCCGTCATAACCATCAAGGTTAAAACAGTGACCTGCAGTTCCATCATCAGGATAACCATGATAGATTATAGGTCGACCTGCCTTAAGTTCGTCAAGAATGATTGCATTCCAATCTTTATCACTATAATTATCACGTGAGATATATGTCACCGACTTTGGATAGTCAAAGTATTTCTTCAATGCGGCTGGTACCTTTGTAGTATAAGTACCAGAACCACCAGGACCATAATTCATTTCAGTTGCCATACCACAATGCCACAAAAGACGTGCTACATCATCTTTGCTATTTGCACCGCTAAGGATATTTGCCCAATTATAAGCAGGCTCCTTAGTGAAATCAATCGAAATATTACCATAAGAGTTGCCTGAATTAAAGCTAATGCTATTCACAGGACGCTCAGGATATTGAGGTACTGACATTGCTTGAGCCATTGCCACAGCCACACAACCCACTACGGCACGACCGGAAGCATTGCTTGGACAATACTTATTGTAAGGATTTCCTTGATCCCAATTTACCTTGATTATCGGAGAAACCTTATCGCTCGCTGCCTTTGGTTTAGCAGACTTAAGTTTGATTTCACTCTTATCCCAATCGGCATTGCGAGTTTTAACCACATTTCTGTATTCAATAACTTGTTCTGCATTAAGACCAAGCCAACCACGCATATTATCAGGCATTTCAGTTGCCGAGAATGAGCCGTTTTCAGAATACCCCATAATTGGAGCCACCACATCGTCAGAATTCACCAACACCCAACCTTGTGGAGCAAAATTCACAACATAATAAGTTTTTTCACCATGGAAATACACCGGTGTAACCGATTCCACACTGCTTACACTCACATTCTTCTCTGCCATGAGACGCATAGCCGCCTTTGAAGCCTCACTCGGCGATACGTCTTTTGCAAAACCTGTTGCACATAGCAACAATCCTAATATAGATAAAGTAATTTTCTTCATTTTTTAAGCATTTATTAGTAATTAGGTTACAAATATAAAGAAAGAGTTTCAATTATAAAACAAATCATAACTTTTTTCAATTCTTTTCACTAAAACAATAAAAAAACCGGGCTATTCTCACATGAGAACAGCCCGACACTATTACTTATGAATAAAATTACTTGCTAATTCTTTTCATATCCTTTACAGCCTTAACGCCTACATTCTTTGCACCAAAGCTCTTAACCTTAGCAGAAGCTGTTTCTGCACCGATTCTTGTAAGAGTTGTTGTAGAGAACTTATCTAGGAAACCTACTGCTGAAGTATATTCAAGGTCAGTAGCAACCCACGCCAAGTCAGTAGCAACCAAAGTTTGATCCTTAGTTACTTCAAACTCAATCCAGTCATTACCGCTCTTAGAGTAAGTGATTGAGCCATATTGAGTACCATCTTTCATTTGAACTGTACCAACTTCAAAGAATGCGCCCAAATACAACTTAGCTGTAGCCAAGTCATAATAGCCAACAAGTACAGAACCATCAAGGATCAAATTTTGTAAAGCTACACAACAACCGCCGGCTGGAATACCAAATTGAGTATCAAATTCTGGCATACGTGTAATAATCACGTTTTGACCAAGATCAACTGGTGCATTGTCATATTCACTCACACCTACTGCTGTGAATACACCAGTAAATGTTTCTTCTGTTACAGGAACACCAGTACCCATAGTCCAAGCATTTTCAAGCTCTATAGCAGCATTTGGATTTCCGTATGCATCTGTGAATGCACCTTCAGCAATCTTCAAAGAAATCTTATCGCCACCTTGTGGAGCTTGTGGAAGAACGAAGATGAATGAATCACCATCAACATCCCAATGAGTACCATAAGTAAGGTTGATTATTGTTTGAGTATTTGCATTTGTATATGTCATTGACACAGCACCCTTAGTTTCTTCTGCAGCAAAGATGTCTTGACCAAAAGACAATGTACCGAAGAATGTTTCAGCATCTTCAATAATTGTACCAAGTTCTGGGCTTACTGTTAAGTTTTCTTCAGCAACTTCGAATGCTTCAACTTCATTTTCACCTACAAGACCTACAAACTTACCAGTGTTAGGATTGAAACCACTGTTCAAAGCAGTACAAGGGTGACCGGCTGCATCAACAAATGCACCTGCTTCCCAACTGAATGCTACATAAGCACCTGGGTAAGTGTTAGCTGTAATAGCGATAATATCACCATCAACCAATACTTCTACTTCTTCTACTGGTTCACTAACAATGTTACCCTTAACCAAGTCTTGATACTTGTAAGAAACTGCCTTAACAGCACCTTCTCCACGAGCAATTTCTTCTGAGAAAAGAACAAGCATTGTCTTTTCTTCAGTATCATATTCATATTGCAATGGTTTTGGTGCAATTTGGTCTGTAGTAGAAACTGTCTTAACAACAATTTCACCTATGATACCCTTATCATTTGCAGCCACAGCATATACTTGGTAAGTTTTGCCAGGTTGACAGATAGGAGTACCATCAGCCTTACGCATATTGTATGTGAAAGTCTTAGAGTCGTTTGTATTTTTCACTACGTTAAATACGCTTGAGTAAGTACCCTTCAATAGGCTTTCAGCGTCTACTGCAGCAGTGTCAGCCGATTGGTCAACCAAGATTGAATAGTAAAGGGCATTTTCACCTGGATTCACTGTGAATGTGAAAGCAGAGTCTGTAGCTTCTGTTACTGTTATGGTTGCTGTTGGACCAACACCATAATTCTCTGTAACAGGATCATCGAAGCTGATGCAACTTGTTGTCATCAGGCCGGCAACTGCCATTAAGCTATATAAAATCTTCTTCATAATTTAAATCCAATTAATAGTTAATTACTGTTTTGTCCATACAGATCCCAACAACAATTCGAACCAACCAAGTTCTGCACCATTTGCGTCAAATACGTGTGAACCGTAGAAATCGCGAATTACGATGTAGATTTGACCGTCTTCTTCGATGATTTCAGCATCGATAGTGCCACCTGTAGGGATAGCTGTACCATCTTCGCCATAGAAACCATGCAATAGGATAGTTGGATATGTGCTTGATTTAGCAATAGTTTGGTCTACCGGAATGCTGATAATTGTCTTATCTTCGTTCACTATACCATAAACCTTTTCGCTTGTAGCACCAGGTACCATATTGCCAATCCAAACTGTATTGATGTCATTTTCGTCCTTGTAAAGTGTAACAATATCTTCAACTGCACCACCAAAGTTAGATTCAGATTGAAGCTTATAGTCGCCCAACAAGTAACCTAATGGGTGTTCATCGTCAACAATTGTAATAGTACATTGTGTATTCTTACCCTTATTAAATGTACCAATAACTGTACCGATATTCAAAACAAGCTTAACGTCACCAGTAAATTCAGCATTGTCGATAATTTCAATCTTCAATACATTTGATTTTTTCTCAGGAGTAAAGCTCATTGACGCACCTTCTTTAATCTTGTAATGCAAACCTTCCTTTGCAGTCGAAGATGGATCCACTGAAATGGCAATTGTACCATAATATCCTTCAATAGAAGTCAACAACACAGGGACTTCAGCAGAACCTGCTGTCTCGTCAACGCTAATAGCAGTCTTTGTGAATGCTACAAATGCATCGGCATCGTTAAATTTTGGTGAGTTATTAAGATTACAAGATGTAAAAGTCATCGCACCTGCAACCAATGCACCAAGTATATAATTAAACTTTTTCATTTTCTTAATTCTCGATTAATTGATTAATATCCTTCGTTTTGTTTCATATTAGGATTTACATCCATTTCGTGCAAAGGAATTGGCAATGCCCATTGATAGCTTGGGAATGCTACATTTTGATTCTTGTCTTCGTGGAAATCTTTACGAACCACGCTCTTTTGTGAACGGTGGAAATCAAAGAAACCATGACCTTCAAATGCAAGCTCACGACGACGTTCATCAAATATATTAGCAAGAGTTGCTGCTGGAGCTTCCACACCTCGCTTATTAGCGATAGTTGCCATATCCATATCAGCCGACACACCGGCAATCTTAGCGCCATTTACAAGAGCTTCAGCACGTGTCAAATACAATTCTGAAAGACGAATCAAGCAAATATTGTTAAAACGAGGTACTGATGCACCTTCCTTACCGGGATATTTCTTTGTATAGAATTCACCCTTGTTTTCTGCATACATTTCAAGACGCACGTCACCTTCTTCATACAAGTCGATAAGGTCTTGTGTTGCACACACGTCAGCCGATCCGTCTTCACCAAAGTTGGTTACATAGCTCAAGTGCGACCATCCTGAGTTATCCCAATAACCATTTTGGTTAGAACCAAACACTTCAAAGATGATTTCACCACCTTCAGGAGCAACTGTTGCACCAAACATACTCTTGTATTCAGCTTTGTCAGCAAGAGCATACTTACCACAGTTGATTACCTTAGTAGCATAGTCGGCAGCACCTTGCCAATTTTCCATATGAAGGTAAACACGTGAAAGGAATGCTTGGATAGTTGTCTTTTGGATAGTAGCAGCCTTATCAAGAGCGCCTGAACGCACATAATCGTCGGCCATAATTGCTTCTGCTTCAAGAAGGTCGGCTTCGATTTGAGCATAAACTTCTTGAACTGTGTTACGAGCAGGGAAACCGAATTCAGTCTTAGTTACCACAGGGATACCAAGAGCCTTAGGATCGTCAGCAGGAAGGTCCTTAACGTATGAATAAGGTTGTGCATACACACACACCATTTGATGCATTGAGAATGCACGCATAAACAATGCTTCAGCCTTAATGTTATTAATCATTTGTTCTGTAACAACATTTGAAGTTTTTCCTTCAAGGTTGTTAAGAATATTGTTACAACATGCTACAGTATAATATCCGTATGAGAACAAACCAAGTGTTGATGACTTATGGTAGTTCCATGTAGTAAGACCACGATAACGTCCTGAACCTGCTTCTTGAAGAGGATTGCGAGCATTACCCACCATCATTTCAGCAGCCATAGTCAACTGACCGTCCATCCAGCCATCACTTTGCATCAATGCGCAAAGAGCAGCAGCAGCACTATTCAAACCGTCGTACTCAGATAGAGTCAATACGTCAGATTGGCTTCCGGTTGGTTCTTGTTCAAGGAATCCTTCGCAAGATGCAAACGACATTGAAGCAAGAACAGCGAAACCTAATAATATCTTTTTCATATCTTTAATTCTGCTTTAATAAATTTAATTAAAATGTTACTTCAACACCCACTGCGAAAGTCTTAGTTACAGGATATACACCATATCCCATACCATCGATACCACGTTCTGGATCCCAGAACTTAACATCGTGGAATGTGTACAAGTTTTGTGCACTACCATATACACGTACATTGTTCAAAGACGCCTTCTTAATAAGATTCTTTGGCAATGTGTAAGATAGTGTTACGTCTTTGATACGGAAATAGCTACCGTCTTCCAAGAAACGAGTTGAATTAGCAGTCATTGAACTTGTAGAGTTGTTTGCGATTGGCTTAGGATTACAGCCTGTATCACCAGGTTTCTTCCAGTAGTCAAGTGCGCTGTTAGCTTGGTTTACACTCATTTCAGCACCATCGGCACAGAAGATTGAGTTTTCAGCGATAAGCACCTTGTTACCATACTTCAATTCACCCACTGCGCTCAATGTAAAGTCTTTATAGCTCAATGTAGTGTTGATACCACCGGTCAACTTAGGTTCTGGAGAACCGCAATATACACGACGTGCATCCGATACATTATTAGTCAAAGTACCTTCTTCTGTGCGCCATAGAGCTTCACCATTTTGTGGGTTAACTCCATAATAGTCACGAAGGTAGAATGTATAAAGGCTCTTACCTTCTACAATGTGATAATATGTACTTGTCAACTTGTCAACGTCACCAAGGTCAAGAACCTTAGTCTTGTTGTGTGCCAAGTTGAAACCTACATTCCAGCTCCAGTCCTTATTTTCAAAAACATTCACATCTACTTGAGCTTCGATACCGGTGTTACGCATAGAACCTACATTATCAAGAATTGAAGAGAAACCTGATGTGTAAGATTGCGACTTGCTCAACAACATATCAGTTGTCTTACGAGTATAGAAGTCGATGCTACCTGTGATACGGTTCAAGAAACCGAAGTCGATACCAACGTTGAATGTATTATTCTTTTCCCAAGATAGGTTATCGTTAGCTGGAGTAGAAGGAAGCATACCTGTGATACCATTGTAGCTTGATGGAGCATAAGTACCGTATTGCTTGTAAGAACCGATACCGTCGTTACCATTCACACCATAGCTCACACGTAGCTTAGCCATATTCAACCAACTCTTGTATTCTTGCATAAATGCTTCGTTATGAGCATTCCATGAAGCACCAAGTGCATAGAAGAAACCCCATTGGTTGTTCTTACCAAACTTAGAGCTACCGTCGTAACGACCTGAAAGTTGCAAGTAGTAACGTGAATCGTAGCTATAATCAACAATACCCAAGAATGAAAGAAGTGTAGATGTTACATCGCTGTAAGCAGCTTCCCACATACCGGCAGTACCTGTTGAGTGATTTGGAATATCAGGATTCAAACCTTGTGAATAGATATAGTATTGGTGTCCGTAATCGTGAGTTGCTTCTTGACCCAACAACACGCGCAAGTTATGAACATCAGCATAAACATCTTGCCATGTAGCAGTGTTTGATGTTGTAAGTGTGCGGTAGTGTGTGTTAGTTGTTTGAAGCACAGGATAACCAGCAGCATAGTTGTGAGCTTCTTGGCTCCAGTAACGACGTCCGTCAGTCCAACGTACTTCGACAGCATTAGTTGTGCGAAGAGTCAATTGACGTATTGGATTCCAATCCAAATACATATTACCTTGAATGTGCCAAACCTTTTCAGATTGGTCATCATAAGCTGCTGTAGCAAGAGGGTTGCTATCAGAATTTTCAGGGATATCTGAATTAAAGTTTCCGTTTTCATCAAGGAATGGAGTCCAAGGAAGAATCATAAGACCGGCAAACGCAGGGTTAGCATAGAAAAGGTCTTGAGTAGGAACGTCATTTGATTGAGTGTAGTTCAAGTTAACACGTACACCTGTCTTCAAGTACTTGCTAAGTTCGTGATCCACGTTGATACGACCACCGAATTTCTTATAATCGAATCCGTAGTAGATACCTTCATTTTGGTGATATTGCAATGAGCTATAGTATGTAGTCTTTGCTGAACCACCTGATGCACCTACCTCATATTCTTGCATTGTTCCAAGACGAGTAAACTCATCCATCCAGTTAGTTTGAGGACGTGTAAGTAGTTCGTAAGGACGATAATAGTTCACACCACCGGTTGGGTCATCCGGGTTCTTACCGGCATTGATAATAGCATCACGTTGGAATTGAATAAGTTCTTGACCTGTCATCACGCCGAAGTCATTATCGTTTGCAAGTGATGACACACCATAACGTGCGCGTACATTGAATGTATTCTTACCAGCCTTACCGCTCTTAGTTGTAATCAAGATTACACCATTTGCAGCACGAGAACCATACACTGATGCAGCTGCAGCGTCCTTCAACACGGTTACATTGTCAATGTCGTTTGGATTGATTGTTGCAATAGCATTGTTTGTGTTTGATAGGTCTGAATAATCACCACTCATCACAGGAACACCGTCAACCACATACAAAGGAGCATTTGATGAGTTGATTGAAGATGTACCGCGAATACGGATACTTGTTGAAGCACCTGGTTGACCTGAACTTGTTGTGATCGATACACCAGCCATCTTACCTGAAAGCATCTTATCGATAGATGTTGCAGGAACGTCTGCAATATCTTCAGCCTTCACTGTAGTGATAGAACCGGTTTTAGCTTCGCGCTTTTGGCTACCGTAACCCACTACAACCACGTCATCAAGAGTGTGGTCGGATGATTCCAATGCCACAAGCATATTGTTACTTACATTCGCTGTCTTTGTCACAAATCCGACATAAGACACCTTAATCTGCTTAACATCGTCAGCGACATTAAGCACAAAACCACCGTTAACGTCGGTAGCGACTCCCTGGCCTTTACCTACAGGCATTACGGTTGCACCCACAAGAGGTTCGTTGTCGCTCGCGCTAACTACTTTACCAGTCACTGTGCGTGCTTCTGCCGCAAAAGCGATGGTACAAACTGCAATTAATAAGAATAACAGCTTTCTCATAGTTTTACATAAAAATTATACATATATTACTTTAACTCTCTTTCTTTTCTATATCTGTCAAGCCCCAAAACAACCCAAAAGTAGACTTTTTTGGATTTTAACATAGGCGCAAAGATACATCTTTTAGTCTAAACAGCCATTGGCACACATTTACATTTACAACTTTTTAACTATTTTTACTTATCTAAATACTTAGAGATATTCGCACATTCAATGTATTACATTAATTATCAATTACATTAAGCAATTTAACCAATAAGACAAAAATTACGCCACTGTTAAATATTTTAACAGTATACATTTCTCATTTTTAAGCAAAAATATACAAAAAGTTAAAATTCGATTTAATTTTAGCCAATTTACTGAAAAATCGTAAGCAAAACCCTATATTTTACTCACATATTTCATTAAAACTTCACTATTTCATTACATATACAGATATATAATAAGCGATGTGCCGAAATTTAACGACACATCGCCACTATACCTCACGACAGCCTTCGCAATCGAAGACTTCACACCTTTATTATATAAGATACAATGTGATTGGGCTAAAGTTTGTAAATATTGTCCTTATCTCCTTCAATAACAACTTGCGGATTACCTTTATAACCTACACATCCACTGCCCGTAACCTTAGCTGTGAGGCGTCGCTGTGCATTGCAAGTGATATCACCCGAATGAGTCACTTTAGCATCAACTTCTTGAGCCTCCAACATCTTTGCCGAAATATCACCCGAACCTATCAACGAAAGTGTAGCACTTTCGCACTTCCCGCTCATCACCACATCGCCACTTCCGGTCATTGTGGCGATTATAATGTCGCATTCTATGTTATTTGTTTTAACGTCGCCAGAACCATTCACTCCAAATTGGCTCTTGACAGCCAACACATTTGACATCACCACATCTCCCGAGCCATTAACCTGCCCCACCACATTGTAGGCTGTGAGCATTTCACACTTCACGTCACCCGAGCCATTTACATTCACATTGACCGTTTTCGCCTTTACTTCTCTACTCACAATCACGTCGCCCGATCCATTCACACTCACATAGAAATCTCCTTTGGCACATTGCACACCATTTAACGACACATCTCCCGAGCCATTCAACTGAGCCCAAAACTCATCGGTATACAAATCCCCATTTACCACAAACGAGCTACTACCATTAACAACCACCTTTGTAAGATTAACCGACGTAACATATAGTTTACTCTTACTTAATTTTCTCGACAACACATTACGTTCACTGTCACTGAGTTTTGAATCAAGAGAAACCGCCATATTACCATTTTCCACCTTTATCTCGATATGTTTACTACACTCCTCAGGACACATCAATTCAACCAATTCGGTACTATCCTGCTTATATACGACATCAATCACCGTATAATTGGCAATACTTGAAAAAGATTCTTTCATCGCTATCTTTTTCGTCACAAGCGGTAGATTATCTTCGGCATACGACTGTTTAAAAGCACTTGTTACCTCGCAAGAAGCCATAGTTATCATTGCTAACAACACTACAACAAACATCATTCTTTTCATATATTATTCATTTTTTATTGTTTCAATACTCAATCATTAGAGTTCTTTATGTATTAGACGCAACAAACAGGTATTTCGTTGCACTCATCAAGCGTTTTTTTGCCAATATCACAAAAAATTACTATCTTTGCATCACAAAATCATTCGGGATGTAGCTCAGCCCGGTTAGAGTACACGTCTGGGGGGCGTGTGGTCGCAAGTTCGAATCTTGTCATCCCGACATAAAAAACGCATTGAAAATCAATGCGTTTTTTTCTTTTCAAGCAGCAACACTATTAAGAAATATACCAACGAGAGTATCCATAATGCTATATATGGCCCACGTTGTTGTTCCAAAGCGGCTCCCGCCGTATTTATTCCCACAAATCCGTTGATTGCCCAAGTGGACGGTATACAATCGCCAACCAACCGCCAAAACTCACTCATCGCATAACGAGGCCACGATACACCCGACAAAAACACAAACGCAACCGACGTAAACACAAATACAAGAAATGTACTTTCTCTATCGGGAACTATTCGTTGCAATATCATTGAGAAGAATATTACGGCAAAAAAATATGGCACAAAGAACACTATTACATCCCACACATCACCATTCATCGGGAAATCAAATATTATCGGGATAAAATGCAACACAAACACTGCGGGTACTGCTATCAGCACTAAATAACATAACGCTTTACCCACCACACGTGCCACAACACCTACTCGCGCTATTTCTTTCGGATCTATTCCTCCATTCAACCTTGCTCGCTCTCGCGAAGTAGCTCCAAGAAAACATATTGCCAACAGCAAACATTGTTGCAATATCAACACCAACACCCCGGGCATTATTGCCGAAGCCAGACCTTGCGACACATTTCCTATCGGTATCATAGTGAATTGTATCGGTTCACTCGCGTCATGTACTGATGCTTCACCCGATAGTTCTGTCATTCGTTCCACTTGAACCGACTTTCCCATTTCGCGCGCCACCGCAGTAACTGCCACAAGCACACTCTTATAACGCAACAGCAAGCTCATATCACAAAACACTTCCACCGTAGCCACCTCTCCTCGCCCTGCCTTCTGCGAGAAATCACGCAGAAAATGTATCACTCCATAACACGCTTTTTCTGCCATTGCCTGACGGGCTTCTTGCATATTGGCTGCATAACCTGCAATATGCAATTCTTGAGTTGAATTGAGATGACGGGCATATTCGCGTGTCAGCTCGCTACGACTGTCATCGACAATTACCACAGGCACATCACGCACCACTTCGGGGTTATATATCGCCGAATACACAAGCGGATAGGCAAACGGCAACAAAAACAGGAATATCAACACTCCCATATCGGCACGCACAACTCCAAACTCGTTGCGCCACACTTTCAGTATATCTGTAATCCGCTTCATATTCTATACTCAACCTATCACACTTTAATTATGGCACATACACCGTAGGCTTTTGCATCACTTTTTTCAATCGTGGCAAAAACAGCATCGCTACAAGAGGATACACTGCCAATGCCACAAAATAATATCGAGAGTAGACCAATTCCAATCCATTCAAAGCTTGGTCGATATATATCAAGAAATAATAGCGCATAGGCAATATATAGCTGAAAATGCCTAACCCGGGATACATATCCTCAACAGGAAACGAATATCCTCCAAGCGAAAAAGCAAGCACTCCAAACAACGAGCACACCGACAGAGCATAGCGAGGATTGGGCACTATGGCACACACCACAACAGCCAGAGCCTCACACGCCACCACAAGCAGCCACATCGCAAGCAGCATCACCCACATTTCACCATTCATCGGGTATTGAGCCATTCCATAGAACACTATTTGCATTACCCAACCAACAATCGTAAAAAGCATTGTCAACGGCAACAACTTTCCTACAAGTGCCACGATAATCGAACCTCCGGCAGCATCAATCCACTCTCGGCTCGCACCGCTCTTTATCTCAGCCGTAATATTATATGCCGTTACCAGTAGCACCATCAATGCAAGCACACCTGGAGCAAACGAATTCACAAGATACACTCCATAGTTCATCGTTGGATTCCCAAGTTGGTGTACCTTATTTACAAATGGCTGAAGTATCGGAGTAATTTCTACTTCAGGCATCCCCTTTGCACTTAATAAACCTTGTACCACTGCTCCATTGGCAAGCATCGACATCGTGGTATACCCTTTAACAAGCAACGAGCCGGGCACTATATAGCCAAAATTGATATAGTAGGACAATTCAGGTTGCCTTCCGCTCAACGCATCATCGCCAAAGTTATCGGGAATCAAAAAGAATCCCATTATATCGCCACGCTTCACATAGTCCATTGCTTCGGCGTAGCTATCCAATTTATAGCACACATCCACCTGTTGCATAGATTCCAAATTACGCACAACTCGACGCGACATCTCGCTATGGTCAAGGTCGACTATTGCGCTTGGTACTCGTTCGGCTACTCCCTTATCCAAGAGCGACACAAAAAATGCCGTCATAGCGAGTGGCACTATCACCACACACATCACATAGAACATAGGGCGACGCACCAACATCGACCACTCTCGCTTCACCGAACGCATCAACACATTCATACCATTCACTCTATTAGTATTCCACTCATTCCGGGACGCAAGTTTTCCACTTGCTCCATAGGGCGAGCTTTCACCTCAAAGGTCTTGCTGTCATACTCTCCGGCGGCTTTCGTTGCACTCCACACCGCATAGCTGCCCATATCACGAATGTAGAACACACGAGCTTTTACCACTTTATCGGCAAGGGCTGGAATCATAACTTCTATTTCCTTATCCATAGTGAGCGTATTTAGCATTTCCTCGCGCACATTGAACACCACCCAAGCATCTTCAATCTGAAGCACACTCATCACAGGCGCACCTGTAGCCACAAGTTCGCCCTCATTAGGATATATCTCAGATATTTCACCATCACAAGGGGCTGTAAGATATTGGTCCTCAAGAATCGATTCCACCTCCATCACTCCGCCTCGAGCCGCATTTTTCATTGCGAGTGCAGCCTTTTTATCCTCTTTCTGAGCCCCTTCCACAGCCATATCATACTGTGATTTTGCCGCAGCCGATTGCGCCACCGCCGCATCATAGGCAGCACGAGCCTCATCACGTTTTTGTTCGCTCACCACTCCTTGTTTGTACAGATTTTCAAGGCGTACATATGTCTTTTTGGCTATTTCTTCTGCTGCTTGTGCTTGCAACCATAGGTCACGAGCCGAATTCACAACTTGTATTCGCGCTCCGGCATCAACCTTTGCATTTTGAGCCGATGCAGCATCGGCCATCATCTGTGCTTGATACAATTTAGCATCGACTGTGGACGAATATATATGCACAAGCGTATCTCCTGCCTTCACTCTATCGCCTTCCTGTACATAAAAATGTGTAACCCTGCCGGGCAGTTTACCCGATACTCGCACCGAACGAGCGTCGACCTCTCCTTGTACAACAGGCTTGGCAGGCTTTATAAGGAACATACCCACCAAAAACAACCCTATCATCACAAGCACAAGTATTCCAAGAGACGCAAGCAATCTGCGATCCTCGCGTTCCACCTCATTTATAGTCTTTTTATCTTCCATAATCACTAATTTCTGATTTCTCACTTTTCAACAACAACATCATATTATCACTCCCAACTTAACAAGTAATGCTTTACACAAGCGCACATCGATTAGAGCATCTGCCATATCGGCATTTGCCTTAAGCCAAGCAGTTTGAGCTGCCATCACAGCATCGACGGCAAGCACACCTTCCTTATACCCTAACTGAGCAGTGCGCAAATTACTCTCGGCACTATCACAATTAGACTTCGCCACACCATACACCTTCATCGCTTCTTGCATCTTGAACGTGGCTTGACGCACTTGTAACGAGATTCGTTCTTTGGCATCATCAAGTGTAAGACGACTTATTACGGCATCACTTTTCGCAACCTTGTATTTATTGTAGTTTCCTCCCCAGTGCCACAAAGGTATCTTAACCATTGCTCCCACACTGAACATTCCGCCAAATTCATTCTTAAATCCATTGAACGAATTAGGATTTGTAACCGAATATGCACCCACGACTGCAATTTGGGGCAACATTGAAGCTCGTTCCACCACTGCCTTTTGTTCGTTTACAGCAACTGCTAATTTAAGTGCATTTACATCGTTTCGGCGATTATACACTTCATTTATATCATAAACAACCGAATGAGCAAACTCTCTTTCATAATCCACATCTCTGATTTCGTCATCAAGAGTCATTTCGGAGTCAACAGGCAAGCCACATAGTTGCGCAAGTTGCATACGAGCAAGGCTCAAGCCATTCTCCACCTTCACAAGATCCACATTTGCTTCATTAAGTTTCACCTTCACACTCAACGCATCGGCTTGAGTGGCTACACCTTGCGCCAACATAGCATTCACATTGTAATTCAACGTATCAAGCAACGACACATAACTCTTTGCCAATCGTTCCTTTGATTTCAGTGATACCACAAGCCAATAAGCCACATCTACATTATATATCACATCTTCGGCTACCATATTTTGTTCATATCGGGCAATCTGCCCGGCATAATCGGCGATTTTGTTCAATGCACGAATCTTACCACCCATATACACCGGTTGAGTAAGTGTTACAGCTCCCGCAAACACATTATGTATATCGTAGGTTAACGCACTCTTAGGGAGCAATGCCACTTCACTCGGCACTGGTGTTCCATTCACTATCAATGGAGTTCCTCCCGCACCATTCACCTCATTATATTCATATCCTCCTGTCGTAGGATTAAAACTCATTGTAGGCAACTTCGCATCCTCCTCTATCAATGCAAGTTCTTTCTGATTATACACATAGCTCGCCTCCGCATCAAGTGCAGGTAGATAAGCCGAACGTGCCGACTTTCGTTGATACTCTGACTTTGACACTTTTTCTGTCGCTATTTTCAGTTGCTTATTATTGGCAAGAGCCAACACCCTGCAAGAGTCAAGCGACACTGCAACCGCCGACATAGTAGCAACCGCCACATTGAAGCAACACAACAACAATCTAATTCGTTTCATCACAAAAAACAAAATAACACACCTCTATGAGGCTCAATTATCAGATTCATTTTTTTAGGGCTATTTACCTCCCTTATTAACACAACAAATTTCCTCTCACACTGTTGAAGAGGAATTACAAATATAAACGTATTACACCAAAAACCATTCCCCTCTCAACCCTTTTGGCGTCAAAATGCGAAAAATTGACCAAACAACAACACTACTCACATCTTTCATTGGCTACAATAGCAAGAATTGCTTTGATGCAGTCAGTCAATTCTTACAATTTGTTCAATCCCCCCAAAAAAGTCCCAACCGCTGACTATAAAAAGCATAGATACGAAAAAAGCCACCCGTTTAGGTGGCTTCGTTCTGAATTTCCAGTGATCCGTCTGGGGCTCGAACCCAGGACCCCAACATTAAAAGTGTTGTGCTCTACCTGCTGAGCTAACGAATCTCCTTAAAAGCGGTGCAAAGATACAACCTTTCTATCTAATATGCAAATTTTACAAGCTTTTTTTTACATTCTGCACCCAAATAACTCTCAAAAAGACTCATTTTGAATCTTTGACTTCATTATTTTCGTCAACAAAAGGCGCACTTTGAAGGACGTATCGTTTATAATAAGATATAATCAACGCTGTGAATGGCAACGCCACAATCAGTCCGATAAACCCTAACAACACACTCCATATAGATAATGACAGAAAGACAAACACCGGATTTATACCCATCTGCTTTCCCATTATTCGAGGCGTTAGAAAGAGGTCTTGAATCACCTGCACAATACTATACACAAGAACCACTTCAAATAACATCACCCAAAAATTTCCACCTGTGGTAATCGAATCAACCATACAAAGTACTAATGCTATTGGAAAGGATATCACTTGAAGATAAGGAACAAGGTTAAGCACTCCAACAAACAACCCGAACACAAGCCCTAATGGCAACCCCACTATAACAAATCCTATGCTGTACAGCACACCCACAATAAATGCGATAAGAGACTGACCTCGAAAATATCGTTGCATCACATTGCCGGTGTCTTGCATCACTTGCCACACTGTACCTTGAAAACGTTGTGGTATCGCATTATAAAATCCTTTTTTTATCTTTGGATAATCAATCAGCAAAAACACAAGGTACAACAATACAACTATCCAACCCAACACTGCAAACGCCACACTCATTGTTGAGCCTACAAATGTCCAAGTCTTATTCACTGTTGCACTCAATACATTTATCCATTGCTCGCGTGTAAGGTATTTCGACAAAACATCTACATTTACATACTCACGTATAAATTCATGGATTGTTTCCGAAAAATATTTGCCATTGGTATTGATTTCATTATATTGACGCATCATCTCCACGAGTTCAGCCATTTCCGACACCACAAGCGGATACACACAATAAATAGCAATTGTTACGATCAGCACTATCTCAAGCAACGTCAATACCGTAGGTAATACCCTGTTTTTCATTCGTAGCATACGGCAATTAAACTCCACCATAGGATTGAGCATATAGGCCAACACACAAGCCACCAAAAAAGGTAATAACACCCCGCTCAGATAATCCACAAGCAAGATTCCACATACTAAGCACACTGCCGACAACAACCATCGAGCCATGCGGTCGAATGTAAATGGTTTATCGATATTCATCTTCGTTTCTTTTCTTAATCAACTTGAACTATCAAGAAATTGGTTAATTCCCAGAATCTTGACGCATCATTTATTACAAGTTCCTTTGCTCCGCCATTATCAACAATCGAATATGAACCTTCGGGATGTTTACTTAACACTTTGGCTTTATTTGAGTATAATTTCACAACACTGAGTGTACGCTTATCGGCTTTTGTAAAGTAAGAACGTTCAAAATCACCTTCAAGAATCTTTGTTTTCTTCAAAAAACCGGTTTCGATAATCTTATTTTCCTTCAATTCCGACTTTGAGCCTACCACATAATAACAAGTATTTAACTTATTAGCAAGCTGTTCGGCTTCATCAAGAGCGTTCTTCTTTTCTTGATTTACTTTTTCATTCTCCACATTAAGCGAATCTACCCTCACATTCAAATCTTCAATTTTCACATTTGCCTTATACAATTCTTCTTGAAGTTGAGCAATAGTTGCTTCTTGTGTTTCAATTTGTGTACGTAAGCTCTCGATTGTTTTCTTCATTTCAGCATTATAATTGGCCGATTTCTTCAGCTTTGCTTCAAGTGCTTCAAGACGTTCTCTACGTTCTTGCATTGCCTGCTTGATAAGAAGCATATCGTTTTTTAATTCTTCCTTGCGACTAGGAGTTTCCTTATCAAGGTTTGAACTCATCAATTTTTCAATTTCCTTAATTTGCGTCATTCCTATATTTATCTCATTCAGAAGCGACAGCAAACTATCTTTTTCAGAAATTACAGTGTTCAACGAGTCAGTAAGCTCAGTTCTTTTTGCAATCTCTTCAGCCGATTCACCACTTGACTTACATGAAATCATTCCAAATAAGGCCACACATGTCAAAATTAATACAACTCTTTTCATATTACTAAAAATTTTGCTTGTTTGTATTTTTAAATTTAGCGTATTTATCCACTTTTTCGGCAGGAGCTTCCTCTTTTCCTGCCACTACTATCACGATTTCGCCTCTTGGAACGGTGGCAGTAAAATACTCAACCAATTCGGCAAGAGTACCATTGTGTGTAGAGTTATGCACTTTAGATATTTCACGACTAACCGATGCTTCTCTATCAGAACCAAAATATTCAGCCAGTTGTTGCAATGTCTTTAGCAGACGCATAGGCGATTCATAAATAATCGTTGTGCGAGGTTCTTCAGAAAGTTGCTGTAATCGTGTTGTGCGCCCTTTCTTCTGGGGTAAGAATCCCTCAAAGCAGAACTTATCACATGGCAATCCCGAATTAACCAAAGCAGGCACAAAGGCTGTTGGACCGGGCAGACACTCCACTTCTATACCCCTACGACGGCATTCACGCACAAGTAGAAAACCGGGATCGGAAATAGCCGGAGTTCCGGCATCACTCACCAAAGCTATCACTTCACCTGCCTCAAGACGCTGAGCTATTGCATTTACCGATTCATGTTCATTAAACTTGTGATGGCTCTGCATTCGAGTCTCTATACCAAAATGCTTCATCAACACCCCACTCGTGCGAGTATCTTCGGCAAGAATCAGTCCAGCATCCTTAAGAGTGCGCACTGCACGCACACTCATATCGTCAAGATTTCCTACCGGAGTAGGCACTATATAGAGTTTACCACTCATAAATCAATTTTATTACAAAAAATGCTTTCTAATAATTTCCATAAAATCTTTCACTTCGGGTGACTCTGCGTCCCACTCGAGATCGGTGTAAAAATATTCTTCGGCTTCGGCAAACGATTGCATTGCCTCTACCATATTGATGGTGTTTCTCATCTCCAAATCACTATTTGAGAACAACTCTCTGCGATATCGGAAATGGTCATTAAGTGAAAATGCCTTCCAAAGATTCTTCGATAAACTTCGCTGAAGTGCTTCATCTACCGTCAAAACCTCATCAACTTCGTCAATTAAACAATCGTCAATATCATCTTTGGATAGATCATCATATACATCGATGTTGTCATCATCCATAGAATCATCATCAACAATATCATTAGGCTGTTCCGATTCACAAGTATTCTCATCGGTATCATTTACATCAGAGACCTCAACCGCACCATACAATTCACATCCCTCATCTTCCGATTCATCAAAAGCATCATGATGTTCCCCCTCTATTGGTTCACAATCTTCGGACGCATCATCAGTCATAGGATTTTCTTCAACTTTAGGTTCACCTCCAAGTTTAGAATCTTCAACTTCAGGTTCCACCGCCGAATCTTTTTGCTCCATCATAGCACCAATTTCCACAACATCTTCGGAGGTACTTTTATGCCCCAAAACTTCCGGCACGCACATCGGTGCAAGCTCATTTATACGCTCCACTTTGCGACGCACCATTTCATATATAAACTCCGAAGTATCTCCTTTGTGGCGTTCTATCACAAGCAACAAGCCCTCAAGTTCATACACCTGCGACAACATTTGATCTAAAAACGGATTCATAACCTATCTCAAATTGAATTACCTAATTTATAAACAACATTTTCTCAAAAAATATCATACTATCATTTATTAGATAGTCCCGCATCAATGCCCACAAGCATTTCACCCACCATTTTCACGAGTTCCGAACGAGGACAAGTAAAACTATTGATTAATATACCAACAGTATATTTAGGTGCTTCCACCGGATAATATCCCACATAGCATTGTACATGACTCATACTACCCGACTTAAGAGCAAACTTACCCGCTGCCGGCGTATTAGCTGCCACGCGACGCACTGTTCCATTCTTACCTGCAACCGGGAACAACAATTCAAAATCTACTCCTTGTTCTTTTAGTGTTGGATAAGCAGATGCAAGCATTTGAGTAAAGAACGATACCGGAGCCTTATTGGTACGCGACAAACCACTACCATCAAGCATAAACAAACCATCTACGTCAAGCCCCCTTTCTTTCCAGAATTTCTTCACGATTGATACTCCGTTGCTTGATGTTGGTTGTTTTCCGGCGTGTGAAGCGATGGCGCGAAGGACACATTCTGTATACATATTGTCACTTCTAATAAGAAGTGATTCAATAATCTTAGTCAATTCCAATGACTTATAGTCAAGCACCAAGATTGTTCCTTGTTTCTTTTCAGCCTTGATATTTTTATGCTTAACCTTGATTCCTGCAGCTTTCAATGCAATCTCCAAACTATCACGCATCAATAAATCTGGCGATGGATTAGCGATAGTCATTCTTTCTTTTAATGGGAATTTTACTGTACCATTTAGGTGCAACACATCGTTTTCGATGTCAAGACGCATTCCAAGACCATCATACTTCAAACTATCTGTTTCGCTTGCAATTGTTGTGCAACGATTTTCCACCTTTAGGTAGCTTTGAGTTTGGTCGGTATAATAATTCAAGCCATTTTCATCGATTGAAACATTAAGTTTCAACTCATTGTCGGCAAAATTCAATGCGTGAATACTTGTTCCATAACCATACCCAAGGTCTTCAATCATCCAACTTGCCGGTACATTCGGCTCCGGAATTGCAGAATCATCAACCACGATATTCCCCTTCACTTCCTTGATACCTTTAGCCTTCAATTCGGCCACCAAAGCATCAATAAAATTAACTTCACGAGGCAAATGACGTGAGCCAAGAGTTGGGTCACCACCGCCTTTTACCACCAAATCGCCATTGATTCGACCTTTTTTGTCTATCACACCTGCGGCATACACCTTTGTACTGAATTTGAAATCCTTTCCAAGCAGATGCAAGGCTGTAGCCGAAGTTACGGTCTTCATTGTTGATGCTGTGATTTGCGATTGCAATTCATTCGATGCACCCACCACTTTCATACTATCAAGAGTCATCACACACACGCCCACCGAACCATTTCTTAACGCCGGTGCACTCATAAACTTATCGATAGCTTCTTGAACTGCACTATTTTGTGCACTTACACTCGTTACAGATGCCAATAGACATACTGCCGACACTAATTTTCTGTATAGTTTCATATATTTACACATTTATTCTAATTTAATATTTCTACAAAGTTAATGTTTTACTCAATACAATAATAATAATCAAGCAAAAAAAATAAGCCGAATTAAATTCGACTTATTTCAATCAGTTTATTATTTTATTCTTTTCTTATTTCACAAGCAAGCGAGCAGAGTTCAAACCTTCTACTTTCACTATATACATTCCTGTTGCGAATCCTTCAGTTGATAATTCAGTGCCTTCACCTTGTGCCACCACTGCTCCATTAAGCGCAGTTACTGTATATTTCA
This sequence comes from Bacteroidales bacterium, assembly GCA_015061055.1. GTDB lineage: Bacteria > Bacteroidota > Bacteroidia > Bacteroidales > Muribaculaceae > RGIG4576. The sequence goes on from SUXH01000002.1 coordinate 173,473, forward strand.
CATCTTCATTCACTCCCAATTTCACCACTGTACCTGCATCAACAGGATTTGGCGATAAAATCAACGATTTTCCACCCAAAATCACTTGTTCCACAGCACTTGTTGCCGGTACTGCATTGTAAATCCAAGCAAGTTTCTTCAATTCCACATGGTGAGTAGTTCCATTTTTATCCGATAACACCACATACAAATTCTTGAACACAAGAGGATAAGTCGACATATCCTTCAAATCAACAATTGCACTCATCGGTATTGAGATTCGATTCATCTCATTTGCTGTCAATTTAGGTTCAAATTCATATGCCACCAACGCATCCGGAGTGCGATAATCAGCAAAGTTCACTACCAAAGCCTTCCAAGAAGATGTACCCGGATTTAGCTCAATTACCAACGAGTCAGGACGGCTCCAACTTTGAGCATCTTTTGCTATTGTAAGGTAAATCTTACGCGATGCAGTAGTGGTGTAATCCACTGCAATACCACCATCTGACAATGCTGTAACACTCTGATTCGATAAGTTTGACACTTCCAAAGCCCAACCTTCATTGCTTGTAACATCTTGACAATGTACTGTTGGAATTTCAACTGTAACTTCAATATCCTCAGAGAAATCGCCTACAGTACCCTTGATTGTAGCCTTACCATTCTTCAAACCTTTCACAATACCATTTTCATCAACTGTTGCGATAGAAGCATCACTTGTTTCCCATACAAAAGCACTGTTTTCTATAGCTACATCAGCACCACGCACCACGCCATAGATATCAATCTTGTAATCGTCGTAGCTGTTTAGCACCACCTTTTCGTGACGGAAGATTGGATTAGTCTTATCATCTACCGACACTGCCAACGTAGCAGTTGCACCATTGTAAGTAGCTGTAAGAGCATGTGTTCCCCCTCCATTACAGAACAATGTTTCTCCATTTTGCACCACTTCACCAAGTTCGGCAGAGCAACTCAACTTCACACCTTGCAAATCGGTATCAACAAGATAGCCATATTTGTTAAATCCATAGAATTTAGGCTTATAGTATCCATACTTTGGCATTTCTCTCACCCAATCCACAAATTGTATTTCGGCAATTTCATTATCGGTAGGAGTGTTCGATACAAGATACACACCATTAGTTACAGTTCTTTCAGCACCTTCACTTGGGATGTTTCTTACTCCCAATTTTTGCACGTAAAGTGTCGACGAGCCTCCACCATCAAAATTCATTGCCTCCTTACATCCCACTTCACGCATAATATCGCCCAACACTTGAGGATATGCTCCGGCTGAGATAGATGAACGTCCGTCAACCACAAGCATCACCATCTTTGTTCCTGTTTCGTCGTAACCGATTGCAGTACGTGGGTGACGATTTGGAGTAGCTTCAAGAAGGTGATCATTATTAAGCACTACGCCATTCGACAATATCATTGGACAACCACTGGCAAGTTGAACAGGTGTAATCTTTTCTCCTGTGGGCATTTGCACAATTGTTTCTACTTCAACTTCTTCGCCATCGGTTAATGTAGCCACAAAATCACTACCGGCACCATGTCCCGAAAGCACCACAGCCCCCGAAGGAATAGCCATATTGCCGGCTGTGGCAGGCGTTCCACTCACGCGCCACTTTTTAGTTTCGCCCGATGTTAAAATTCCGTTTGTTTCAAGTGGAACAAGCACAACTTCTGTACCATACTGGTTGGTATAAGTCGATGAGCCAAACTTTGGAGTATAAATTGTCAGATTATCTTGATTTCGATCATAGTTTACAGCTGTAATAGGATATGATGTACCATCAGCCTTGCGCACATAACCACCAAATGTCATATCTCCAAGATAAATCTTTCTATCCTTATCCATAGCCCATTGTGTACGCCATGGCACTGCATAGTACACTTCCTTATCTACCACTGCCGAGCCCACCGGCTTTGAATTAGCAAAGAAATCGGCGTTGATACCCACAAAATATTGTGCGCCTTCTTTGCTCTTCGACTTTGCCATCGATGCCACAGTAGCAAGACCTGCCAACTTATCGCCTGCCATCACGTGTTTCACGTCAAGATTCTTGTTGGTAATATCAGTTGTTGTATAAAACACTCGCAACTGCACCGGTCCATTAACGATCAACGATGTTTGAGTTGTTCCGGGACCCACTTTTGCATGATAAATAGTATCCACATTATAGGTATCACCCCATAATGACCATGTTGTTGATGCCGATGCAATCATTGCACACATCATCATTACAAGTAATGTAATTTTTCTCATATTTGTAATTATTTTATTGTTTCCGTTTGTTTTTCTGTTTATAAAATGTAAAATTAGACATAAACACTAAAACAGCCAAACTTTATTAAAAAAAATAGGTCGAAGTTCCTTCACTCCGACCTATCTACTATTATTTTCATTCTGTTTATTTAATCATCAATCGCGCCGACTTCACTTTGTTGCCTTCTTCAACGGTTACTATATATACTCCGGCACTCATTCCGGCAGTATCGATTGACACTCCTTCGCCTTGCGTTACAATAGCTCCGTTCAATGCACACACTGCATATTTCACTGCTTGAGATACACCCAGTTTAACCACAGAACCTGCATCAACAGGATTTGGCAACAACACCAACGTTTCTACACCTTTTGCCACGTTTTCAATGCCACTTGCATCGGCAGGAATAGCATTGTAAACCCACGCAATTCGATTAATCTCTACATGATGATTGCTCCCCTTTGAGTCTGAGAGAACCACATACAGATTCTTAAATGTAACCGGATAAGTCGACATTGCATCTACATCTACTATCGAACTCATTGGTATCAGTAAGCGGTTTGTTGTGTTTGCTACCATATTAGGAGTTAACTCACACGACACCATAGCATCCTGTGTGCGATAATCCTCCATATTGATAGTAAGAGTTTTCCAAGATGATGTGCCCGGATTGATTTCTATCAACAATGAATCGGGGCGACTCCAGCTCTTCGCATCTTTAGCTATAGTAAGGTAAATCTTACGAGATGCATCAGCTGTATAGTCTACTGCGAAACCTCCATTTGGCAATGCTGTTATACTTTGGTTCGACAAATTTGTCACTTCAACAGCCCAACCTTCATTATTAGTAATATCTTGATAGTGTTTTGTTGGGATTTCTACTATCACATCTATTTCCTTTGAGAATGAACCTACTGTACCGGTTATCTTTGCTGTACCATTTTTCAAGCCTTTCACTACACCATTTTCGTCAACTGTAACCACACTTGCGTCACTTGTTTCCCAAGTAAATGCGGTATTGTCGATAGTTACATCAGCACCACGCACCACACCATACACGTCAATTGTGTAATCCTTATAGGTATCCAGCATTATTTGTGGATGACGGAATATAGGTTCGGTGGTATTGTCTACCGTAACAGCCAATGTTGCAGTAGCACCATTATAAGTAGCTGTAAGAGCGTGCGTTCCACCACCATTACAGAACAAGGTAGTGCCATCTTTCACTACTTCACCAAGTTCAGCCGGGCACGACAATGTAACACCTTTCAAATCGGTATTAATCAACACACCATATTGGTTGTAACCATAAAATTTAGGAGTATAATAACCATATTGAGGCATTTCCTTAACCCAATCCACAAATTCAATCTTTGTCACAGTATTATCGGTAGGAGTTGTTGCTACAGCAAATAATCCATTAGTTACCGAACGTTCCACACCTCCACTTGGAACATTTTGAATACCAAGTTTTTGGTGATATAGTTCTGTCGAACCACCTCCATCGAAGTTCATTGCTTCAGTACAGCCCACTTCGCGCATAATATCAGCAAGAATCTTTGTGCGACAACCGTCCGAAATATCAGAACGTCCATCTACAACAAGCATTACCACCTTAGTACCTGTAGCATCATAGCCCACTGCTGTGCGTGGCTCTTTGCTTGGCAAGTGGCTTATGATATTTGCATCTTCTGTTTCAAGCACTATACCTTTGCTCAAGATTGCAGGACAACCTCCAATACTCCACACAGGATTGATAGCTTCGCCATTAGCTGTAGCTGTAAGTGCAAGTTCCACTATATCGCCATCTTTCAAATCTTTAATGAAAGTATTTCCAATACCATGTCCCGATAGCACATAGCTTCCTGAAGGGATAGTCATATTACCTGCTGTGGCAGGTGTTCCCACCACTTTCATCTTCACCGATTTACCCAATGCTATAGTTGCATCATTTTCCACAGGAGTTGCCACTACCTCTATTCCCCATTGATTGGTCGATGTTGATGTACCAAAACGTGGAGTATATACTATCAACTGATTTTCGCCACGTCCTGCATTTACTGCAATATCGTATTCAGTGCCATCAGCTTTCTTCAAACTGCCCGAAAATGTCAATTTACCCAAATAAGGCTTTTTATTAGCATCAAACGACAATTCAAGCCAATTTGCGTTTGTTGTGGTATTATACACTTCAGAGTTAAGCACATTCGTACCAATAGGCTGACCGTTACTCATATCGAAAAAGTCGCCGTTTACTCCTGTAAAGAATTGAGCACCTTCCACACTATTGTCCTTCGACAGATTAGACACCGAACGCGAAGCCTTAATCACATTTCTGGCTTTTGCGACGCGCATCTCCACATTAGGATTAGTCAAATCGGTTGTAGTATAGAAAATTCGCAGATTCAAACTTCCTTTAACGTCCAACGATGTTTGAGTCGTTCCGGGTCCCACAACTGCATGATACAATGTATCAACATTATAAGAACCTCCTTGCAATGTCCATGTCTTGCCCACAGCATATGCAGACAATATGGTCAATACCATTGCAAATGTCATGAATATTTTCTTCATATAATCATTCCTTATTTAATTATCAATTTACCAAGCGAGCCACCCACTTTAACCACATAAACTCCGGCTGCCAAGTTTGCCGTAGCAATCTCTATGCCTTCGCCTTGAGCTACTACTGACCCATTGAGAGCATTTACTGTGTACTTCACCGGCTCAGCTACACCAAGACGTACCACTTCTCCTGCCTTTACCGGATTAGGAGTAAGCATCAATGTGTTATTATTGTTTTCCACGTCTTCCACGCCACTCACATCAGCAACGGAATCGTATACCCAAGAGAAACGAGGGATTTGTAGGCTTACCACTGTACCTGAGGCATCTTTTGGAACAATTCTCAACTTTGTAATCTTTATTGGGTAAGCACCCATATCCTTCAAGTTGATGAATGTATCCATTGGCACCTTGATTGTGTTAAGTTCGTTTTCCTTCAATGTTGGTTCAAGAGTGCAGTCCACTGCCTCTGTCGCACCTTGCAACATCAATGAGAATGTGATATTCTTAATTTTAGCGGTTCCGGGATTGATATCCATACGCAATGAATCAGGACGGCTCCATGATGTAACGTCCTTCATCAGATTTACTTCAATCTTACGAGTACTCAAAGTGGTGTAGTTGATTACCATTCCTTCAACGCCAAGAGGAGCAACACTGAAGTTCTCAACATTCGAGCCTTCAAGAGTCCATGTTGATGCGTCAAGATTTTCGTCAATACCGTGGTAACGCTTAGCAGGCACTTCAACTTTTACGGTAACTTCCTTTGTAAATTCGCCTAAAGTACCTTTCACCACTGTTGTACCATTCTTCAATCCCTTCACTACACCATTAGCATCTACTGTAGCGATGGTTTCATCTTCCACATTCCAAGTAAACTCTTTATTTTCAATTGCGATATCGTGCCCTCTCACTGTTCCATAGATATCAACTTTATAGTCGTGGAATGAGTCAAGCAACACATTTGAATGACGGAATATTGGTTCGGTCTTATCATCTACTGTTACCACCAATTCAGTAGTAACGCCATTGTAAGTGGCTTGCAATGTGTGGCAACCACCTCCATTTGCATATAAAGTTGTTCCATCGTTTTGAACCTCACCAAGTTCTTCTGAGCAAGATAGTGTTACACCTTTCAAATCGGTGCTTACCATCACTCCATATTTATTATATCCGTAAAACTTAGGAGTATAATAGCCATACTTAGGAAGTTCCTTCACCCAATCCACATAACGTATTTCGGTAATTTCCTTATCATCGGGAGCTGTAATTGTTGCAAAGATACCGTTACCTACAGCACGTTCGCTACCATCACTACCATTGTTTCTCACTCCAAGAGCCGAAGTGTACAAACATGATGAGCCGCCACCATCAAGGTTAACTGCTTCATAAGCTCCAGCATAGCGCATAATATCTGCCAACTGAGAGGTGCGAACACCTGCCGAGATTGATGAACGACCATCTACTACCATCATGATGATGCTATCGCCCGATTGACTCACTCCAATACCTGTACGTGGGTGTAAATCAGATGCGTCACCACGTTCACTTTCGGTATCAAGAGTTACTCCTCCTCCCACATTCTTTGGGTTACCGGATACGATTTGAGCAGGAACCACACGTTCGGTGCTACCTTGTTCCTTTAGCACTATATTTTCAAATTCTACAATATCACCAACTTTTAGGTTTTGCACAAAACTCAATGAACCTGTGTTCACGCCACCCGATGTAGAAGTTCCACGACCATGGATTACATATCCGTTGCTCGGTATTGTGGTATCACCTGTGTCATTCGAAGTTGATGTCACTTCAAGACGGAATTTACATCCGGCATACATCTTATCGTCTTCCACAAGTTTCGCTGTTACTTCAGCACAATTACCTGCCTTATCGTTTTGATTGGTACTACCCCAATACTTTGGAGTGTAGATAGTTATACCATTGTTTGGAGAAGCAACATTAATACCCTTGAATAAAGTGGTCTTTTCGCCAAGTGTTGCAGTACCTGTGTAGTAATACAAACGACTCACACGAGCTACGCCTGCTGTATCTACCGAGAATTGATAATTACCATTCGAGGTCTTATAAGTTTCACGGTCTACAGTACATCCTGTTGTTGGAGAACCCACCTTTGAGCTACCATTTGTAGCTGTTCCGCTTGTTGAATAGAAGTCTCCATTAGTCCCTGCAAAGTAAAGCACGCCATTGCCGCTCTTACGTTTTGCCATTGCACTTGGACGTTCTTGTCCGGCCACCTTATCGGTAGCACACACAGCACGCATCGACACGCCCGGAGTTGTCTTGTCCACTGTAAGGTAGAATACTTGCAATGTGGTTCCGGTACTCACCTTTGTCAACTCAAGATGGGTTTGTGTTGTACCCGGGCCCACCTTAGCATGATAGATAGTATCCACTGAATACTCCGTACCTATAATGTTGATTGAATTTTTTGCTTGCATTGTAAATGGCAAACACAATGCCACTAGTGCAATCGATTTTAGTAATAATTTTTTCATATAAGTATATTTTAGTTTTATAGGCATATTAATCTATGCAAATATAAAGTATTTACATCTTTTATCAAAATTTTCACTCTAATAAAATAATTTCAACAAAAACTATTTCAGTAAAAACTATTTTTTCTCAGTCCAAGATATTATCTTTGTGTAGTAAAACGCAAACAAGAATATATGGAATTCAGGACGTCAATAGGTAATCTCAATAATCAAGGAATGATTCAGCATTCCCATCGCATTATGCTTTTAGGCTCTTGCTTCTCCGATAACATCGGTAGCAAACTGAGACGTTCTTTGATGCAAGTGCAGATTAACCCCTTTGGCACCGTATACAACCCTGCAAGTATTCTTTGCGAAGTGGAACGTATCATTGATGGCACTCCTGTGAGCGAAAATGAGTTATTCAAGCACAACGATATGTGGCATCATTATGGATTTCACTCCAAATTTTCGAGCGACTCAACCGATAAAGCATTAACCAAGATGAATTTATCGATTTCGACAGCTCACAACCACTTAAAACAATGCGATTTTATTATTATAACTCTCGGCACTGCATTCGTATACGAAGCCAAGAGTATAAACAAAATTGTAAGTAATTGCCACAAAGTCCCTGCCAAGGAGTTCAATCGTTATTTGCTTACTTTTAATCAAATACGCCACATTCTTGATACCATTGTAACAAAAATAACCGATTTCACACCTAAAGCAAAAATAATCTTCACTGTAAGTCCTATAAGACACATCGGCGACGGATTGGAGCAAAATCAGCTTAGCAAGTCCTTACTTCGCGCCACTGTGGGCGAAACCGTCTCGGTTCACTCGCAAGTGTGCTCATATTTCCCTGCTTATGAAATAATGCTCGACGACTTACGCGACTACCGATTTTATGCCTCCGATATGCTTCACCCGAGCGATGTTGCCATCGACTATATCTGGAACACATTCAAGGCTTCATTCTTCGACGATAGTACGGCACAATTAGTGGCACGATGCGAACGAGCCTGCAAACGAATCGAGCATCGTCCGTTCACCGACAATGCCACTGAAATCGAGAAGTTTCGCACTGAAACTGCTAAGGTTCTCGATGCTTTAGCCAACGAATATCCTTACATCAAACAAGTTTTGCAACAATATTATAAGTGATTGCGTTATGAAATATTCAATAAAAGAAATAGCAACCGCTCTACGCATCAACCATAATGCGCTCAATGCACCTAAAGCAACAATAAGTGCATTGCTTACCGATTCTCGTTCACTCACTTACCCCGAAGAAACATTGTTTTTTGCCATTCGCACAAAAAACAACGACGGACATTACTACATAGCCGAACTCTATGAGAAAGGCGTACGAAATTTTGTTATTGAATCGGCGTTGGGTATACCATCCGAGTTTAACGATGCTAATTTTCTCCTTGTCAACGATAGTTGCAAGGCTTTGCAAGAGATAGCTGCTTATCATCGCCGACGTTTCGACTGCCCTGTTATTGGAATCACCGGCAGCAAAGGGAAAACCACACTTAAAGAACGACTCAACCAACTACTAAAAGATGACTTCAATATCGTGCGTAGCCCTCGCAGTTTCAATTCGCAGATTGGTGTTCCACTTTCGTTATGGGAAATAGACGACAACACCACACTGAGTATCATTGAAGCAGGCATATCGCAACCTAAAGAAATGTACGCACTGCAAACAATGATTCGCCCAACTATCGGAGTGTGGACTAATCTTGGTGATGAACACAGCGATGGGTTTATGTCCATTTATCAAAAAGCCGAAGAAAAAGTTCAATTGTTCACCGCTTGCGACCACATTATCTATTGCGCCGACGATGCGCTCATTGCCAACAGCATATCGCCTATATTATCTATCAGCAACGGAATCGGATGGTCACATAAAAATCCCAATGCCGACATATATGTGTCGCAAGTGATAAAAAACGAGAAAACAACCGACATTATTTATAAGTACGATAACAATACATCACAAATCACCGTCCCTCTCACACGCGAACGCGACATCGAGAATGTACTCAATTGCCTTGCCGTAATGTTATGCCTTGAAGTGGACAGGGATGTGATTGCCGATAGAATGATGCATCTCACACCTATCGATACTCGTCTGAACGTGATTGAGGGGACTAATAATTGTATGGTGATTGCCGATTCCTACACAAGCGACTATAATTCGCTTGCGCCGGCTCTCGACTTTATGGCTCGACGTACAACTCCCGACACCACGATGACAGTGATTCTATCCGACGTACAGCACGAAGCTTTCTCACAAGAGGAACTCTACCGCCTCATTGCCGAACTGATGAAGAATAAAAATATTACTCGTTTTATCGGTATCGGAGAAGAACTTTTTGCCAACCGTCGATATTTCGATGTGAATGCACAATTTTTCACATCTACTCAAGATTTCATTTCGGGAATCACACAAAGCGACTTTGAAAATGAAATAATTCTTGTAAAAGGCGCTCCCGGATTTGAATTCAAGCAGATTATCGATATGCTCGAAGCCAAGCAACATCAAACAGTTTTGCAAGTGAACCTCGATGCTGTGGCACACAACTATAATTTCTTCCGTTCTCGACTTCGCCCCGACACTAAAATTGTGTGTATGGTGAAAGCTTCGGGATATGGTGCCGGTTCCGATGAAATAGCCAAGACCTTGCAAGATCGTGGAGCCGCCTACCTTGCTGTTGCGGCACACGACGAGGGAGCCGAGTTGCGCAAAGCCGGAATCACAATGCCTATTATGGTGTTGAACCCCAAAGTTACAAACTACAAGGCTATGTTTACCTACAACCTCGAACCCGAAGTGTACAGCATCGAAGAATGTAGGGAAATCATCAAGGAAGCCGAAAAATACGGCATCACCGGCTACCCTGTGCATATCAAGATAGAAACCGGTATGAACCGACTTGGATTCTTGAAAAAGCAATTACCCGAATTAATCAACTTGCTACAAAGCCAAGATGCCATAATACCGGCAAGCGTATTTTCACACCTGAGTGTGGCCGATGAGCCTTCGCAAGACGAATACACTATGCAACAATTCAAATACTTCGATGAATGTGCAGGTATGTTGCAAGCTGCATTCAAGCATCACATTATGCGACACATTCTCAACACCACAGGCATAGTACGTTTCCCTGAATATCAACACGATATGGTGCGAGTAGGTATCGGATTATATGGAATCCCTACAGTGAACGACGGTTCTGAGACCGATTTACAGCCTTCATCATCGCTACACTCTGTAATAATCTCAATAAAAGACCTGCCGGCGGGAACTTCTATCGGATACGGACGCAAAGGTACTCTCACACGCGACTCACGCATCGCCACCATTCCTATTGGCTATGCCGACGGATTCTCTCGATGCTTCGGCAATGGTAATGCTAAAATGTGGATTAATGGCACTCTTTGCCCCACCATAGGCAACATATGTATGGACTTATGTATGGTAGATGTTACCGATGCTATATGCAAAGTGGGCGACAACGTCGAAATTTTTGGCAACCATATTCCTGTGGAAAATCTTGCCGAAACAAGAGGAACGATTCCTTATGAGATTCTCACATCTATCTCCAATCGTGTGAAACGGGTATATTACCGAGAATGATTACATTATGGAAAATAACTTAACAGAACAAGAAAAACAAGATATTCGCTTTATGCGAATGGCACTCGACGAAGCTCACAAAGCTATGGAACGTGATGAAGTGCCTATCGGGGCAGTGATTGTGGCTGGCAACCAAGTGATAGCTCGAGGACACAACCTCACAGAAACTCTAACCGACGTTACGGCTCACGCCGAAATGCAAGCCATAACTTCGGCTGCCGATTTTCTTGGTGGCAAATATCTCACCGATTGCACTCTTTACGTTACTGTCGAACCGTGCCTTATGTGTGCAGGAGCTTTAGGGTGGAGCCAAATAAAAAGAGTGGTATTCGGCGCCCACGACGACAAACGTGGCTATCACACTTTCTGTTCCAATCCATTCCACAAAAAGACCGAAGTTAAGAGCGGTGTGCTTGCCGATGAATGTGCATCGCTTATGACCGCTTTTTTTAAGAACAAACGATAATAATCAAACACTAACCACATATTTTATGAAATCAACTAAAAAATTTATCACAGTTTGCACACTTTTGTTTGCACTCGCTTTATCGTTCAGCACCAGTGCTGCCGAATTCAACCAAGTTGACACCATTGCGATAAAAAGCGAAAAAATGGGACGAGAAATCAAAAATGTAGTAATTATGCCTGCTTGCTACAACGATCCCGACTTACAAGAAGAACAGTATGCAGTGCTATATCTTCTACATGGATACGGAGGCACTTATAAAGATTGGATTACTAAGAAACCCGAACTTAAAGACCTTGCTACCGAACATAGCGTAATTATCGTTTGCCCCGACGGACAAGACAGTTGGTACCTCAATTCGCCTATCGATCCCGAAATGCAATACGAAACTTATATGACTGAGGAACTTATCGAGTATATCGACAACCATTACCGCACTATTGCCGACCCAAAATTCCGAGCTATCACAGGGCTCAGTATGGGTGGACATGGTGCTATGAGCCTTGCTCTTAAGCATCCCGAAGTGTATTGGCAATGTGGCAGTATGAGCGGCGGTCTCGACATCACTCCATTCCCTAAGAGTTGGAAAATCAAGCTTCGCCTCGGCGAATATGACAACAACAAGGAACTATGGAAAGAACACAGTGTGCAAGGTATCGTTGAAACACTCGAAAGCACCAATCAAAGAATCATTATCGATTGTGGCATCGACGATTTCTTCTACAAAGTAAACACCACACTGCACAACACTCTCCTTGAGAAGAAAATTGCACACGATTTCATCAGCCGTCCCGGACGTCACACTTGGGATTTCTGGTGCAACTCAATCGATTACCAACTACTTTTCTTCAGCAAAGGATTTTACCAAGCTGCTCAACAAGAGAAATAAACATTTACTCACAAAAAACCAAGAAAGCACTTGCCCCAAGCGGAACAAGTGCTTTCATTTATTTTACAGAACCGATTTTACTTTTTTCCTTTGTAATTCACTGTTACAGGTGTGAACTCGTTGCTATATCCATCGTACACACACACTGCATACCAATGACTCTTTTGTTTCTTCTTTGGCAATTGATACTTATTGTCGTAAGATATTGCAAGCAGATACTTTGCATCAAGTCCGTCGCCGTCCTTGCTCATTGCATCGGCATAAGAAACCTTGTTTGGCACAGCATAAACGGTATATTTCACAATCGACTTGCCCTTTTCCACCTTATCCCATGTCAAAACACCTTTTTTCAACACAGCATTGCTCACTTCACCAAGATTCGGAGCTTTCTTCCAAGTAATTACAGGATTCAGAGCCAATGTGTTATAACAATATTTCATCAGTGTATCGCCCACTGCCGCATCACCGGGTCTACGACCATAAAGTCCTCTTGACGAGAAATAAATTGAGCCCGAAGCATTGTTCAACGTATATTTGCGATTAGCTTCCACTTGCTTCACATATTCGCCAAACACCGATGGATCAGGACCTTTGCGACGAGGTTCACCCTTCACGCGGCGATTTGCCGAACCTATCGAATGGCTTGAATAGAAATGGCGACCGAAATAGTTGGCGGCGCGACTCCAATATTCACATATTGGTCCGTAAGGAGCTGTTTCGTGCCAAGTAGCCCAATAGATTTGAGGCGATATGAAATCGATACTCTTTTCATCGAGCCATGCTACAGGATCGGAGAAGATTGTGGCATACTGCCAGTCGGGAGCCTTAACATCGCAAGGTTTCAAGTCGGCATAACGAGCACCCGAAGTCTCAGCCTTTCCGGCCACACCCGCAGGCGAAATTCCGAAACGCACATCAGGACGCAAATTCTGAATCATATCATACACCTCTTTCACCATCAAGTTCACGTGAGCACGACGCCAATCGCCAATACTCATCCCCTTCGATGTAGCATTATACAATGCATAATCGGCAGCGGTGCTGTCCTGTGCTATATTGTTGGGATAGAAATAGTCGTCGAAAAGCACACCATCCACAGCATAGTTTTCCACCACTTCACGACACACATCTACGATACGCTTACGACACTTATCGAGAGCCGGATTTAGTGTGATGTACTTACCGTCGTGCGACAGCAACCATCCGTCACGTTGCATTTCCATATCATGCTCGGTAGTCCAGCGGTCATAACCCGAACGCGACCAACGATAAGGATTCATCCACGCCCAGCACTCTATACCACGCTTATGGCATTCTTCCACACAGAACGCCAATGGGTCCCAACCTGGTTCGAGACCACGCTCGCCGGTGAGATAAGACGACCAAGGACAATAAGCCGACTTGTACATCGCATCACTCTCGCTGCGCACCTGGAAGCACACCGAAGTAATGTTAAGAGCCTTCATCTTGTCAAGATAATCACACATTTCTTGTTTCTGAGCTGCTTGAGCCTCGGCACCCACGCCGATAGTCTTAGGCCAATCCATACTGCTCACTGTGGTGTACCACACCGAACGAAGTTCACGTTTGGGATTCTCAGCATTCATCGAACCACAAAACAGCGCCACAAGCGCCATTACAGCCCATAGTTTTAGATTCTTTTTCATATAATAGTAGTTTTGGTAAGTAAATTTAGCTATAAAGGTACAACAATTTCCGTAAATCCAACAAATTTTAAGCTCCTTCTATTAACCACGTGTAAGAAAACCTTGATATATATCACGAACGCCCGAAGGGTGTTCCGCAATAGAAGCCCTGAGATGACGTGAGCGTAGCGAACGGAATCTTAGGGATAACCAATCACCCTGCCGATGCCTACGTAGAATACGTTGCACTAATGAAACATCTCCGATGTTTTTTCTCGTGGGTATCTTATTTCCCCTAAGATTACGGCAAGCCGTGAGCTAAAGGTTCACTATCGTTCATCTCAGGGCTTCTATTATGTTACGCATTCTGCGTAAATTATTCCGTTATTGTACTCGAACTGAAGATTCACTATCGCTCATCTCAGGGTTTACGACGCAGTCGTGAGCTAAAGGTTCCATTGCAAAACATCCTTCGGGCATTCTTTATCGCAATTAAATGCTTTCAGCATTATAAAGACACTTCAGATACCCTCGAAGATGTTCTCTACGCCGAAAACCAATAGAGCCAACTCCCTATCGGAAATTGGCTCTATTCGATATTATATTATATTCTTCTATTTATTGCGTTGAGAATCGCTCCGCTTCAATCAGAACTTTGCGGCTTTCATTGTGCCTTCGGCAGCAAGAGCTGTGTGGAAAGCGTAAGCCGATTGAAGAGTGTGAGGAGTGTGTCCACCCTTGGCAAGAGCCAAGTATTCGCGAAGCAATGGGCGATAGTCGGGGTGTGCACAGTTTTCAATCACTTCCTTAGCACGTTGTATAGGCGACTTGCCACGTAGGTCGGCAATACCTTGGTCGGTAATCACGATGTCCACCGAGTGTTCGCTGTGGTCTAAGTGGCTCACCATAGGTACAATGTTGCTTATCGCACCTGCCTTCGATTCAGAAGGGCAGCTGAAGATAGAGATATAAGCGTTGCGAGTGAAATCGCCCGAACCGCCAATACCGTTCATCATCTTTGTTCCCGAAACGTGAGTTGAGTTCACATTACCGAAAATATCGGCTTCGATAGCTGTATTCATCGAAATAACCCCCAAACGACGTACTACTTCGGGGTGATTAGAAATTTCACAAGGACGAAGAAGCAACTTATCACCAAGTTTGTCGATATTATCGAAGAACAGTTTGTTAGCATCATTAGAGAAAGTCATCGAACTTGAGCTTGCAAACTTACACTTACCACTCAACAACAGATTCACAACTGCATCTTGCACCACTTCGGTGTACATCTCAAACACAGGCACTTCGGGATTGGCTTCAAGGCTTGCAAGCACAGCATTAGCAATGTTACCCACACCCGATTGCAATGGTAAGAATGTTTTAGGGATACGTCCGGCCTTCATTTCGCCAAGAAGGAAGTCGCACACAAAATTACCGATGCGCATAGTTTTGTCGTCAACAGGCGAGAATGCGCCACCACCTATTGAGGCACTTGTTTTCACCACACCGAGAATCTTCTTTGGGTCGACCTTCAACACAGGCGAGCCAATGCGGTCGCTTGCTGTGTAGATAGGAATTTCACGACGGTAAGGAGGATCGAGTGGTACGTAAATATCGTGCAAGCCTCGTATTTCGGCAGGTATCTGATCGTTCACTTCCACAATAATCTTTTCGGCAAGAGTAGCAAGTGTAGGGATATTACCAACACCTGTACCAAGCACGATTTCGCCCTCATCGCTCACTGATTGAGCTTCGATGATAGCCACATCGATTTTTCCATAGACACCTTGACGAATCTTTTGTGCAAGTTCGCTCAAGTGAAGGTCGAAATAGTTCACTTGTTGCTTGTTGGCACCTGCTCGCAAATCAGGACTACCTTGATAAGGAGTACGTTTGTCGATAGCATTTGCACGTGTAAGTGCGCCATCGGTAGCATCGTTGGTAGATGCTCCGGTAAATAAGTTCACCTTGAACTCTCTACCTGCAGCGTGTTCACGCTCGGCTTTTTCAGCAATAGCAGCAGGCACCACCTTAGGCGTACCGGCAGCAGTAAATCCTGAAATACCTAAATTATCACCATGTTTTACATATTCCGCAGCTTCTTGAGTTGTGATGATTGGAAATGCCATAATATTTTAGTTTTTAGATTTAAAATTACTATTTATCGCAAAGGTAATTAATATTTTTTATTTCACCCACAAAAAGGTTGAATTTCCTAAATGCCGATTTTCAGCACAAAAAGTATTCTTGTGTTTTGACCGCAACATCCACCAAACATCCCCAATTAATATTTCTGTCTTACTTCGGGAATTGCCGCGTTAATATCATTGATGCGACGGGTGTCGCTTGGGTGAGTACTCATAAATTCGGGAGTATAACTACCCTGCGACGACATTTTCTGCCAGAATGTTACTGCCGATTCAAGTTTATATCCCGCAAGCTCCATAAACACCAATCCCATATAATCGGCTTCGCTTTCATGCTTGCGAGAGAACGGAAGCATCACTCCATATTGTGCTCCAAGTCCGTAAACGGTGTTGGCTACTTGTTGGGTAACCGCACTTTTCTCGGCCATTGCCACCGACAATGCTTGTGCCCCATATTGAGCAAGCACTTGTTGGCTCATTCGTTCATTGCTATGCTTTGCGACAGCGTGAGCCACTTCGTGCCCTATAATCACAGCAAGTTCGTCATCGCTTGATATCAACTTCATTATACCTTCATACACCACAATTTTTCCGCCCGGCATACAGAATGCATTGACTTCATCGCTCTGTACAAGATTAAATTCCCAACTGAAATTCTGAATCTCACTCGCAAGACCATTGTTTCTCAAATATTGCTCGGTAGCTGCCGCAATCTTCTTACCCACACGCACCACTTGAGCAGTCTGTGTGGCATTAGTCGACTTCTTGGCGGTTTTCATATAATCGCTGTACTGAGTAAGGCTTGCCGTAAGCACTTCGCTATCGCTCACAAGATTAAGTTGATTACGCCCGGTAACGGCTACTGTGCTACAACTTTGCATCACGAATGCACACACAATCAACAATGGTAATATAACTTTTTTCATAACGATGAGATTTTATTTCTTAAATAGTTTATTGTAAATATGTTCGGTAGCTCCAAGTTGCGATTCGATATAGTGTCGTGCCTTGTTGCCACAATCGGTTAAATAATTCTTATCGGCAAGCATCTTATCCATCTTTCCGACAAATTCTTGTGCATTATGCACACTGAACGCACCTCCGGCGGCGATAAGGTCGTGAGCTTCCTTGAATTTGTGATACTTAGGCCCAAAAATCACAGGCATACCATACACAGCAGCCTCATTGATATTATGTATTCCCACTCCGAAGCCACCTCCGATATGAGCCACCTGTGCATAACGATAACACGACGATAAGATACCAAAGCAGTTGATTATCAAGCAATCGGCATCGGCAGCCTCCACCTCATTAGTTTCGGTGTAGCACACCGACTTACGCGTGATGCGGGCTTGCAACGCCTTCACTCGCTCTTCATCAAATTCGTGTGGTGCGATTATCAAGCGCATCTCAGGATGTGTGTTAAAATATGGAATGATAATATCTTCATCGGGTTGCCATGAACTACCGATGATAAGCGTAAACTTATCCTTTGTAAATTGTTCCACTATAGGGAAAGCCTTAGTGGTTGCCATAATATCGGTTACGCGATCGAATCGTGTATCGCCACACACATCTACATTCTTAAAGCCTATCCCACCAAGCAATCGACGAGAGTTCTCGTCCTGTACAAAGATGTGAGTAAAACAGCCAAGCATCTTGCGAAACATTCCGCCCCACATCTTAAAGAATGCTTGCGACTCACGAAATATAGCCGATATGATATAAGTGGGGATATTTCGAGCTTTCAGTTGTTCCAAATAATTGCCCCAAAACTCATATTTCACAAATATTGCCATACTCGGATTCACTGCATCGAGAAACGCCGACACTTTCGACGGAGTATCGAAAGGCAAATAACACACCGCATCGACTTCACCATAATTCTTGCGTATCTCATAGCCCGATGGAGAAAAGAATGTAAGTACAATCTTTTGTTCGGGGTTATTATGTTTTATCTTCTCGATAAGCGGTCTGCCCTGTTCAAATTCGCCGAGCGAAGCCACATGAATCCATATCGGGCGATCGCCGGGCTTGATTTTTTCATTCAATATACCCATCGAAAGTTTTTGACCGGCTACCATCTTTGCAGCCTTGTCATTCTTGAACGAAACGAGCTTCACGCCAGCCTCATAAAAGTGTATCGATAGGTTATACAGAAAATTCATATCTTTATTATCAATTTAATAGTTATTTCTTAGCCATTCAGCGTGTGTGGTCTTATCGTCGCGGGTTTTCCACAACTTCTCATCAACAAAAACACGCAATTTCAACTGTTGCCAGAATCCGAATGCTTCCTTTGTGTAGTGAAACACCAACGATGCCTCAAGATTAACAAAACGATTGCGAATGAAATGGAAATTCACATCGGTACGGCTATACATCGGTGCTTGAAAATAAGGATCGCCCATATTTAGCAAAGTACCGAAGTAAGGATACAACGGCATCACGCCCTTCCCCACAAAAAATGTTTCTTCCACGCTTATACGTTTCTTCTCGGCTACCGCATTCACAAGCAGACCCGCACGATTTTGCCACCCTCCTGCCGCACGCGAACGCTGAAGCGACACCAACGCACCGGCTTTGACCTGCAGGCTATCGAGTGCAGTGCATCTGCTCAAGTTAAGACCAACGTATGGATTGGCCATAATATCATCGTTCACGCCCTCGCCTTCGGGTGCATTCTTACGCTTTGCCAAATGATTCACTTGAGCATATCCTCCCACAAGCAATGCTCCACGCGGATTCCACTCTCCATTGAAATTGATATTGAATGCTTCTCGACGTGTTTCGCTCTGCTGACTGCGCCAGTCAAGCGACAATTCGGCATAACCGCGAGGCTTCACATATTGAATAAGTAATCCTCGCACATTTGGTTCGTTGTAGGCAATCGAATCACTCAATAAAAATGTTGGCAAAGGATTAACAAACTGTGAACGAGGAAAAATACCAAAGCTCGCACGCCATTCGCCACTATCGTAACGATAATACACAGTAGGTAGCACTTTGTGATTCTTCCAATCATCGCCACAAGGCTGAATCCACGATACACCCGCGGCTATCTTATGCTTATCCTGAAAAGCAAGACCCACTTCGGGTGATACTCGGGTGAGGAATATCGTTCCGTCGCTCGAGTAATAGTCATCACCCTCACGATTGTCGAATATGGTGTTCAAATCCACACTCCACGTTACACCCTGCGCTACTGCCATAGCAGCACCAACAATGCACAAGAGCAGTAATATGCCAAATCTTTTTTTAAGCATTTGCACCTATTTTCTCAATACCTGCCTTAATGCGAGCTATCGTTTCCTCCTTACCAATAAGCTCAGTGATATCAAACATATGAGGACCCTTACATTCGCCCACTACTGTCAAGCGGAATGCATTCATCACATTACCCATATGATATCCCTTTTCAGTTATCCAACCGATTACAATATCTTCCGAAGGTTTGCTCGTGAAGTCGGAGATTCCTTCAAGAACACCGATAAGCTCGGTTAGAAGTGTTGCAGTGTCTTCTTTCCAACGCTTCTTCACATCTTTTTCGGCAAATTCGGTTGGGGCTGCAAAGAAGAATGCTGATTGATCCCACAAATCCTTCACAAACGAGATTCTTGCTTTTACAAGCGACACCACCTTTGTCAAGAAAGCATCACTATAAGCAGCCACATCTACGCCCTTGCTTGCAAGTACCGGTTTAAACAGTTCGGCAAGCTTTTCATCGGGCATATTGATAAGATATTCGTGATTGAACCATATAGCCTTGTCGTAATTGAAACGAGCGCCACTACGAGAGCAATGTTCAAACGAGAATTCTTTTATCATATCGTCCATCGACAACATTTCTCGGTCGTCGCCCGGATTCCAACCAAGCAAACCCACAAAGTTCACTACTGCCTCAGGCAAAAAGCCTTCTTCTCGGAATCCCGCCCAAATATCCTCGTTGTCTTTCCATTCCATAGGGAACACAGGGAATCCGAGTTTCTTGCCATCACGCTTACTCAATTTTCCTTTACCTGTTGGCTTAAGCAATAACGGAAGATGTACAAAATCAGGCATCGATTCTTTCCATCCAAATGCTTCGTACAGCAACACGTGTAGCGGAGCCGATGGCAACCATTCTTCACCTCGAATCACGTGCGACACTTCCATCAAGTGGTCGTCAACAATATTTGCCAAGTGATATGTTGGCAGGTCGTCGGCACTCTTATACAGCACCTTATCATCGAGAATTGATGAATTGATAACCACCTTGCCACGTAGCAAGTCGTTCACTTCAACATCAATATTTGGTTCAATCTTGAAACGCACCACATATTTTTCGCCGTTTTCGATAAGAGCCTTTACCTCATCGGCAGAAAGCGACAATGAATTGCGCATTCCCATACGAGTAGATGCATCGTATTGAAAATTCTGCACTTCGGCACGCTTTGCATCAAGTTCCTCCGGTGTGTCAAATGCGATATACGCCTTGCCTGCATCAAGCAACTGCTTAACGTGAGTGCGATAGATATCACGACGTTCGCTCTGCTTGTAAGGGCCATAATTTCCACCTTCCTTCACCCCTTCATCAATACCGATGCCAAGCCAAGACAACGCTTCATTAATATATTCTTCGGCTCCCGGAACAAAACGAGTAGAATCGGTATCTTCAATACGAAGAATCATATCGCCACCATTCTGACGAGCAAACAGATAATTAAACAGTGCTGTGCGAACACCACCTATATGCAAGGCTCCTGTTGGAGAAGGAGCAAAACGTACTCTTACTTTTCTTTCCATATTTTTATGTTTCTTTATTTTATTATTTAAAGCTACAAAGTTACTATTTTTTACAGAATTATCGCTATTTTTGCATTACTATCATCATCTAAACTACTGTAATATGAACAATTTCATCTATGACATTCCTGTAAAGGTTTATTTCGGAGAAAATCAACTTTGCCATCTTGGCGAAGAACTTAAAAAATATGGTTCTCGCGTTCTGCTCACTTATGGCGGTGGCTCTATTAAGAAAATAGGGCTATATGATGCTGTAATGAGCGAAATGAATAAAGCCGGGCTTGAAGTATTCGAGCTATCGGGTATTGAGCCTAATCCTCGCATAGAATCGGTGAGAAAAGGAGCACAAATGTGCAAAGAGCACAACATCGATGTACTGCTGGCGGTTGGCGGAGGGTCAACCCTCGATGCCACCAAATTTATGGCAGCGGGAGCATGTGTGGATCACGACCCCTGGGATTTTTTCAACGAAAAGTGGGCTCCAATCGAAAAAGCATTACCTATCGTAACAGTTCTAACCCTTTCAGCTACAGGCTCCGAAATGGATAGCGGAGGTGTGATTAGTAACCTTGAAACTCGCGACAAAATAGGACGTATGGCACAACCTATGTTACCTAAAGTATCATTCCTTGATCCTACACTCACCTATTCAGTAAGCGCATACCAGACAGCGTGTGGTGCAGCCGATATGATGTCGCACATCTTTGAGGTGTATTTCAATATGAATCAAGACCTTTATATGCTCGACTGCTTTATGGAAGGAATGATGAAAACTATCATCAAATATACGCCTATTGCACTCAAAGAACCAACAAACTACGAAGCACGAGCCAACTTAATGTGGACTTCGTCGTGGGCCATAAATGGATTTATCGATGGTGGCAAACGACAAGCTTGGAGTTGCCACCCTATCGAACACGAACTCTCTGCTATATACGACATTACTCATGGATTGGGGCTTGCTATCATTACCCCACGTTGGCTGAAATACTGTCTCGACGAAACCACCGTATCAAAATATGTACAATGGGCTGTGAACGTATTTAATATTGACCCATCGCAAGAGCCAATGAAAATAGCATCTCAAGGAATCAAAAAACTTGAAGAATTCCTTTTCGACACTCTTGGACTACAAAGCACTTTCACCGAAGTGGGCATAAAACAAGAAGATTTCCCTATAATGGCGCGCAAGGCATGCAGAGGAAAAGTTTTACGCGGTTTCAAACCACTTACACAAGAAGATATCGAAAAAATCTTTGAAATGTGTATATAATATGCGGCTTAATATGCAAAAAGTGGCTTAATATGCAAAAAGTAGGCTGAAAAGGCTTAATATGCAAAAAATAGGCTGAACCCTTTGTAAATTACTGATAATGATTAACTTTGGTGCATTTTAAATAATATGGCTAAAAATCTGCTTTTATTGCAAGTCTTCTCACACTAAAAAGAATGGCAAAAAGAGAGGTCGTCA
>SUXH01000035.1 GCA_015061055.1 Bacteroidales bacterium
TGCTTGATAATCTTAATTTTATCTTCATTTCCAATCGATTTTTGTTTTTGTGGGCGTTGACGGATTCGAACCGCCGACCCTCTGCTTGTAAGGCAGATGCTCTGAACCAGCTGAGCTAAACGCCCTATTGATTTCTCAATTGCGATGCAAAGGTACAACTTTTTTCTTTACCACACAAATTTTTCAGCAACAATTTCATCTACTTCATAAAAATAAATAATAGGTCGTTCGCAAAACTAGCAAACGACCTACATATATTACGGCGCATTTCACACATTACATTATCTTATTCACAGTCATTCTCAATTCTGTAAGACGAGTAAGCAATCCTTCAATCAAATCAAGACGTAACATATTTGCGCCATCACTTTTTGCCACAGCAGGATTTTGGTGCGTTTCGATAAACAAACCATCTACACCCACTGCCACTCCGGCACGCGCCATTGGTTCAATCAAGTGAGGCAATCCTCCTGTCACACCCTTCGACTGATTAGGTTGTTGCAATGAATGTGTAATATCCAATATTACCGGACATTTATTCTCCTTCATTGTAGGAATACCACGATAATCGACTATCAAATCTTGATAACCGAATGTGGTTCCACGTTCTGTTATCGCCACATTCTCATTACCCGCATCACGCACCTTCTGCACCGCATAGCTCATTGCTTCGGGCGACAAGAACTGACCTTTCTTGATATTTACAATCTTTCCGGTCTTTGCTGCAGCCACAAGCAACTCTGTTTGACGGCACAAGAATGCCGGTATTTGAAGCACATCAACATATTCTGCTGCCATTTCAGCTTCGCATGCATCGTGAATATCGGTTACCACAGGTACGCCATAAGTGTCACGCACCTTCTTCAATATTTCAAGAGCCTTCACATCACCTATTCCGGTAAAAGAATCTATTCGTGAACGATTCGCCTTGCGGTAACTACCCTTAAACACATACGGTATATTTAGCGCCTTAGTTATTCCTGTTACCTTTTCGGCTATTTCCATAGCCATATCTTCGCCTTCTATCACACAAGGACCTGCAAGCAGGAAGAAATTCCCTGTAGCCGACGACATTAAATCTTGTATCTTCATATCTTTCATCATTTACATTAAACGTTTAACCCCTATCTCCCATCTGCTTCACCGTATGACATGCAAAGCACACCGCTACAGCAGCCGTTTCGGTACGCAATCGGCTTTCGCCAAGAGTAACAGCCACAAAGCCGTTTGCCAACGCAGCATCAACTTCCTCGCGACTGAAATCACCTTCAGGTCCCACAAGCACTAACACAGGTTCTTTAGGATTATATTCTTTAACAAAATTCTTACGCTCCACTTCATCATCGCAATAGCATATAAATTTTCGCCCTTCAAATGGCATATTTATCACGTCCATAACCGGAGTCAACTCATCCAATTCAGGTAACGTAGCTTTTAGCGATTGTTTCATTGCCGAAACAAGGATTTTATGCAAACGTTCGGTTTTCAGTTCCTTTCGTTCCGAATACCTGCATTTCACAGGAATCAAGCGATTCACACCCATTTCGGTACATTTCTCAGCCATCCATTCTATTCGGTCGAGGTTCTTAGTAGGAGCCACACACAGCACTATCTCACTACCCCAATGCGGTTCGGAAGTGATTCGTTCCACTATTTCCACCCCACACTTCTTATTATGAGCCAATGAGATACGACAAAGATACAATCCACCCTTGCCATCCACTACCTCAACCTCATCACCCTCCTTTAAGCGTAACACACGCACCGCGTGTTGCGATTCCACTTCGGGCAATGTTAATGTTTCTTCTATTTCCGGAGCAAAAAAACGATGCATCTGTATATTATGATTCAGTTGTCGCGTCTTTAGGTTCGCGGAAGATTATCGCAAATAGAACGGTTACAATCAACGCATATCCTGCAAAGATCAACCAAGAAGTACTCCAACCCGATATTTGAGCCAATGGTTCAGTCTGCGAATACACAAAATTGTTTACCACAGCTTGAGCGCTAAGTGTTCCTATTGTGGCTCCAATTCCATTTGTCATTATCATAAACAACCCTTGAGCACTACTACGTATCGATGTATCGGTAACCTTATCCACATACAACGAACCCGATATATTGAAAAAGTCGAATGCCACACCATACACTATCATCGAAAGGACAAACATCCATACACCCGAACCGGGGTTACCCAATCCGAACAAGCCAAAACGGAACACCCAACCCAACATTGCAATAAGCATCACTTTCTTTATCCCAAATCGTTTCAAAAAGAACGGTATTAGAAGAATACACAATGTCTCACTCACTTGCGACAATGATATCAATGCATTTGCATGATTAGCTCCAAACGTATCGGCATACTCTGCAATACCCTTAAATGATGTAATAAAAGGATTAGCAAATCCATTGGTAATCTGCAACGACACACCTAAAAGCATTGAGAAGATAAAGAACACAGCCATATCTTTGTTCTTAAACAAAGTGAAAGCTCTAAGCCCCAATATATCCACAAGCGAGTTACTCTTACCGGCACCCTTATCAACAGGACAATTAGTCAATGTCAACGCATAAGCCGACAAGCATATACCCAATGCTGCCGACACGAAGAATTGTTCATAAGTACCTTGAAATCCGGCAAAATCCACAAATAGCATCGAACAAATGAAACCAATCGTACCAAACACGCGTATTGGTGGAAACGCTTTCACCGTATCAAGCCCCGCTTTATTAAGGGCTGTATAAGCAACCGAATTAGACAATCCTATCGTAGGCATAAAAAATGCCACACTTAATGTATACAACGTAAACAATACACTGAATTCCACATTTGAGCCCGCACTCATCGCATAAACTCCTGCCGCACCCATAAATACACCTGCAATAAGATGGCATAGACTAAGAACCTTCTGAGCCGGGATAAAGCGGTCGGCCACGATGCCTACTAATGCTGGCATAAACAATGACACAATTCCTTGTATTGCATAGAACCAACCAATATTTTCTGCCAGTCCCACTCCTGCAAGATAATTCCCCATTGATGTGAGATAAGCTCCCCATATTGCAAACTCAAGGAAGTTCATCACCACAAGTCTAAACTTAACATTTTTCATAATTACTATATTTTATTTTTTATTATTATTCTCCTCTCTTTTCTATTATTATGCGCTTTATTTCGGCTGCTCGCTCATATTCTTCACGCTCTACACACTTGGCAAGCATCTTCTCAAGTTCTTCTACAGCAAATTTTCTTAAATCTATCTCCTTTGTTTCTACTTCTACTGAAGCAACCTTGATTTCGCCTTTTTCCGACACAAACCCCGTTTTCTCCAATATTTCTCTCGTAGTATATATAGGGGCTCCTGTGCGCAACGCAAGCGATATTGCATCACTAGTACGCGAATCTATCACCACTTTTCTATCATCATCTTTAAAATGAAGTTCCGACAAGAACACCCCATTTTCAAATTTATACAAAAACACCTCTTCAAGACCAATCCCAAATGCACGAGCCAAACTGACTATCAAATCGTGCGATAACGGGCGTGGAGGTGTAACATTTTCTAATTTCACTGCTATCGATTGAGCTTCGGCTACTCCCACTATCACCGGGATACGATATGGACCTCCTTCCTCCGACAACACGAGTGCATAAGCTCCCGCTTGTATTTGACTTGATGTTATTCCTAACACATTAAGTTTTACCTTCTCCATATATCCTCGACTTAATCTTTTACTTTTTGTCCTGTTATAACACCACTGCCATAGCACAAATGACCGGTAGCATCATATATTACAGCAAACTGACCCGGCGCTATGCCTTGAACCTTCTTTTCCGACTCTATCACATATTCGCCATCACAGATATGAGTAAGTTTTGCTCTCAAGAACTCAGGAGTGTGACGATTCTTGAACATTATATCCACAGGTTCTTTCACACCCTCCCATGGATTACCCGATATGAAATGCATCTCATCAATATGAATTAACTTCCCATATTGTTTTTCTGTCTCATATCCGTTGCTTACATAGATTGTATTGTCTTGCACATTCTTTTTAACAACAAACCAAGGGCCTCCGCTTAGGCCAAGCCCCTTGCGTTGTCCTATAGTGTGAAACCAAAATCCTTTATGTTCGCCTATTTTCTTACCCGTTTCAAGTTCTATGATATTTCCTTTCTTTTCTCCAAGATGACGACGAATAAAGTCATTATAGTTTATTTTTCCTAAAAAACATATCCCTTGACTATCTTTTCTATAAGCATTGGGTAATTTTGCATCAATGGCAAGTTGACGCACATCGCTTTTAGGCATAGTTCCAAGTGGAAATGTAAGATGCATAAGTTGATCATAGCTTATCTGAGCCAAGAAATCTGTTTGGTCCTTTACAGGATCGACTGCTGTAGCAAGGTATTTAGTGCCGTCTATAAATTCAGTACTTGCATAATGACCTGTAGCTGTAATGTCAAAATCCTTTCCCCAACGTTGTTCAAAATACCCAAATTTAATCATCTTATTACACATCATATCGGGATTAGGAGTCAATCCTGCTTTTACAGTACGCAAAGCATATTCCATTACATTATCCCAATATTCTTGATGCAACGACACCACTTCAAGAGACAATCCATATTTCTTAGCGATAAGACTACACATCTCAATATCCTCTTCAGCTGAGCAATCTCCCTCGCCGTTATCCATTCCTATCCTAATATAAAACAAGTTTAAGTCGTGCCCCTCTTCTTTGAGTTTATGTACTACCACAGCACTATCTACGCCACCCGATATCAGTACAGCTATGTTCATATTATTATTCTATATCAACTTTCTTCCAATTCAAATTCCTTTGCTTCTGCTTCACCCTTCTCATCAATACTTGTAAGATTTACCGAAATAATATAGTCAAGCGAAATCTTTCCCGGCCCTGCAAGCATCATAAAAAGAAATATTCCCAAGAACATTATCGGCAAAAATATTCCCTGCCACTCATTGAACGTAACGCTCTGTTGCAACATCAAATCCGATATTAGTACATATTCTGCTATCACCATTGAAATTATTGGCAATATCAAGGCAAAACGAGTAAACAAGCCCAGTATTATCAGCGTTGAGCAAATTATCTCAATCAATATCATTAAAAGTAACGTCGTTTCTCCGCCAAGTTCCATCACGCTATGAAAAGACGGTGCAAGTTCACTGAAATATGAAATTTGGCGTATACCAAACTGCATAAACATCACTCCTGTAAACAAGCGCATAAATAAACGCGCCATATTAGTAAATGTCAAACCCGCACTATATAGGAACATCCTTTTTATCAATTTCGCTGCCATATATCTTTTGTTTTTTATTATCTCAACAACATATCTACTGTAATATTTTTACTTACAATGCACTTTTGCTCATTTAGAACAAAAACACTTGGAGACATTCTCACATCAAAAACATCAAAAACATCTTCCGATGCCACAATCTCCCAATTATTTGCCCAAGTGCGAGCATCGGACGCCCACTCTTCGGTATATTTCTTAGGCGTAATACACACCACTTTCACATTCCCCTGCTCAATCAAGTTATTCAATGCTACATTGGTGCTCAAACGCACTTTGCTTATCATACAATCAATGCACTCACCATCGGTAAAGAATAATATTGTGGTTTTATCTCCTATCAACTCACTCAATTTTCGTTTTTCTCCACCTACAGTTACGACATCAAGTTCCGGACAAATTGCACCTATTGTATTCTGATTAATCTTTACTATTTGATTCGCATAATATTCACGCAACTTCTTCTTCAAGTTTTTTGCCTTCACCATAGCCTCAGCAAACGGCAAATATGCTTCATCACTGGCAAACACAGCTTGCTCTGAATACATATATCTCTCAGCAAGACGCCCCAACAATTCCAAATTAGCCTTATTACTTTGAGCCTTATTCATCAAGTCACGTATAGAGTTGACAACCACTGTCTTATGTGCATAAGGAAAGAAATCAAGATAATCTTGAAATGCCTCACTAAATTTCACCTCGTCCATTATAGGCTTTGACAAATCGAAATTATTCCAAAATCTTATCACCACATAATTAGCTCTATCTTGGAACGATTTTATCGTATCGGGTGCTTGAGGATATGCAAACAATGTTTTTGGGGACTCATTCTCAGCAACAACATCATTCGCTTTTTGTGCCACCAACATTGGTGTCACAGCCATACACAACATCAAAATAAGTATATTTTTTTTCATCTTTTTTCTTTTTTTCTACACTACACAGATTCTCAACGTAAAAGTACACCAATATATTAACATAACAAAATAAAACAACACAAAACCACTGCCATAACAACATTTTTTAGCTTATCACACCCACACCTTACCCTTTATAACAAACTGAGGTGCAGCATACACTACACCTCAACCTTATTTATGTTATTTATTTCTCAACAACACATCGCAAGTAGCAGAACCTGCACTATTATTACTCGCGCAAACATACACATAGGGTAAACAGTCGTATAAGCCACCGACGAGGCATCTCCTTTCACCACATCGTTAGCATAATTCAATGCCATCGGATTTGCCATACTTCCACACAGCATACCACCCACTGTCGCAAAATCTAATTTCATAATTTTGTTTGCTACAAATGCCATAATCAACACCGGCACTATGGTTATCAAGAACCCCAGACCAATCCACATTGCCCCTTCCGGTCGCATTACCGTATTCACAAACTCAGCACCGGCATCTATTCCTAAGCAAGCAAGATATAGCGACAAACCAAGAGCTCGCATCATCAAGTTTGCACTTCGAGTCACATAAGTTACCATATGAAAACGTGGTCCAAATGTTCCAATTAAAATCCCCACGATAATAGGTCCACCTGCAAGCCCCAATTTCACCGGAGTACTCACACCGGGTATAGCAATAGGGATAGCACCAAGAATCAATCCAAGAGTAAGACCTATAAACACCGACACCAGGTTTGGTTCTCCAAGGCTCTTCACCGCATTACCCATCATTTCACGCACCTTTTTTACATTTTCAGCATCACCAACCACTGTCAAGCGGTCGCCAAGTTGCAAGCGCAGTTGTGGACGAGCTAGAAATTGCAATCCACCACGATACACACGAGTTGTATTCACGCCATATTCATTACGCAAATGCAATGAGCCAAGTTTTTTTCCATTCAATTCAGGTTTTGTAATCAATATGCGTTGTGACACAAGTTGACTATCCACCTTATTCCAATCAATATCACGTTTGTTCCAGTCAGTACTTTCTTGTTCTCCAAATAGCACTGTCAGAGCAGGCACATTCTTCTCATTAGTCACCACCAATATTCGATCACTTTCGTGCAATACAGTTTCCGATGTAGGAATACACACCTCATCATCACCACGCCACAATCTCGACACAATATAATGATTACCTTTTAAGACCGGAATATCTTTCAATTTTTTATTGAATACGGCTGGATTTTGTACCTTGAAAGCAGTAATAAATGTACCATCTTGCTCATCTTTTGGCAATATATTTTCATTGCTTCTATAAAATATTTTTCTCACCAAAGCAAGAGCCAATATAACACCCACCACACCAAGCGGATATGCCACAGCACAACCAAGCGCAAGCGCACTGCTATCAAGTCCTATTTGTTTCAAGGTTTGTTGAGCGGCACCAAGTGCAGGAGTATTAGTTACAGCTCCACACATCACACCCACCATATCAGGCAATGGGATACCCGTAACCACACTTGCCACCACTGTCGCAATAGTTCCAAGCAAAATCACACCAAGGGCAAGCATATTTAGAGTTATTCCGTCCTTACGGAACGAGCTGAAGAATCCGGGACCTACCTGCAATCCAAGCGCATATACGAATAATATCAGCCCAAAGTTTTCGGCATAACTAAGCATATCCGTATCAATCGACAATCCTAAATGACCTGCCAATATACCCACAAAGAATACAAATGTTACGCCAAGCGACACACCCCAAATTTTGACTTTACCAAGAGCCAACCCCAATGCACATATTATCGACAACACGATAACTGCTTGCAATGCACTATGCTCAATCAATATAGAATTTAACCATTCCATAAATATCTATTCCATATTTTTCGGGCACAAAATTAATCAAAATAGCTCATATTTTCCCAAAAAACACATAAGAATAGTTCAAACTAACAAAAACAAGGACCAACCCATTAGGATTAGCCCTTAAAATACTTATGTCTAAATCTCCTTTTTCTTAGAGGTTGGATTAACCATAGATGATTTTTCCGTTTTCATCGCGGTTTTCGTCGATGAAGCTCTTATTATATTGAGTCATACCGCGAAGCGACATACCCATATTAGAGAATCCACCATCATGGAACAATGTTTGCATTGTTACCTTTCGAGTCAAATCGCTGAACATTACCACGCAATAATCGGCACATTCATCGGCACTTGCATTACCAAGTGGCGACATACGATCGCTAAAGTCATACAAGCCATCAAATCCCTTGATACCACCACCTGCTGTAGTGAATGTAGGCGATTGAGAAATTGTATTGATACGAACATTCTTTTCACGTCCATAGATGTAGCCAAAGCTACGGGCAATGCTTTCAAGAAGCGATTTAGCATCGGCCATATCATTATAACCAAAGAATGTACGATGTGAAGCAACGTATGTAAGCGCAAGAATTGAACCATATTCTGCGATAGCATCCATTTTCTTGGCCACTTGAATCATCTTGTGAAAACTGATTGCACTAATATCAAGAGTCTTGTCAAACAAGCTATAATCAAGATCATCATAAGTACGTTTTTTGCGCATATTTGCACTCATCGCACAACTGTGGAGCACGAAATCAATTTGTCCGCCAAGAGCCTTTTGAGCTTCTGTGAAAAGCATTTCAAGATCCTCTACACTCGTTGCATCAGCAGCAATCACTATTGAACCGGTCTTTTCAGCAAGTTCGTCGATAGTTCCCATACGACAAGCCACCGGAGTATTTGTAAGCACTAATTGAGCGCCTTCTTCGTGACAACGTTCTGCTACTTTCCATGCAATTGACGAATCGTTCAATGCTCCGAATATAATACCTCTTTTACCTTTTAATAAATTATATGCCATAATATTCTCTCTTTAAATTTACTCCTCTTTGAACATCAATTCTTATAGGAGTTTTACTATTCATAAATTAAGTGCAAAGATACAATTTTTATTTCACACTTTTTCGCATATTGTGCAAAAATACCTTAACGGGGCAACTACTCTCACTCAAAGGTATCTTCATATCTGTTTATTTCGTATATTTGATGTAGTTTGATTAAGATTCTTTGAGTATCAAACCATTAAGAAGAACTTGCATGAGAATGGGCAATGGATAAGAAATTGCCAACTTGTTTTGTTACACTATATTCCTCATGCTTTTCAAATAACTCTTTTCTAAGTGCAAAGATACTATTTTTTCTCCAATTATAAGAATCCGTACCCTAAAAACTATCTATGCGATAAAGAAAATGA
>SUXH01000014.1 GCA_015061055.1 Bacteroidales bacterium
GGAAATTCCTTGAGCCCAAAGAAGTTAAAACCATAAATAGCCCTCAAGCAAGAGGCTGGGGATTTGGGAAATGGGTTGCTCTTGATACTATATATGAAAATAACAGTTATACAAGACCGCATATAATTACTTCAAAATGGTTTCAAAGTAATCCTTGGGATGCTTTTACAAAAAGGATAAATGGTCAGAGAACTAAGGTTGGCTGTGTTCCTGTAGCAGTAGGTCAGATTATATACCATTTTAGGAAAAATAATCATAGAGATATTGCATTGCCTTCTACTGTGGAATTTACCGATCCTGATAATGGAGAACCTATTTTCTCTGATTATACAACAAGTCTTTGGGCTTCTTTGGAAAGCAATTATAATAACGTATTTTATAATAATACAGGGAAATTTTTATCATATCTTGGAACACAATTAGGAACAAGTTATGGAATAGAGAACTCATCTACTACACCAACTAGAGAGCTTAATATATTTACAAATTATAAATTAGATTATTTGGTGTCATATACATATAATGTATATACAGTGTTGTATGAACTTGAGTCTTCAAGACCTGTTTATGTGTGTGCTATTTCTCAAAATAATGAAGGACACGCATTTATAATAGATGGTTATACTCATAATTATGAAAGAATGTATATTGAGTATATGTGGGACCCATTTTATGAATTGAATGAATGGGATGATATTCAATATCCACCCGCTGAGACTGATAATGATGGATATGCATGGAGAACAGAATATATCACAAGACAAGAAACTTATCAGATTATGATGAATTGGGGTCAACATCCTAACAACAATTATGATAATATACGCTATTTGGCATATAGATTAGAACTTGGTTATGGCGGTAATGAAACAGAAGAAAATAGTTATTCTCCAAATTGGACTGTAGGTTTGGAAACGTTTAATAATGTTTATTATATGTTATATGATTTTAAAGAATCTGAATAATATAATTACATAAATTTGTTGTAAAATTTTAAACATAATATTTTATAATATGAGACAAATAGTGCTAATATTATTTTTATTGACTACAATGTCGATATTTGCACAAAATGAACGAAGAAATCATTTTGGTATAAGAGCAGATATTACTGCAAATTATGGATTAGATGTAAAAGATCCCTTTTATTGCAAACAAAATATTGGAATGGGAGGATCTATAAATGGGACATATAAATTCTATTTAAAAAAGAATGCCGGTTGGTATATAGAGCCAGAAGTTTCATTATTTTATTCAGTACTTCAATACACTTGGGAAGGTTGGTTTTTTTGGGATGCTGATAGTAATTCAAAAGAGAAGAAAAACCAATATCAAGAATTTGGCATAGGGACAAGTGCAATATTTGGATATGATTTTAAGATAGGAAGAAAAACAAGTTTAGAATTGTTTACCGGTCCTGATTTTAGATATTCGCTATATAGGGGTTTTGTATCTAATGAATTAAATAATCAAATGGAAGGTGTTGATTTATATCGCGCTGCTCAGTTTCGTTGGCGTATAGGAGTTGGTGTTAATCATAGATCTTTCAATTATAGTTTATCAATATCTCCAGATATAACATGGCATCAACACTTAGGCGTAGATAAAAAGTATATGAATTTATCACTTGGTGTAGGATATAATTTTTAAACTAATATAGTTATTTAAACAAAATGTTCAGCACTTTATTGATGGTAAGTGCAATATTATCAACATCGTGCGATGATAAAGCATTAGGCAATTCTTCACCTCAATTTCTATTAGGGGA
This sequence comes from Bacteroidales bacterium, assembly GCA_015061055.1. Classification (GTDB taxonomy): domain Bacteria; phylum Bacteroidota; class Bacteroidia; order Bacteroidales; family Muribaculaceae; genus RGIG4576. The sequence continues at coordinate 1,769 of SUXH01000014.1, forward strand.
TTTCTCTTTCACCATAAAGGTTGTGGATGAAAATTCTGAAAATTTACTTATAGATGATGATAGTCGTAATAAAATTGCTGAAAATATCACAATAACATACAATGGGAAAACTTATTTTTGCGATTATATTATAGATTTTCGTAATGAGATACCGACACTGCCGGATGATTATTTTGGAATGTATATGACATTTATGGAATCTCAAGAAAATAAAGAAGCTTCTTATGCTGATATAACATTTGGTCACTTTTTAAGCGGGAAATTTTACAACAATGAAACTTTCACAATTAATTGGGGTGACGGAAGTAGCGATACAGTAAGATTCACTCATGGTTGTTATTATATAAAAGATAATAAGAGAGTAGAACAGAAGGAATTTTACTTAAATGATAAGAAATATAGTACGCCAACCTTCGTTATAACGAAAAACATATAAATGTAATGTGAAGTATGGTGAGGTGTGATATGGTAATGAAATCGAAGCCCATATCATAGATGTGACAATGCATAGTGCAGGTGTGCTAACAGTTTATTATGCTGATGGTGAAACTGTGCATAGTGTAAACAACTTGACATTCTCGGTTTGCAATATGATGGAGATGTAATTTATGCCGATCCTCACGAAGGTGGTATTTATGCAGTAAATGAAAGTTATTTTTCCGGTTGCGATGCATTTGAAATCGGTGGTATAAACCAAAGTCGAATGAGAATGCTTGCGCAATAATAAAAAATAAGAATTATATTTGTATACTTTAAATCATTTAATATTATCAATTATGAAAATAAAAATATTATTATTATCGGCTGTAATAACACTTATAAGTGCTTTTAGCATAACAGCGCAAGATATTATTCCTGTGGATTCAACTCATTTATTAACAAAAGAACAAAAAAACACATTGAAATATGCAAAGAATATAGCTAAAGCAAAGAAGAATGAAATAAAACTACCAATAGAAGTAAATAGTTTGTTGAGTGATACAATAAACAAAGATTGCTATTTGTCGGAAATGAAATTGGAACAAGCATATTTCATACAAAGTAGTGATTATAATGCAGAACTTGTTGTTCCAATGCAATATGTTAATGAGAATGGAATTATTAACTCAGACTTGGTTTTGATTTTAGATGAAGAAGGTAATTATTATCGTATAGTTGAAACTTGTTTTGAGATAGCTAATGATAGCATTAAGAAAAGTTTATTGTTTGAATCGAATTTGTTGGGCTTATTGTTTGAGGCTACAATTTTAGAGAATGATAAATTAATAGCATGTTATGAAATTAAAGAAAACGCCGTAGATATAGTTGAATTTCCAGAATCTAAGGCGACAGAGTTTTTGGCTAAAATAACAAAGCATTCACCTCGTGTTATACTAAAATCAGTAGAAAGAAGTGAAGAATTTCTTAACCGTAGGGTCTGGAGACATCCAAATACGATGCCATCAGGATATGTTGATCCAGGCTATATAGATCGTAATTGGCATAAATAGTTATAATTTGTATAGAATATCAGTTAATTATTAAAACTATAACAAATGATAAAGATGGGTATGCTTATAAAGAAGTAGAAATCACAAACCAGGAATATTATAGTTTTATGATGAATTGGGTATGGAACGGTTCTTGTGATAATCTATCATATTTAGCATATTCATCATCTAAATGGACGAACGACGAATCACCTATAATAAGATATTATTCTCCATCTTGGACTGCAGATGGGGAAACATATTCCAGTTTAGACTTTTTATTATATAATTTTTGTGATTCAAACTAAATTTGTTACAGATTAAGATAACTTATATAAATTTTCTCTAAAGATTATAAATAGTAATGGTATGAAAAAAAGAGTTTTATTTTATTTGTTGTTAACGTTATTTTCAATAACAATATTTACTTCTTGTGAAGAAGATGTAGAAACAGATCTTCCAATGGATATAAATCCTATTAAATTCACATTTTATTTACTTGATAAGGACTCTGTAAATCTTTTAAACGATAGTACAAATAGAGCCTTGTTTATGGAAAAAGTAAAAATTATATATAAAAACAAGGAATATAAATGTACCGAGGTGTTAGATAGTTTATATTATTCAAATCTTTGGAATTCAGAAGAGTCAAGGGCACTTCCTGTTTTTTTCAATGGATTGAGAATAGAACAAACTATACCGATTTCTAGCAAGTACCCTTATGTATTTACATTTGGTGATTTTGATGGAACAAAAGATTATAGCGAGTTTTCTTTTACGATTGATTGGGGTGATGGAACTACCGATAAGATATTCTATAAAGATAATATTGAGATTAAAAAGGGGCAACTCGTTAGTAATTGTGAGTTCTATCTAAATGATGAATTAAAATATAAAGGTCGTTTAGATAGAATTTCAAGATTTGAGTATAAATTCGTAAAATAAACGATAGTGCGGAGTGTGGGCAAGTGGGTCTATGCTCCGCAATGCTTTTGGGAAATGGCAATCTTCAAGTGCTGTGTGTTATCGACCTATAACCGCACGTGGCACTGCTTTTACGCGCAGTTAATATGCAGTGGAATGCCTACGGCATAATGTTTAGGGTTGTGTGGTATATGTTGGGCTTTCAGGCTGTTTTGTGATGTGTGTGCATTTGTCCCGGCGTGGTGCTTTGCTTGCACAGGGTTGTTTTATATATCGCTTTTCAGCGTTTTTTATACTGTTTCTACATATTGAAAAGTGGACGAAAAACATCGATAAAATGGTGGCGTTTTGAATTTGCGTACTATTTTTCTTGGTGTTTGCTTAGTTGGAAGGCGAGGCGGGGGGTGCCGTTGTGGCAATAGATTGTGCCACAGTGTATGAAACCGTAGCGTAGTATGCCCATTTGCATCACTTTGTTTTCTTGATGAGTGTCGACACGAATGTTGTCGATGAGTGAGAAACAGAAATCGAAACAAAGATCGGCTATTCCGCGATGTTTTCCATTGGACGCAAGGCGGTGAATGACGCCATATTCGTCGTCATTGAGCCACGAGCCTTCGATAACGTCGTAAGTGGGGTCGTTGCCTATGCTGAACATAAATGCGCCCACAATGCCGTCGATGGAGTGCTCAATTACGTAGTGGCAATGGCTGTTGATATCGCTGAGAATATCTTTTTCTGTAGGGTATCCGTTTATCCATTGGTTGGGGTTACCGGTGCGAGTCATAAAGGCTCGTGCGCTGTCGTAAATAGGCATTATATCCTTTAAATCGTCGGTTTGGCTAAGTCTTATTGTAATCATAATGACAAAGATAGGAAATAAAACGTGAAAATAGTAGTGAGTAAAATGTTTTTGTTGTTAACTTTGTAACCATAAATAATCACGAATTATGGCAGTATCGGAAAAAGTGAATGTTCGCCCTCGTATTTTGATAATCTATACCGGCGGAACAATAGGAATGATAGAGAATGCTGAAACCGGCTCGCTTGAGCCTTTTGATTTTACACATCTCATAGATAATGTTCCTAAAATCAAGAAGTTGGATTATGTGATAAACAATATACAGTTCAACCCGCCTATAGACAGCTCAAATATGTCGCCAGCGCATTGGCGTGATATTGCGATTGCAATCGAGGAAAATTACGACGAATATGATGGCTTTGTGGTGCTTCATGGAACCGATACAATGGCTTTTACGGCATCGGCGTTGAGTTTTATGCTCGAAAATCTGCACAAACCGGTGATTATTACGGGTTCGCAGTTGCCAATAGGCGAGGTGCGTACCGATGGCGAGGAAAATCTAATCACATCGCTTCAGATAGCTGCCGCTCTCGATGCTCAGGGTGAACCAATGGTGCAGGAAGTGGCAATACTTTTTGAGAACTATCTGTGGCGAGGCAACCGAAGCACAAAGATGAGTGCCGACAATTTCAACGCTTTCAAGAGCAATAACTATCCGCCATTGGCAAAGATAGGGTTGGGTATTCATTTTAACGAGGAGTCGCTATATCGTGTGCCGTCGAAGCGTCCATTGAAGGTGCGCTACACGATGGACACCAATGTGATGTTTGTGGACCTGTATCCCGGAATGAGCGAAAAGATTCTGCAACATATCCTTAACACTCCCGATGTGAAAGGGGTGGTGTTCAAAACTTATGGCGCAGGAAATGCTCCTACCGATAAGTGGTTTACCGATGCGATTCGTGAAGCAGTGGAGCGTGGCATTGTGATATTGAATGTAACGCAGTGTGTGAATGGCGGAATCCATAGCACTCGATATGTAACGGGCGACAGCTTTGCTCGTGCAGGTGTGGTGAGCGGTCACGATATTACCAGCGAGGCTGCAATTACGAAGATGATGTATCTGTTCGGTATGGGATTGCCGGCTGAGAGTGTGAAGAAATATCTTTCTTATTCGCTTTGTGGAGAAATGACAATTTAATTTCTATGGGTAGATGAGAAAACAAGAGATTATACATAATTCCATTGACGATAATATTCTTTTTGAAAAGATTTCGGCAATAATAAATGATGCTCGTAGCAGGGTAATCACAGCGGTAAATACGGCTGAAGTTTATGCAAAATATGAGATTGGGCGTTATATAATAGAATATGAACAACAAGGAAATAATCGTGCTCAATATGGAAAACAGGTATTACAGAATTTAGCTGTTCGCCTCTCCGAGTCGTTTGGAGTGGGATGGTCATATTCTAATTTGCGTCAAATAAGGCAATTTTATCTTGCTTATGAGAATTTGACAGGCACTGTCTGTCAAATTGAAAATGATAAAAAAAAATTGATGTTTCCTGATACTTCTTCTCGTGTTTCTTCGGTCCCAAGTTTTTCTCTTTCTTGGTCTCATTATTTGATATTAATGCGTATTAATGATATTAATGAACGTAATTTTTATGAAATTGAATCCAAAAATCAGAATTGGAGTGTACGTCAGTTGAGTAGACAGGTGGGTAGCTCTTTGTATGAAAGATTGGCGTTAAGTCGAAATAAAGAAGAATTAATGCGTTTGGCTCTTGAAGGTCAAACAATAGAAAAACCTACTGATATTATAAAGAATCCTCTTACTCTTGAATTTTTGGGATTAAAACCTGATACGGCATATACAGAAAGTAAACTTGAGAATGCTATAATAGGAAAAATGCAACAGTTTTTATTGGAACTTGGAAAAGGTTTCTTATTTGAGGCGAGACAGAAAAGATTTACTTTTGAAGAACAACATTTTTTTGTTGATTTAGTTTTTTATAATCGTTTATTACAATGTTATGTTTTGATAGATTTGAAAACCTCTAAATTGTCGCATCAAGATTTAGGGCAAATGCAAATGTATGTCAATTATTATGATCGGTTTGTGAAACAAGATTATGAAAGACCAACAATAGGAATACTATTATGTGAGGAGAAGAATGATGCATTGGTACAATTGACATTGCCCGAAAATGCTAATATTTATGCATCGGAATATTCGTTGTATCTTCCGGATAAAGCATTGTTGCAAAGTAAGCTAAAACAATGGATAGATGAGTTTAATGAAATAAACGAATTATTAACGGAATAAATCTTATGGCTCAAGTGAATGATATAGTGCGTTTCCTAAACCAAATGGGAGGTGGACGCATAACTAAGATAGTGGACAATATGGCATACGTGGAAGATGAGGACGGCTTTGAACAACCGGTGCTTCTGCGTGAGTGTGTGGTGGTGGAATCGGCTAAACCGAAACCAACGGCTTATGATAAGCCTGTGATGCCCCTGCCCTCGAAAGAAGTGATAGCGGAACCGGCAAAGCCTATCGCGGTGGAAGAAACCGAAGATGGCGATACACTCAATGTGGTGCTTGCCTATGAACCGCGTGAAATCAAGCATCTCAACACTACGACATTTGATGCATATCTCGTTAACGACAGTAATTACTATTTGTATTTCGTGTATATGACCAAGAGTGATGGCGATTCGGAATGGGTGACTCGCTATCACGACATCGTAGAGCCTAATATACAAGTGCATATCGAGGAATTTGACCGCTCGTTGCTATCTCAAATGGATCGTGTGGCGGTGCAGTATGTGGCGTTTAAGCAAGGGAAAGGGTTCAAATTGAAAAATCCTGCGTTGGTGGAGCATAGATTGGATTGTACGAAGTTCTATAAGGTGCATTGTTTTCACGATAATGAGTATTTCGACACTCCGGTAATAGCTCTCGATATTGTTAAGAATGACCGCCCGGCACGAATGGTTGTGGTGGATAGTGCCGATCTTGAACGTGCAATGAAGGAAAAACGAGCTCAAGACCGTCCACAACGTCAACAAGTTAAAAAACACGACAAGACTCAAAAGAAAGGCGAGATAATAGAATGCGACTTGCATATCAATGAATTGCTCGACACTACAGCCGGACTGTCGAATAAGGATATGCTTGATGTGCAACTCGATGAATTTCGTCGTGTGATGGATGAAAACAGGAACCGTAAGGGAGCAAAGATTGTATTTATTCATGGTAAGGGTGAAGGAGTGCTTCGCAAGGCATTGCTCGATGAATTAAAACGTAAATATCCTCGTTGCGAGGTTCAAGATGCAAGTTTCCGCGAATACGGCTTCGGTGCTACACTTATTACAGTGAAATGAATTAGGGGTTAGGGAACATTCTCTTTACGTTTCTTTGTTGTGTCGTGTTGCCAAACACGCAATCGGGCATTTATGTTTTATATTTGCTCTGTGATAGAGCAAAATTTTATTAAAAATGCTCACAAAGGGAGCAAAATTTCACTAAAATTGCTCTGTGATAGAGCAAAATTGCTATATTTGTTATATCTTTTTATATATAAAATTCCGGTTTTTTTGTTACTTATGTATATAAATGATTGATTTATGATATTTTATTTTTCGGGAACAGGAAACAGCCGTTGGGTAGCTGAACAGTTGTCGCAGAAACTTGATGACAGGCTTGTGCCTATATCGGAGGCGATGGTTGCAGGTAAGTATTCTTTTTCGCTTACCGATGGAGAATCGGTGGGCTTCGTGTTTCCCACTTATTCGTGGGGGCCTGCCCCTGTGATGGTGGAGTTTATCAAGCGGATGGAGTTGCGTGGCTACGACGACAATACTTTTTGTTATATGGTTACTACTTGCGGCGATGATGTGGGGCTGTCGGTGGCGATGTGGCAAGAGGCTCTTGGCGATATCAAGGGGTGTGCCGCCTATTCGGTTCAGATGCCAAACAACTATATACTATTGCCCGGGTTTGATGTGGATTGCAAAGAACTTGAAGAGCGCAAAAAGGCTGCTGCAGTGAAACAAGTGGAACATATAGCTCATCACCTTAAGCGCAAACGCTATGCAGTAGATGTGGTGGAAGGTTCGTGGGCTTGGGTGAAGTCGCGTATTATCTATCCTTGGTTTAAGCGATATAGTATGACCGACAAGAAATTTGTAGTCGATGCGGAGCGTTGCACTCACTGCGGAGCGTGCGTGAAGAATTGCCCTATGCAGAACATAACGCTGAAAACGGGTGAATTACCTAAGTGGAATGGTCGATGTGCTATGTGTCTTGCGTGCATACATCGTTGCCCTGTGCGAGCTATCGATTATGCTCGTGCCACTCAGAAAAAAGGTCGTTATTTTTTTAAGTAATCTATTCGGATGATTTAGAATAATAGGAATCGGATTTTGTGATGCAATAATGGACAGGTGTTCGGAAACGAACACCTGTTTTTGTTTTGTTAGTGCTGAGAATCAGAAAGTTATTGATTTGGCACGAGGATTGCGAATAATATGGCGTAAACGAAAAATTTTTATAATGGATAGAGAAATTCCTAAAGAGATCAGAGAAAAAGAACGTCGCAAGACGATAGCCAAGTGTGTGGGTGTTGCCTCTGTTGCAGTGGCAGTGATAATAAGTGCTATTGTTTTGATGCAGGACTCTGTTGATGCCGAGGACTTGACGTTTTGTACGGTCGATGTAGGCGATATTGAGGCCACTGTGAATGGTTCGGGAAAACTGATGCCTGCATTTGAACAGGTAATAACTTCACCTATCAGTTCACGTATCGTTGAGGTGTATTGTAAGGCAGGCGATGAGGTGGAACAAGGTGCGCCTTTGTTGAAATTGGATTTGCTGTCGGCACAGACCGATTATGATAAGCTTGTTGATAAAGCAGAGATGAAAAAACTCGAACTTGAGCAGAATCGAATGAACAATCGTACTTACTTGAGTGATTTGCAAATGCGTATAAAGGTTGCTGAAATGAGTTATAACCGACTTGAGATGGAACTTCGTAATGAGCAATATCTTGATAGCATAGGAAGCGGCACTACCGACAAAGTGCGTGAAGCCGATTTTTCTTGCCAATCAAAAAAGTTGGAACTTGAACAATTACGCACGCAGTATGAAAACGAGAAGCAAGTGCGTGAGGCGAGCCATCAAATGAAGGAACTTGAGTTGTCAATGTTAAACAAGGAACTTGCAGAAATGCGTCGTATGCTAAATGATGCACAAATACGTTCTCCTTATCAAGCTACACTAACTTTTATTTCCAATCAAATTGGTGCGCAGGTGGCACAAGGCAGTCAGGTGGCTATTATTGCCGATCTGAAGCACTTTAAGGTTGATGGCGAGATAGCCGAGATGTATGCAAGCCGAGTGAAAGTAGGAAATTCTGCTCGTGTGCGAGTGAATAATATAGAATATAAAGGTGTGGTGAGCAATGTGGAGCCAACGGCAAAAAATGGTATGACAGCATTCTCAGTCCAACTTGACAACAATACTGACACGCAATTTCGTTCTGGTTTAAGGGCAGATGTATATGCCTCTACGGGAGTGTGCAATAGTGTTAAGCGTATTAAGAATGGCTCTTTCTTTAAAGAACCCGGAATATATATGCTATATGTGCGTAGAGGCGATGAACTTGTGTATCGCAGAGTACAACTCGGGGTGAGCAACTATGATTATATCGAGGTCGTCGGCGGGCTTGAAACCGGAGATGAAGTGGTAATAAGCGATATGAGTGCATATAAGTGTGAGAAATTGAAAATAAAAAACTGAAAACTTTAGCGCGTTGAGGTAACAGAAAAAATAAAATCATTAATCTTAAAAGATATGAATGTAATTAAACTTACCGGTATCAATAAGATATACCGTACTGAAGAGATTGAGACTCAGGCTCTTGAAAACGTAAACATTGAGGTTAAGAAGGGTGAATTTCTTAGTGTTATGGGACCTTCGGGTTGTGGCAAATCCACGTTGCTCAATATTATCGGGCTTCTTGACTTGCCTACCGGTGGCACAGTGGAAATATGTGGCAAGCAAGCCGAGAATATGAAGGAAAACGACTTAGCTCGTTTCCGTAACGAGAAACTTGGTTTTGTGTTCCAAAGTTTTCACTTGATAAATTCTTTGAGTGTGATAGACAATGTGATGATTCCATTGCTATATCGCAATATGAGTGGTGGCGAACGTACTCGCCTTGCTAAAGAGGTACTTGAAAAGGTGGGATTGAGCCACCGATTGAACCACAAACCTGCACAACTTTCGGGTGGGCAATGCCAACGTGTGGCAATAGCTCGTGCCATTGTGGGAAATCCTGAGATTATACTTGCCGATGAGCCTTGTGGTAATCTTGATTCAAAAATGGGTGCAGAGATTATGGAACTGCTTCAAAGGTTGAACAAGGAAGATGGGAAAACTATCGTAATGGTAACCCACAACGAGGAACAAGCCCGACAAACCGATAGAGTTGTGAGATTCTTCGATGGCAGGCAGGTTTTTTAAGTGAGGAGTGAGAACTTGGGAGTTAAGAGTGTTTTATGAGAAAATGTTTTGTGATTATATTATTGGTTTTTCAGATGTTCACTGTGTGGGCTGATGAAGTGCGCAAAATCACCCTTGACGAAGCAATATTGCTCGCTCGCACAAAAAGTGTAGATGCAGCAGTGGTTCTCAATGAGTTGAGGTCGGCTTATTGGGAATATCGCTCTTATAGGGCAAATTTGCTTCCCGAAGTGAATTTCAGCGCAACATTACCAAGTTATAATAAGAGTTATAGCGCTTACCAACAGAGCGATGGTTCCTATACTTTTGTACGCAACAACAATATCGGGTTGAGCGGAGAATTGTCGATTACCCAAAATATTTGGCTTACCGGAGGTACTCTTTCGCTTAATTCGTCGCTTGATTTCTTGCGGCAGATGGACGGCAATATCGGGAATCGATATATGAGTGTGCCTGTAGCATTAACACTTAATCAACCAATATTTGGCGTGAACACTGTGAAGTGGAATCGAAAGATTGAACCACTTCGTTACACAGAGGCAAAAGCGAAATTTTTGAGTGAAACCGAGGAGGTTGCAATGCTTGCGGTGCAATATTTCTTCAATTTGCTTTCGGCTCGTGAAGAATTGGCGATTTCAAAGCAAAATCTTGCGAATGCCGAGAAACTCTATGAGGTGGCACAAGCAAAGCGCAAAATGGGACAGATAAGCGAAAACGATTTGTTGCAGATTGAGCTTAATATGCTTACTGCACGCCAATCGCTTACCACCAACGAGAGTACAACGCAGAATGCAATGTTTCAACTTCGTTCGTTTCTCGATATTGAAGAAAATGTGGAGATAGAGCCTCTTATACCCGAAGAAATAAGACTTGGAGAGGTGAATTATAACGAAGTCCGTTCAAAGGCTATGTGCAACAATGCACATGCAAAGAATATCCAACGCCGACAACTCGAAGCCGATTATGCTGTGGCCAAAGCCAAAGGAAATATGCGAAAAGTAAATCTATTTGCTCAAATAGGTTACACAGGTACGAATAATATGCTAAAAGATGCTTATCGAGGACTGAAAGATAATCAAGTGGTGGAAGTGGGAATTTCAATTCCTCTAATCGACTGGGGAAAGCGAAAAGGACAAGTGAAAGTGGCTGAGAGTAATCGTGAAGTGGTGCAAAGTCGATTGAAAAAAGAGTCAATAGACTTTTATCAAAATCTGTTTATCCTTGTGGAGCGCTTCAATAACCAGCGAGAGCAATTGGAACTTGCTCAGCGTGCCGATGAGATTGCACAACGACGCTACAACACCAATGTGCAAACGTTTATGATTGGTAAAATCTCGACGCTCGACCTAAACGACTCACAAGAGAATAAAGACTCGGCTCGTGCCGAATATATTAATGCTCTATTCTATTATTGGTACTATTATTACCAGCTTCGTAGCATCACTCTTTGGGATTTTGCCGGCAACATTTCAATAAATGCCGATTTTGAAAGAATAGTGAAAAATTAAGAAATAGAGAGAATAATTGAAAATTGATAATTCATTAAATGAATGAAATTTTATGTTGAAGTTATATTTTAAACAAGCTATTGAGCTGATGAGGCAGAATAAGCTTTTTACGGGGATTTACATCTTCGGTACGGCTCTTGCGATAGCATCTACCACTATACTTGCTGTGGTAATCTATTTTGATATGGCGCCTATTTATCCCGATACAAATCGTGCGAATGTGTATTATATGAATAATAGTGCATTCAAGGAAAAAAATGAAAAATCGCAATATATATCAGGATATTCTTATAAGGCTGTGAACGAATGGTTCTATACACTCAAGAATGCGAAGGTCGTGTCGGCTGAATTGGGAAGTGGCAGAAATGTTTCAGTGAAGCATAATTATAAGAATTATGAATTTCGCGGAGTATTCACCGATGTGAATTTCTTTGATGTTTACAATTATCGTTTTATAACCGGTGCTCCGTTTACAAAAGCTGATTTTGACGGTGAGATAAAGAAGGTTGTGATTTCGGATAATGTTGCTCGAGAATTATATGGCACAGTAAGCAATTCAGTCGGAAAGACTGTGAAAATAGGTTATGAAGACTATACTGTGTGTGGTGTGATCGAAAAGCCAAGCGTGATAGCGGGAGAATCATTTGCTGAAGTTATAGCACCTTATACAACACATGAAAGCTATAGGTTTGAACTGAATGGGCTTGCTTATGTGGGCAGTTATTACTTAAGATTTGTGGTGGAAGATGATAATCAAGCAGAGGCTTTGCGAGCTGAGATAGTGGATATATTCCATCGTTTTAGTAATTCAAATCCCGATTGGAATGTAAATTTTCAATATCTGCATTTAAATTCGGCTACTCGCAACTCACGAAAGTTGGATGGTTGGGACGAGTTTCATAAATCAGCAGGAGGTATGTTGCTTCTTATCGGAGTGTTTATTCTGTTGTTGATACCTGCACTGAACCTTAGTGGAATGATTTCGAGCCGTATGGAAATGCGTAAATTGGAAATGGGTGTACGTAAGTCATTTGGCGCTACTCGAGGTTCTCTGTTGAAACAAGTGATGTGGGAAAATCTAATTCTCACCATAATAGGCGGACTTGTGGGAGTAATACTATGTTGGGTGATTATATATGGTTGTAAAGATTATCTGATGATAGCATTTATCGGAGAGAATGCAAGTGTAGCAGGTGTCGATATCGATATAACTGCCGAGATGATATTTGCGCCTGCTGTATACATCTTTTCGTTAGGGGCTTGTGTCGTACTTAATGTGATGAGTGCATATATCCCTGCAAAAAGAGCATTAAGCCGTCCTGTAGTAGAAATGTTGAACGATAAAAAGTGAAAAAGAGTTATGTGGAAGATTATATTTCAAAATTTATGGAGTAGACGCAAAAAGAATGGGTGGATATTTGCCGAACTCATTATAGTGTCGATGATATTATGGGTGTTGCTTGATGTGAGTGCTGTGTATCTATATAATAAACTACTTCCTTTGGGTTATGATGCCGACAGATTGTGTGTTGTATCGATGACAACCTACTCAGAAAAAGATCCAATATATCAAAAAGAATATGCAACCGATGATGCTTGTGTGGAAAGTATGGATCTTATAATGCGAAAGGTGAAAGGTTATAAGGGCGTGGAAAATGCTACTTATGTGTTCTCTTCTTGGCAATATATTGGAGCAAACAGTAATCAAACGTACAGTTTCAGGTCGGGAAATATTGCAGTGGATTCTTTAGTGAAACAGATCGATGTGTTAAGATTTCACGCAAATACCAATTTTTTTGAAACCTACGGAATGGAAACAGTTGAGGGAAGTCCGTCGCCCGAAGAATTGTCAAAACTAAACTTTTCGTGGAAAGATGTAGTGATAACAGCCGATGTAGCTCGTCGTTTCTTTGGTGATGAGAAAAATGCAGTGGGTAAACAAATTTATTTTCAGAATTGGAAGAAAGATACAATATGGTGTCCTGTGAGAGCTGTACTTAAAGATGTGCATTACCAAACATATCGCCCTTCTTACTCACTTGTGTTCCGTCCGCAAGACAAACCGGAGCTATATACCCATTGCAAGGTGATGATAAGGGTGAAAACCGGTGTGGACGTGGACGAATTTATCAATGGATTTGACGAGTTTATGAACAAGGAACTATCTGTAGGCAACTATTATGCCGAAAGAATTGACTCAATGAAAAATATGCAAAGAACGAGTGAAAGATCATATTTTACAATAAATAATATCACACTTATTCTTACTTTGTTCTTCTTGATTAATCTTTGTCTTGGTGTGGTGGGAACATTCTGGCTTCAAACTCGTAACAGAGTGGAAGAAATGGGTGTATTGCGCACATTTGGGGCTACGCGATGGTGTATCAGAACAATGCTACTTGGAGAGGGTTTTGTGCTTTCTACTTTGGCTGTGATAATAGGTTGCTTGCTGTATCTGCAAATAGCATTGCACACAACATTTTTAGGAACAACTTTGGGGATGTTTTACGATGAAGGCATAAATATGATCGACAATTGGGTTCTTCATTTTGGCGAGCATTTCGCTATAATTTCACTATTGTGTTATGTGGTGATACTTGTTACTGTGTTGATAGGAATCTATCTGCCGGCAAGAAATATCAGCAATGTAAATCCGATAGATGCGTTAAGAGATAATTGATAATTAAAAAAGGAGAGTTGAGAATGGGGTAAAATTAATCTAATTTTCCATTCTCAATTCTCAAATTTTACCATATCTTTGTGTTATGATATTGATTGCTGATGATGATAGGCTGATATGTGCTTCACTATCGATGCTTTTGAAGCGAATGGGATATGAAACGCAGTGTGTAAATACCCCTGCTGAGGCTATTGATGTGGTGAGGAATACCACACCCCAACTCATACTTATGGATATGAACTATTCTCGACTTACTTCGGGGATAGAGGGTATCACGTTGCTCAAACAAGTGAAAATATATAGTCCTGAAGTCCCTGTCATATTGATGACAGCTTGGGGGAGTATAGATCTTGCTGTTGAGGGTATGCGTGCCGGTGCATTCGACTTTATCACTAAGCCTTGGGATAATCGTGTCCTATTTCAACGTATAGAGACAGCTCTTGATATAGCAAAACCCAACGTGCCGAATGAAGATACAAACGATGGTTTTATTCGTGGTGGTATTGTGGGACGTAGCGAGGCATTGAAGCAGGCACTTAAGCTTGTGGAACGTATTGCTCCAACTAATGCACCGGTGCTGATTACCGGTGAGAGTGGTACCGGGAAGGAACTTATAGCCGAGGCTATCCATAATAACAGTAAGCGCAGAGGAAAACCTTTCGTGAAAGTAAATCTTGGAGGGATATCGCAGTCGCTTTTTGAGAGTGAGATGTTTGGACATAAAAAGGGAGCGTTTACTAATGCTTTTGCCGATAGAATAGGGCGTTTTGATGTGGCTGATGGTGGAACCATCTTTCTCGATGAAATAGGCGAACTCGATTTGTCGTGCCAAGTGAAACTACTTCGAGTGCTTCAAGAGCAGAAATTTGAGGTACTTGGTAGTAGTGAAACTCACAAGGTGGATATACGAGTGATATGTGCTACTAATGCTAATCTGCCGGAAATGGTTGCCAATCATACATTCCGAGAAGATCTCCTTTATCGTATCAATCTTGTAACTATAAATGTACCTCCATTGCGAGAGCGTACAGAGGATATTCCATTACTTGTGCGACATTTCGCTGAAAAGGCGTGTAAAGAGAACGGATTGGAAATGCCCGAGTTTACTCCCGACGTCTTTAACTATCTGAAAACTCTTCCTTTTACCGGAAATATCAGAGAGCTGAAAAATCTTGTTGAGCGCACAATTCTTGTGAGCTGTACCTCTACAATATCGGCCGATGATTTTCGTGGTCAACAATCGGCAGCGTACACAGTAGCTCGTGAATATGATGCCACAACAATCGAAGATGTGGAACGAAATATGGTAAAAGCTGCTCTCGACAAGCATAACAATAACATATCTATGGCCGCTCGTGAACTTGGATTAAGTCGTGCCGCTCTTTACCGACGGATAGAAAAATATAAACTTCACACTCTCGATTGAATTATGCGTTTGCGATATTTTTTTATAATATTGGCTGTACTTCAGTTGTCGGTGTGGGTGATAGTGTTGTTGCTTGGCATCAATGAGCAAAGCGTATGGTTTTATGTGGTGGAGCTTCTTACAGTGGCAAATATTGCTTTCTTGGTGTATTTCTATCGAAAGGTTCTGAAACCGATTGATTCGATTACGGCAGGTTTTGATTTGCTTAAAGAACAGGATTTCAATAGTTCGCTTGCCAAGCGAGGACATTATGAAGCCGATAGGATTGTAGACCTATTCAACACGATGCTTGCTCAACTCAGAAATGAACGATTGAAGAATCAAGAGCAAAACCATTTGTTGAATATGCTTATAGAATGCTCCCCTATGGGCGTGGTGATGATGAATAGCGATGACAAGATTATACTTGCTAATACGGCATCGCTGAAAATGCTTGAGACCGATGAGGCTATAGGAGTGCGGCTCGATAATTTGCGTTCTCCGCTTGCACAGGATTTGTTGAAGCTGAAACAGGGAGATTCAGCAACGGTTCGCACACGCAACTCGATGATATATCGATGTTCAAAGCATTCGTTTGTTGACAGTGGTGTACCTCACCCGTTTTATCTTATAGAATCGCTTACCGATGAAATGATGAAAGCCGAGCGAAACGCTTACGAAAAGGTGATTCGTATAATGGCTCACGAAGTAAACAACACCGTAGCAGGATTGTCTTCGGCACTCGATACGGTAGATTCCGTTCTTGAACAGATGGGGAATGCCGAAGATGTGCGCGAGATGATGCAGGTGTGTGTGGAACGCGGTGTGAAGATGAGTGCATTTATCACCAATCTGTCGAATGTGGTTAAGATTCCCGAAGCGGTGTTGAAAGAAGTACAACTAAATGATATAATCGAGCGGATGTCGATTTTGTTCCAGTCTTATTGTAGCGAGAACGGAATAAATCTGCACTTGGATTGTTGCGATGAGGATACAAGGGTGGAAATAGATGAGCTGCTTTTTGAACAGGTATTGCAGAATATAGTGAAGAATGCGGTGGAAAGTATTGTAACCGATGGTGATATATACATAACAACATCAACATACAATGGTAAGGTGCGCCTTGTGATAGCCGATACCGGAAAAGGCATAAGTAAAGAAGTGGAGCAGAATCTGTTCAGCCCGTTCTTTACAACAAAACCTTTGGGGCAAGGAGTAGGATTGATGTTTGTGCGTGAAATATTGATGCGCCATCGTTGTACGTTCTCGCTTTTTACCGGTGACGATGGTATTACACGCTTCACAATAGATTTCAATTAAAACAAGAATCGGTTTTCAGTACATTTTAAACTTTATGGCAACAAATGTTGTTGAAAGTAAAAAAATGTAGTGTTATGAGAAGATTCTTTTGGATTGTTGTCGCCATTGGCGTATGTATGCTGGTGGGATACTCGGCGAGATTTGCTCAAGCCGATGCGTTAATGAATTGGTATCCGTTGCTTGATAAACCGAGTGTAATGCCTCCTAATGAGGTGTTCTCGATAGCTTGGGGTATTATCTATGTGTGTATGGGTGTGTCGATAGGGTTGTTGTGTGATGCTCCGCGTGAAGATAAGTATCCATTGATACTGCTGTTTGCTGTGCAGTTGGTGGTGAATATGTTGTGGAGTGTGAGTTTCTTTTATTTTCAGAACCCGTTGTTAGGATTGGTAAATATTTTAGTTTTGGATTACTTGGTGGTGTCGTATGCTCTTCGTAGCTATAGTGTGAACCGCTTGTCGGCATGGCTGTTTGTTCCATACGTGTTGTGGCTTGTATTTGCCACCTACTTGAACACCTATATATACGTGATGAACTAATGTGCGCCAATAGAATATTAAAGCCAACTTATCCGATAATGGATAGGTTGGCTTTTGTTGTATTAACATTTTAATTTAAAATTTCACAGTCTCCATATAATAAAGTTCATCAATTTTGCCATTATTAGAAATAAACAGATGAATATTATTAGCAACATTACTTTCTAAATTCTTATTTGCCTGTAGCTTTTTAAATCGTGCATAAGACTCTAACAGTAAAAATATTAAATCTTGAAACATCTTATTGTTCGTATCGGTTCCCAAAACGACATCGCTTCCGCAAGCAAAACATTGATTATCCTCTTCAGTATCAATATTAAATGTAATAATATAATGAATAATATTATTGTTTTGTATATCTATCATAACATTACCTTATAAGATTTGTTACCAACTTTCACGATGTATAAGCCTTTAGTATTTACAGGTATAGTCGTTGAATTTCCGTTGTAAACGCATTGACCGTTCATGTTGTAAACTTCTACCTTTGCGTTATCAGCTCCATTTACAATGATGTTACCATTTTCAGCAGAAACATTCACATCATCAGCAAGTGTTGTTTCAACACCAGAGAAATCCATTTCCTTGATATTCCAAAAGTTACACCAAGGCTCTGCTGATTGATATGAATTTAACGAACCAATAGGAACATAAAGAGAGATATTTGCGTACTGACCTTGAGTAAAATTATATTCCCCTACAAATGGGGGTGTTTTACTCATGAAATGAATGTTAGTAAGTACTGAGCAATCGCTGAAAGAGACGCCATTGCTACTGGTCACATTCTTTCCATAGGTCAGAGACGACAAAGACTTAGTGATGAAATAATACCTCATATTAACATATGAAATATTGCGCCCCAAATAAAGCGAGTCCAACTTACATTCATCGAAAAGTCCGTAGTATCTATTATTCTTATAATTAAAAACATACCCTAAACTCAATGTCTCTGTTCCATCTTCTATGTACAAGTTTCTTATTGAACAACTAGAGAGCGCATTGTCTTCAATTTCAGTTACATTATTACCGATTACAATTTCCTTAATCGATGATAAATCCTGAAACCATCCCGGTTTTATTTTTGGACAATTTAATTCTAGTTTTTTGAGTTCAGAGATATTTTTGAAAACAGATGAGCCAATATAAGTTACACTGTTGCCAATGGTCACGGAGGTCAAGCTACTGCAATCAGAGAAAGCTTCGTTTCCAATGCTTGTAACCGAATTAGGTATAGTTATTGAAGTCAAACCTTTGCAACCATTGAAAGCCTGTTCACCAATGCTTGTAACCGAATTAGGTATGGTTACTGAAGTCAAACCTTTGCAACCCATGAAAGCATGCTGACCAATGCTTGTAACCGAATTAGGTATGGTTACTGAAGTTAAACCCTTGCAACCATAGAAAGCATCTACACCAATTCTTGTAACCGAATTAGGTATGGTTACTGAAGTTAAACTCGAGCAACCATAGAAAGTATAGTCATTAATTGTTGTAATTATATTTGGGATTTCTAAGTTTGTTATTTTTTTATTATTCAGATATAAATCTGTGTTAGGAGGGTTGTTGCCAATGCAAGTGTTACAACAAGGGTTGCTACCATAATCCTCAAAAGTTATTTTACACCACGACTCTAAATTAGGAATATGTACACTTGTCAAGCCACTGCATAGATAGAAAGCTTTCACACCAATGCTTGTAACGGAGTTTCCTATTGTTACACTTGTCAAGCCACTGCAACTATAGAAAGCAGAATTTCCGATGCTTGTAACACTATTAGGAATCTCTATGGAAGTTAAACTTAAACATCTTTTAAAAGCTAAATTAGCAATGCCTATAACTTTTAAATCTTTTGATTTATAAGTCACAGTTTCTGGTATAATAACTTTGCCTTTGTATTGATTATCACCGCTTGTCACCTCTACAGTAAAATCAATTGCTGATATGATATTATAATAAATACCATCGACTTCAAAGTCGTAGGCAAATGCGTGTGAGCCGGTCAATAGCACCGCTATCAACATCAGTTTTCTTAAAATGTTTTGTTTCATAGTTGTTCATTTGGTTTGTTGATAAATAATTCAGAAAAAAGATTTTTATCAAGTACTTCAATTCCAGATTCTTCCAATAGAGATGAAATAACCTCTTTATCAGAGTCTTTAAAACTAAATGTTACTCCGAATTCAAGATTAGATTCAATTAATCTCGTTAAAATGGATACCATTTTCTCAAGAACACTATCCTGATTTTGCTTCACAGGACACAAAGACAAAGTTTTTTCTATCATAAGCATATTTTTTGTGTTCTTCAATCCTCCGAGTGGAACGATAAATAAAAAAGAAAGCGTGAGGACTGTATTTTTGCTTATCTTTCAGTCTGGCTTCTCGCATTGCCTTTGGGACAGATAAGCAACAGTTGCTCACGCCTAAACGATATATAAAATCCCTATGGGGATAGTATATAGCCAAAGCGTGAGCGTTGTTGCCACCTCTCTTTGTCCCTTTTTCAAACTTTGCGAGAATTTGACTGAACAAGAAAAGTTTTAATAACGCTCTTAATCTAACATGTCTTGACTACCTTTCGGAAGTCAATGACAAAATTAGCGAAAAGTGTTATAGATGTCAAGTGTTAAAGCTGATTATTTTACAATAACCTCTTAAAAATCAAATCGGACACCCCTCTAAAGAAAGAGAAATGTTCAAAACTCGGTTAAAACAAAGTAGAAAACAAATAGTGTGTATTTTCTCCAAAAACCGAATATTAAGCAACAAAAAAAGCAGCTACATTTCTGTAACTGCTTGATTTTCTGTGACCTCGGAGAGGCTCGAACTCTCGACCCACTGATTAAGAGTCAGTTGCTCTACCAACTGAGCTACGAAGTCATCGTGTTGTTGATTTCGGATGCAAAGGTACGTATAATTTTTGAATTAGCAACTATTTTCTTGAAAAAAATGATGTTTCTGCGAAAAAAAAGCTAAACGTAAAATCGTATACAATAATTTACACCGAAATCAACTCTGTGTTATCCGCAGTGGAAATATTGCTTAACAAGCTCTAACATAGCTTCTTGGTTGCCGTCGATGTCGGCGCGAAGCGTGCGGTCGCCGTATGAACGAAGTTTTTTGATTATGCCGTCGATCATAGCAGAACTGAATACGTTGTGGCGTTCGAAGATGGCGCGTTGGCGTTCGAGACAGTCGGCAGATGCTTCGCAACTATCGGGCAATTGAGCCAGATTCTTGAGTTTATCTTCGTTCTCTTTTTGGTGGATATTCACGTTCACATAAGTGCGTTCGGCTATTTCGAGTGCATTTGCAAGTTCGAATCCATAGCGACAAGCTACCGCCAAACCGGCAATGAGTTGGTATAGGTCGGCCGATCCGTCGGGAGAGCGCATTTCGACGGTTTGTTTTTGTGTTGTGTCGTAATTGCTGTCGCTTTCGAGCGGATTGGCAGTGCGGCACATATCCGACTTTGCCGCCCAACCGAGAGGAACGCGTACAAGTACCGAGCGGTTTCGATCGCCCCAGCATACGTTGGTTGGAGCTTCTTGATGAGGTACAAGGCGGAAATATGATGTAGGATTGGTGTTGCCAAATGATGTGATAGATGGAGCAAGTTCCATCATTCCCGCTATTGCACGACGAGCGGTGTCAGAGAGAACTCCGCCATCGAGCATTTGGTTTTTACCGTCCTTCATAATGCGCATATGTATGTGTAGTCCCGATCCTGCTTTTCCTGTAGTGATTTTAGGAGCAAATGTGATGTCGAGTCCCAAGCGATAAGCCAGGTTGCGAATAATCCACTTTGCTATCATCAATTGGTCGGCAGCATCTTCGGCTTTCACAGGTAGGAATTCTATTTCGTTCTGTTCGTATATTTTGCCATTGATGGTGAAATTACCTACTTCAGAGTGTCCGTATTTGATTATACCGCCTGCTTGAGCTATGTAAGCCATACATTTTGTGCGGAAATCATTAAATTTGGCATAAGGTCCCGATTCGTGGTAGCCTCGTTGGTCGGTAGCCGGATAAAGTTCCTTATCGGGAGCTATGACGTAGTACTCGAGTTCGCCCATAGCTTGGAATTCCATACCGGTAACTTCGTTGAAGGCTTTGCACGCCTTGCGAAGGGTGTTTTCGGGAGAACTTTCAAGCAATTCGCCGTCTTTGTTGAAATAAGAGCAAAGCATCGAGAGGGTTGGTATTTCAGCAAAAGGGTCGAGGAATGCAGTGCAGAATCGAGGTACCACATAAAGGTCGCTGCTTCCGGCTTCGATGAAAGGGAAAAGGCTTGAGCCGTCCACGCGTTCACCGCAGGTGAGAATAGCTTCGAGATAGGCTTCGTTGTTGATTACGAAGTTGAGTGTTTTCAATCGTCCGTCGCCTGCAGGGTACATAAAGTTCACCATGCGTATACCATTCTCGCTAATGTATCTTATGATATCGGCCTTAGTGAATTCACAACTTGGTTTTTTCAAAAATGCCACTATCGGATTAGGGTTGAGATTTAATTCTTTGTTCATATATAGTTGTAATTTAAGTTATTCGGAATATCTGTTGCTATAATTATTGCAAAGATATTTATTTTGTCGGATATTGAGTAATATTTGCATCTGTTTTATTTAAAATTAGAGTTTTAAGGCTTATCTTTGCGAAAAGAAATAATATAGCGATAAAATATTAGATGAAAACGATGATTCACAAAAGTGCAAGATTACTTATAGCATCTTGCTTGGTTGCTTTTTCGGGTGTAGCTGCGTGTGCTGCTTTGCTTGGCGAGGTGGTGAGCTACGAAAAAAGCGGAAATTCGCTTGTCGTGATTTCTAAAAATGGCAAGCAGGTGATTACTCCTTACAGTAATGAGATAGTGAAGGTGGCAGTAGCTGAAACGTCGGCAGAGAAACCGTCGAAAAGTGTAGTGATGCCATCATTGAGCGTGAAATTTGATGTCGTTGATACCAACGGACAGCTTGTTGTTGCAATGCGTAATGGTAACGAAGTTGTAGTGGACAAGGCTACCTCGGAGGTGTCGTTTAAACGAGGCAAAAAAACATTGCTCGAAGAATCGGCGGGAATCGAGAAGAGAGGCAAAGAACGTGTGATTTCCTTTAAGAGTCGCGATGATGAGGCTTTCTATGGTTGTGGTGAACGCGGAGTGGGCTATGACTTGAAGGGTGACACTATGATAATGTTCAATAAGCAAAACTATGCTTATGGCAAAGGTGATCGCACTTCGCAGATGAATATCACAGTGCCATTCTATATATCTTCGCTTGGATATGGTGTGTACTTCGATGATTACACTGCATCGAAGCTGATATTGAAGAATCCAGTGGAATACGTAACCGAAAGCAAGACTCCTGTGTCATATTATTTCATTGGCTCGGAGTCGGGTGATATTGCCGGCGTGGTGAAAAACTATACCGAGCTTACCGGACGTCAAGAACTTGCTCCTTTCTGGGCATTGGGTTACATCACATCAAAATATGGTTATCGCACTCAAGCCGAAACAGAAGGCGTAATCGATACACTTCGTCGCGAAGGTTATCCTGTGGATGGTATCGTTCTCGACCTTTATTGGTATGGACAGGAAACCGATATGGGACGTCTTGAATGGAATAAGACGCAATGGCCCGACCATAAGGCTATGCTTGCAAAACTAAAAGCCGATGGTGTGAAAACGGTGATTATCTCACAACCATATATAAACAAGATTGGGGCAATCGACAATTACAATAAATTTAAAGAAGCCGGATTCCTTACATTCGACTCGTTGGGCAACACTCACGACGTAACTACTTGGGTGGGAGAAGCCGGTATGTTTGATGTGAGCAATCCTGCCACTCGTGAGTGGTTGTGGAATCGTTATAAGCAACTCACCGATGAGGGTGTGAGTGGCTGGTGGGGCGACCTTGGCGAACCTGAAGTTCATCCGCTCACAATACGTCATCACAATGGAGAGACTGCAAGCGAATATCATAATGTGTATGGTAACGAATGGAGTCGTATCATATACGACGGATTTAAGAAAGAATATCCTCGTGTGCGCCTAATGACACTGATGCGTGGTGGTACAGCAGGGCTTCAACGCTTCTCGGTGTTTCCTTGGAGTACCGACGTGAGCCGTTCATGGGGAGGGCTGCAAGCTCAAGTACCTATTATGATTAACAGTGCATTGAGCGGATTCGGCTATATGTCGCACGATGTGGGTGGTTTTGCTGTCGATCCTGAGAATCCTGTTAATGAAGAATTATATGCTCGTTGGCTTCAGTTAGGGCTGTTCACTCCGGTGTTCCGCACACATAGCACAGTGAAAGCCGAACCATATCACTACACCACTCCGGGTTATCAAGATGCGTTCAAGAAAATTATCAAGGCTCGCTATGAGTGGTTGCCTTACAACTACACACTTGCTTATGAAAATGCAGTAAGCGGTGCGCCATTCGTGCGTCCTCTTAACTTCTATGACACTTCTAAAGATACTGCCACTACAGATATTCAAGATGAATACCTATGGGGACGTAATGTGCTTGTGGCTCCGGTGATTGAGCCAGGCAAGACATCGCGCGAAGTGTATTTCCCTGCGGGTAAATGGTACTCAATCGAGAATCCTGAAAAGACATTCGTTGGTCCGGTTAAAGCAGAATGTGAAGCGCCGTTGCACACGATACCTGTTTTTGCCAAGGCAGGTGCTTTTATCCCTATGGCAGATTATGAAATGCGCAGTACCGAAGCTTATGATGCATCTCGATTCCTTGTGAAGTATTTTACCGGAGCAAGAAAGAGTGAATACTCTCTCTTCGACGACGATCGCACAAGCACTCGCACGATAGAGGAGAAAAGATATCAATTGATTAACTTCGTGGCTCGCGAAAACGATGAATATATTGCCTTGTCAATGGATACTGAAGGCTGGGGGTATCAAACTATGCCTGCCGAACGCTTTTTCACTTTTGAACTGATTGGAGTGGAGAAAGCTCCTAAGAAAGTGGAATGGGGTAATAGCGAACTCATATCGGCAGGGGCAAAGACTTTACTTTCCGATGGTTCTTACTATTACGACAATGCTTCGCATACACTTTGGGTGCGTGTGGCGTGGAACTACAATCCTCGCACAATCACTGTAACAAAATAAAAGTTGCGAATATCAATGAAATAAAAAAGCTTGCCAATATTGTGAAATCGGCAAGCTTTTCTTCGTTATAGATTGATATAATCAAATTAATAATTGTTCTTTTGAACTTCGAAGTAAGTTTGAGGGAATAAACAAGCCGGACAAGCCTTAGGAGCTTCGGTAGCTTCTACCACGTAACCGCAGTTGCGACATTGCCAATATACTTTACCATCTTTCTTGAATACTGTGTATTCTTCCACATTCTTCAATAGTGCCAAGTAGCGGTCTTCATGCGCTTTTTCAGCAATAGCGATAGCACGATACATAGCTGCGATAGCAGGGAAACCTTCTTCGGCTGCGACATCGGCAAACTTAGGATAATCGAGCGACCATTCTTCGTGTTCGCCTTCAGCAGCAGCTTTTAAGTTTTCGGCTGTTGTTCCAATCACACCTGCAGGGTAGCAAGCATTGATTTCAACCATTCCACCTTCTAAGAACTTGAACATACGTTTTGCGTGTTCTCTTTCTTGTTCGGCAGTTTCCATAAAAATAGCTGCTATTTGTTCGAAACCTTCTTCTTTTGCTTTTTCAGCAAAATAAGTATATCTCATTCTTGCTTGTGATTCACCGGCAAACGACATCAATAGATGTTTTTCGGTTTGAGTTCCTTTTACACTTTTAGCCATAGTAGTATTGTTTTAATTGTTCGTTTTTTGTTATTGTTTAGTTTTCTGATACAAAATTATAATTATGAGTGAAATTGTGCAACAGCTTATGTCTATCAACACATAGATTTTGTCAATTTTAGTGTGTAAGTGTTTGGTTATCAGTATTAAAATACGATATTAAACCCTGCAAGTGCATTTATTTTTTGTGCTCCCATACCATAGAATATATCCCATTGCTTGTTGAGCAGATTGCTTACATTAACAAACACTCCTATGGTTTGGTTCACTTGATAATATGTGTTTAATGACAAATTGTTCACGTTGTTTAATTTTGTTTTAGTCCAAGAAAACTCGTTGTCGTAGAGCGAAGCAGATGGGGTGTAGTAGTTGCGATTATTGCGCATTTCATATTCTAACGTAACAGATAGCGACTTGATTGGAATCACCTTAACACTTGCGGTTAAAATGGTTTTGGCTCGGTCGAGCCCGGTGAGATAACCTTTATCGTTATCTTGTGGAGCATACTCCACGATTGCCGAGAATTCCGCCAATTCGTTGTATTTGAGTCCTAATTCCACTCCTGCTTTCCACCCCTTGATGTCATAACTTCCTAATGTGGCATATATTGCCGATTCGCCATTTATAAGCAATTTCTCGTTCTTGAATGAACCATATGCAAAAAACGGTTTGATGTGGAATCCCGAAACAGGTCCTATTTTAACTCCTACTTCTCCATTAAAAGGAGTGTAAGATGTACCTATTGGTGTGCTTGGTGCCAAATATCGGCACAATGCGTGATAGTTGCTCAAACTATTGATGCGTTTGCCTCCTATAATATTGGTATATACCGAGAACTTATCATCAAAAATATAAGAAGCTTTCACATTTGGCGAGAATCTTATTTTTGCGCCATCATTTGCCGAAAAATCGAAATTCAATCCACCCGAAAGTTGGAATCGGTTGCCACTATAGCGCACGTAAGGAGATGCTTTGAACATCGCGAACCAATCGGTGTCGTGAAGACTTATAATTTCGGAATACTTAAGATAGTTCACTGACGCATTAATACCAATGAAGAGTGAGTTTATAGGAGCTTCGACAAAGGCTTTTAATCGAAGGTTGTTTTCTTTCAGTCCATCATCAATGTCTCGAGTGCTTTTAGAATAGCCGAAGTGATTATAGGACAATTCGCCTGTATATTGTATTTTTTTATTGTTGCCGTTCCACCCGATATGCATTCCAATCTCATTTGCTGTTTGGTCGAAATCCTCTTTGCTTGATGATACAGGTTCAGCACCATAATAGTTGAAGTGGTCAAGGTGATAATAAGCATTTGCTATCAGAGTTCCTTTTGAGAAAGCGTTGGAGAAATCCACAGCTAATACATTATCGTTGAACTTTTGCGTTTTAGGAGTTTCTCCGGCTAAAGGAGATGAATTTTTGCCTGCCCAAGTGGATGAATGTTGTAACCACGTTTTTAAAGTCATTTCCTGGTTGTCGATAATCCTATATCCGGCACTTCCCACAATGTTCAATTGAGAACCTATACCCAAGTCGGCATATCCCTTTGATTTTGATACATTATGATTGCCATCGAGGCGATAAGGTTCAAATTTGTTGATAAAAACAGGTAATTCCGATGCACTCGACCAATTACTGTATAGAAGATCCTTTTGCTCGACTTTGCTTTTAATCACATAAGGCAAGGTGCCGGGTTTAGTTACTTTCTGCTCAATCGGGACAAAGTCGGTTTCGATAGTGATTTCTTTGGTGAGCGAAGGGTCTTGTGCGAAAGTCGGGAACGCCAAACTACCCAAAACCAGAATTGTATATAGATAATTCAGTTTCATATTACTTAGTTCTTAGAGTTGCTTTTATTCCATTTACTTAAACGAGATTCTATCATTTCGAAAATGTCATCATTCTTGCCCGGGTAACTGTTTTTGAGACTTTCCAAATACTCGGTAGCCTCGAAGGTGTTGCCTTGCTTGTGATACACATCGGCAAGGAGAATGAATGCTCGAGCAAGCCAATATTGATGCTCGGTTCCTGCATCAATCAATGAGTTGAGTGTCGCTTCGGCTTTACTTAGCTGATTCTTGTTGAATTGCAGTTCGGCAAGATAATAAGCGGACTGCGCGCCATATAAGTTGTTGGTGTTTTTAGCTAATTCTGAAAACAATTTACTTGCTTCGCTGTCGTTATCCTGTTTGTAGAATGCAAAAGCTCTACTGAACTTTATTTCATTATATTCTTCGGCTGTGAGAGCATTGTTTTCAAGAAGTTTGTTGGCATATTCAATAATAGTGTTATAATCGTTAAGCTTATTAGCTGAGCGGAATACTCCAAGTTGAGCAATAATACGATTGTCCTCGGTAGATGCTTTTGCTTCA
The DNA here is from genome assembly GCA_015061055.1 of Bacteroidales bacterium. Taxonomy (GTDB): domain Bacteria; phylum Bacteroidota; class Bacteroidia; order Bacteroidales; family Muribaculaceae; genus RGIG4576. The sequence goes on from SUXH01000014.1 coordinate 29,126, forward strand.
AGTTGCTTGAAGGTGTCAAGAGCATCGTGGTATTTACCTTGCTGATTAAGAATTGATGCCTTCATGGTCAAAATATCTTCAGCAAAAGTAATCTCACTGTTTTCCAATTCTATCTTGTTGAGAATAGCGAGCGATTCATCGTAGTTGCTGTTGTTGAAATAGTGCTTTGCAATGTAATAATTGGCGTTTGTTGCATAAGTACCTTGCGGATAAGATTTCAGATAATTCTTCATCTTGCTTATGTCGTTATTGTCCTTAATGTAAGCTTTCTCGGCAGCTTCAAAAGCAAGGCGTTCCATATCGCTCAAGTCGAGTTTGGGCGCATTGTCGAGAGTGTTTATAAACTTGCTGAGTTCAGCCAATTCATCTTTCTCGGCATAAATGAGCTTTAAGTCCTCAATAGCCACATTAGCTTCCTCACTTGAGGGATATTTTCTAAGAATGTCTTTATATGTTGCTATAGCATTATCTTCATTATTGGAATTGCGTTCGGTTATGGCTTTGTTGAGCATTGCTTTACGAGCGTATTCGTTGTTGGGGTACATCCGAATAAGTTCGTTGAATGTGTCCACAGCCTTGTTGCTTTCGTTGAGAATCACATAGGCATCGCCTTGTTCGAGCATTGCCATAGGAATGAGTGAAGAAGACGGATATTTTGAGATAAGCGTTTTTATTTGTTTTACTTTTCCTGTGTAATCCTTAGAATACCCAAGCATCATAGCTTTTTGGTATAGAGCATAGTCGCCCGACGACTTTTCGTAATATTTTTGAGCTGTTTTGAAATCTCCGCGATAGTAGTAGATATCGCCGATACGATTATTAGCATCACTAACATTGTCGGCACTAAGTTTCTTGCTATCGATAGCCTTGTTGAATGCTTTGCGAGCGTCATCGTACTTGTGTTGTTGGAAACGCGTATAGCCTAAATTAAAATATCCCAATCCATAGTTTGCGTCCGATTGAGTTGCGGATTTCAAGTATTCATTTTGATATTTTGCAGCTTGAGAGTAATCACCGCTGCGATAAGCACATTCACCGAGCCACAGACTTATCTGTTTGTCAAGGTCTCGATTGTGCTTGGCAAGTTTGCGTGCTTGCAATAAGAATTGTTGTGCTTGCGTAACCTTGTTGTTGGATAGAGCATCTACACCGAGATTATAAAGAACCACTTGCTTGGTCGCAGTAATCTCGTTGGAAGGTGTTTTAATGCGGTTGATACTTTCGAGAGCTTTTGTGTAATTGCCCCCTTTCATATACAAAGTAGAGAGATATTCATTCACTTCATCGCTGTATTTTGAATTTGGGAAATGATTTAAGAACATCTCGAATATGTCGACTACGTTGCCTGATGACATAGTATCATTGGCATAAGCTACAGCATAATTGTAGAACGCCGATTCCTTTGATGCTTTGCTGTAATCCATATCGGCAGCTTTCTTAAATGCCGCAATAGCCTTTGAAGTTACCCCTTGACGGCGATACACTTGCCCTAAATGATAATATGCACTTTGACCTAAAATATCATTTTCTTTGGTTGCATCGGTCAGCAGTTCGATAGCTTTATCATATTCTGCATTGCGATAGTTGAGCACTCCGAGAATGTATTTGGCAGTCATCGCTGGAGAGTCTTCTACCGTAGAAAGATATTGAGAGATATATTTATAAGCATTCTTGTCGTCATCGTTTCTAAAATGAGCCTCGCCCACTATGCGATTCACCTCATTGGTCATTGAGTTGGGATGATTATTGGCAAGAAGTGATGTCCCAATATTGATAGCTTCATTATAGTTGCCTTTAATGTAGTGTATTTGGCAAACATAATATTGAGCATTATGTCCGAGTTCACTATTTGTGTTGATTGAAGAAAACAACTTAAGAGCGTTGTTGTAATCTCCTTTTTCATAATCCATATATGCTGTGTAGAACTTAGAAGCATCATTATATTTCGGAGAACCTGTCAACGAGTTGAATAAAGCTTCCGCTTGTCGGCGGTGAGTGCTTACATTTTCTTTCGATAGTTTCTCTCCATTTACTACATCACCTTCTTTAGTTCTAAGATAAGAATATCCAAGTCGGTAAGTTATATCCTCGCTTTGCGATGTGGCAAGAGCATTGCGATTCACATTTCTATAAGCAGTGATAGCCGCTGCAAAATCGTTATCATAGAAATATATATCACCTATTGTCGCAAGCGCATCGGAAGAATGAAACGAGGTAGGGTAATTTTCGATAAATTCTCGTAAAAGGCATAAGGCTCGATTGCTTTCCCCTTTGTTGTAATAGCTTTTGGCTATAAAAAAATCACTCTTTTCCTTGTCGGTAATATTAAGAGGTGAATTTTTGGCGTAAGAAAGTTGATCGATAGCGCCATTATAATTTCCACATTCATACATCAATATTCCTCGTTCGATGTATCCATCAGGTCCGGAGTTAACAACAGAGTTCTGAGCTACAGAACTCAAAACAGCAGCTCCCACTGCCAATCCGGCTATAAATCGTTTTATATTCATATAAGTTGTGTTGATTTCAATTTATAAGCAAATTTATATAAAAATATCGAGATGTCTACACCGACGGAATAAAAATGTCAAGGTTGCCACAAATTATCTGCCATTGTTACCGTACTTTACGCGTTATTCACAAAAATGGTATTTTTAAAAACTTTGACTCAGTAAACAATAAAAAAGTATCGAATATTTACGATTATTTCCACAACAGACCATACTTTTTAAAGTAAATAAGTACTTTTGTTATGCGGAATTATTGGTGTAGATAAAAAAATATCATTAGAATAATACAACTATGAAGCCACAATACATTATTGATAATGCAATTCGAGATAAAGAAGGTAAGCCTTATGGGGAAGGATACAATCATGCAAAAACTGGTAGGTGTTATAATCGCTATATGAGTAATGAAGGTTGGAATAATTTCTTGACAGAAATATCCGAAGAACATCGCAAACAATACGAGGATGGTGATGGTGGCGAATTAAAAGAGGGTAAATATCCTCCAAAGATGGCTTGCTATGGTTCATCAAGTAGAATCATATATACCCTCCTAAAGGGAGTTTATGGCATTAAGTTCGAACACCCACTAAAAACATATGTGGGTGGTCGTTCTGCTAATTTAGACGTTTATCTTCGTGTCGACAACACTGATATTTTAGTAGAGGCAAAGTGTAGGGAGATATATGCAAAGCACTATAAAGTTAAGTCAAGCAGAGAGTATTGTAAAGTATATGAGCACATTAGAAACAGGCACGACAATTTCTCGTTTGATAAAGAGGATGTTAGCGATAATAATGGGAATGTGGATAGGAGAGTCTATAATTATAGTTTCTTTTACAACAACAAGCCTATTGTGCGCTTCGACATAAAACAACTAATGAGCCACTTCTTAGGTATTGCCGCAGGGGTATTAGAGTTGCGAGTCAAAGATAATATTCGTTTCGTATATTTCATCTATAATCCCAAAGAGTTGCAAAATATGGATTTGGAAACTATCTATGAGGAAACAATTAACGAAATTGAAAGTATTAACATTGTCGAGTTATTTAAATCCATATTTGAGTATCAAAAGAAAAATTTAAAAATTGAAATGGGAATACCTAATTTTGAGTTTATTGTGGTAAGTCAAGATAATATTTTACAACATTTTTAGTATGAAGATTCAATACAATTTCCAAACTTTAGCAGTGTATTAATACTTTTGGGCTTATATTTTGTTTTTAGAAAAAAAAGTTGGGGGCGGTGCAACTTTTTGGGTAGGTAGGTGCGTCTAATGCATAGAAAGGGACGAGGGAATTGCCTTGCGCGCGGTGGTTGGCTTGTCTTTTGCTAAATCTGAAACAGTTTTTTCGGCAGTTGCCGAATAGTTTAATTTAAAAATCATCGAAATATGAAATCTATACTAATCGGGGCTATCAGCCTTGCTATACCTTTGTGTGCCTATGCTCAAACACCTGTCGATACTCTCGCAAATGGTGTGGAACTGAATGAAGTGGTGGTGAATGCCGCGCCTATAATAAGTAAAGCTGATCGTAAGTTACTCATTCCTAGTGCCGAACAGATAAAAGGGTCGGCGAATGGGGTGGATTTGCTTCGTAAACTAAATGTACCGGCTCTCATCGTTAGTCCTGTGGACCAATCTATCAAACTTGCATCAAATGGAAAGGTTGACCTTCGAATCAATGGACGTGCTGTGAGCGATAAGGATATTCAGTCGATAGACCCTCGCACTGTGATGCGTGTAGAGTATCATGACAGCCCTTCACTACGTTATGGTGATGCTGAAGCAGTGATTGATTTTATTGTAAAGAATCCTACGTCGGGAGGTAGCTACAGTGCAAATATTACTCAAGGGCTAAATCGTGGTTATCACGATAATTATCATAACCTAAAACTTAATTATAAGAAATCGGAGTTTTCTATTCAAAACAATTTCAATCCTCGATGGGACTTAGGGCAATGGCGTGATAATACCGAATATTACACTCGCCCGGATGGCACTAAGTATGAACGAATTGAAGATGGTATTCCGGCTAATGCCGATAGGATTACTAATTGGAGTGCTGTGAGCTATAGTTTTACCGACCCCGATAAACAATTGCTATGGGTACAGGCGAGTATGTTCTTTGAAAACAATAAAAATTCTGATTATCAAGGAATTTTGACCAATAGCGACACAGGTGAACGCTTCAAAATGAGCGATCTGAACTCGTCTAAGAGTTATAACCCTACACTTGATATTTATTATCAACGCAATTTGAAGAAAGATCAACTTCTTATGTTTAACATTGTAGGCTCAATTACTCCGAGTGAGAGTGAACGTACCTATATAGAAATTCCAATGATTGGTAGTAGCGAAAGCGAATCGATGCCTTCTACATTCATCTCTAATCAAATTAAGGGCAAATCTTACAAACTTGTAGCTGAAGCTGACTATGAAAAAACATATAATAGTAGTCGTTTCACAAGTGGAATAAAATATTCAGGCAGTTGGAGCAATAGTGAGTATATTATGATTAACCAGGAAAGCCATACCCATTGGGATAATTTCTATGCTTTCGGGGAGTATTGGCGAAGATTGGGTGAAAAGGTTGATTTTACGGTGGGTGCCGGAGCGGTTTATAATAAAAATATTACAAGTGATATTAAAACTACGACATTTAATATTCGTCCAAAGTTGAGTGTTCGCTATCGAGCAAGTAATACGTCTACGTTTAAATTCAATCTTTCGGCTTATGGGAATGCTCCTTCAATCTCACAACTCACTGATGTACGTCAACAAATCGATAATGCACAAATGAGTGTAGGAAATGCTGAATTGAAAGATTACACCACCTATCGCACACAGTTGCAATATGAGTTTATGAAAGGTTCCTTCTATGGCTATCTTCGCTCAACCTATCGTTTTAGTGACAAACCAATTATGGAATATAAATATTGGGAGGGTGAAAACATAGTAAGTTCATTTGCTAATCACAAGAATGCTCATATTTTCAATCACGAAATGCACTTAGCTGTGAATAATTGGAAAAATTGGTTGTCGGCAAATATTCATATGGGGTATAATCGCTATATTATGCATGGGAATGACTATACCCACACATATAACAATTACTATTGGAACGGCTATGCCGAAATATCACATTGGGGCTGGAGTATTGGTGCACAAGTTTCCACAAACTACAACTCATTTTGGGGCGAATCTCTCAACGGAGGAGAATCGGCACATATCATAGCCTTGATGTATGGCTATAAGAATGCAATATTTATGCTCGGTTGTATGAATCCTTTCTCAAACGATTTCAAAATGGAATCTGCCAATCGTAACAGATATGCAGGTTATAATCGCACATCATATCTTCGTGCCACACAAAAACTTTGCGTATTTGGTGTGCGTTGGAACATAAATTGGGGACGCAAACACAAAAGTGGTTCAAAGCGCCTCAACAATTCTACAAATTCAGAATCAGTTAAAGCCTCAGGCAAAGGCTGATATGTACAATCTATATCTAATTAAAATGAGGTGTGTCAGTAACTGGCACACCTCATTTTGATTATTATAAATTCTAAATTCTTTATAAAACCACTTTGAATGATTTTCCGTTTATTCGCACGATTATTACACCGCCGGCGTTAATCGTATAATTTTGCACTTGTTCCGATTGTTCACCGATGTAAAGTGTGCGTCCACTGCAGTCCATTATATGAACTTGGCAATTTTCGGCCGATTTAACGTAAATTTGTTTGTCAACAGCCCAACATACAACATCTCCATTGCCCGACAAATCTTCTACAGCACTTGAACCTCCAAGTTTCACTCGTATTTTATCGCTTACGATAGAAGTGAATTCATCGTTATAAGCTTTTACATCGTATGCATACAATGTATTGGCAAGCAAACCTTTCACAGTGTAGCTGTTTACATCACCTACAGCGATATCAGTGTATCCAAGTATAGGTAATTCCTCCATTTTTCCACTATGGCCTATCTTAATGTCGTCAATTGCCACATTTCCACTGCTTGGCTTAGAATATTCCCACTTTAGACTTGTATATTTTCTATCAAGTTCCAATTCAATAGTTTGTCCGCCGGCTGTATTTGATATTGGAGAAACATTGTAGACTTCTTCCCATTCAGTACCATTTAGTGCATAAACCTTCAATGCATTTCCGGTTGCAGCATTATTTCCACGATACCAGAAGCTCAACGAACGTATACCGTTGTTAAAAACAGGCGACTGTAAAAATGCTTTATCTGCATCCATTTTCAACGATGGAGTCGATTCCCCACAATAAGGGCTCAACCCATAAGTACCGGTACAAGAAGTAGACCAATTACTTGGCAAGGCTTCAAGTTTGCCTGTAAAATCAAGTATTTCATATTCGGGAGCACCTAGTTGAGATGTATAAACTGTAAGTGTATAATAATCGGCTTCATCCAATTTTTCCCAATTAGCAGTAAATCCGTTATCGGTAACGTTTGTGGCATCTAGAGCTGTAACTTTAAGATAATTCAACGTAGGCTCACCTGTTGTAAATTTCACTTCATTAGAAGCTTTTGAGTTAAATTGTCCATTGGTAGCATACACCACATAATAATAAGTAGTCAAAGGATAAAGACCTGTAATTTCTACTGTGGATACATTTCCTACATTCTTAAAGCTATATCCTTCAACATAATTCTTATCTCCCGTTTCGGTCTTTTCGTATACACTTATCAAATAAGCCGAAGCATTAGGGTTAACAGACCAACTCACCGTAGCTTTATCGGCACCTATATTTATTGCTTCATTGGCTGTGATTTCACCAAAAATATCAACACCGCCTCTGAATACAAAGCTTATTTCACCATTAGTGTTTTCTTTGATGTCGGTAATAGGAGCATAAAGTGATTTACCTGCCCAAGTTTTCATTGATGGTGATGTTTCATCGGTAAACGATGTTACATTTGATGTGCCTGGAAAAACGTCACCCGGTATAGAATAATACGATGGGTCATTGTCGGCTTCTTCGATGTCTACATATTGATGAGAAGGGGTATTATTTACCACATTGCCATCCCATATGGTTTCGTTGTAGTCGATGTGCCATGCCAGCATACCATGTCCCGGAAGATAAGTATCCCAACCATTCAATTGTCGGTTTTCAAAAATAAAATATTCGTCATTCTTATCGGTTTTTATCATATAAACATCATAAAAACCTTTTGACTCGGTAATATGTTTCAATGTCACGTTAGCCGGTTCTTCCAGCACTTTAGGTTCCACCCATCCCAGAGCATAACGTTCATAACCCGACATATAAGGTGGGGTCCAAGAATCATTATTATAAGAACCTGAATCCATCAAGCTCCATGCTCCCGGAGTAAATGAACTATTGTAAGACACTGCATACAAGTCGGGCAAACCCAACACGTGACTAAATTCGTGACAGAATACCCCGATACCCGAAATTGTAGAACCTCTACCGTCGCGCAACTCGCTTGAGCAAGCATAATGTCCTAATCTTACACCATCATAATAAAAAGTGCGTCCTGCATCGATTACGTCCCACGAGTGTGGCCACACAGTCTCAGCCGAACCTCCATCAGCTTGTCCATAACCAGCATAAAAGATATATACATTATCTATAAGACCGTCATGATCTCTATCATATTGTGTGAAATCTATTTGGTCGTCCAATAATGTACACGCTTCGATTACCATTTCAAAAGCTTTTTCGTCGATCATACTTTTTGTGTCTTCACCATAATAGCTGTACGGATGAGACAATTTTACAGGTCCAAATACATCAAAATCGGGAACGAATAGGCCATTACTGCTATCCACGAAATAATCCTTTACCGAGCCGGTTGCTCCACTATCGTTATAACCACGTTTATTCAATTGATCGTAGAATTGTTGTCTTGGATTGGTCAAAGTAAATGAGTTGTTAGAAAATTCAACCAATATAGCCAATCCTTTTTGTACTCCGGTTGTAGGGAATGTGGTTGACTTAGGCTCGATTGTAGGCTTGGTTTTGCTTCTCATACCCGATTTCTTATGCTGATTTTCCAATGCCGATAAAGTAGCCGCCTTATTAAGGGTCTTAATAAATGCTTTTTCGTCGGTCGAACGTTTTTCAACATTTGCAGCTAATACAGCCGATTCTTTCACCTGGCTGCCTTCCGATATCATATAACGGAAATAGCCATCGGTTCCTCTTGTCAACACATAACCATCCAAAGTAGTGTAGAAATAGCCATTTTCATCGCCATGCATCAGCACATCGATGATTTCTCCATTAGGCAATTCATATTGTATTTTGCCTGGTTTTGCAGGGACAGCCGAAGCTTCGTGGGATGCAAACAACATACATCCTGCCATTAATACTCCAAATAGCCCTTTAAAAAAAGTAGATTTAGAATTCATAATTATATAGATTTTTTTCGAACGGCAAAATTAGTAACTTTAAGTATATCATACAAGTTTTATATTGTTTTTCAATGCAAAGCGTAATTTTTTACACCTTAAAATAAGCAAAATGCCATTTATGTAAGCATTTCGTAGCTTTTTTGATATATATAACTATTTTTTATGTTATCTTTGCACTTTGCTATTATACAACAATTTATATAAATACAAACATTGTTAAACTTTATGAAAAAATTATTACTGATTGTAACATTGATATTTACGTCAATGTGCGTTCTAGCTAACGACGGACAGATTAAGGCTCGTAAAGGAGGTGTACCGGTAAAAACCGGAATTTCCTCTTTTTCTTTTGGGTATGAATCATTCCAGGAATTAGGACGAAAAACATCCTCACTTGAGGTGATGGGAGCCAAAGAACAAGCTCCGGTAGTTATGAGAGCCGGTGATGGAACAACCATTTACGGTGAGCTTGTCTATAGCGATTTGTGGAACTCCGATGATGACGGCGTTTTGGATTGGGGGGTATGGTCATTCCCGGCTCAAGCTAATACAACAATTTCGAAACTCCACATACACAATACTTTGCAAGCCAATGGTGGTGGAGCTTATCACAATGGTAAACTGTACTTCACAAGTTACTATGAAGGACCGGAAGGTTTGTGGTACTTGTATTTCTGCGTTTTAGATGTAAACACATGGCAAATGGTTGAACAAATTGCGCTTCCCAACGATATGTATTCATCTATCGCCCTTGATATGACTTACGACCCTGTGAGCAAACAATTATATTCAGTGGCATACGTTGATGAATATGGCGAAGATTATAATTTGTCTGTAATGGACATCGAAACAGGTAAGGCCACTTCAATTGCCTCTATCGACCGTATGTCATTCATTGCTTGTGATGTTACAGGTGAGATGTATGGCGTTCGCTACAGCGATGGTATGTTCTGTAAAATCAATAAGCAAAATGGTTATTTGACCGAAATCGGTACAACAGGCATCACTCCATATATGATAGCATCAGGTACATTCGACAATCAAACAGGTAAACTTTACTGGACTACTAACGAAAGATCAACCGAAGGAAGTGGTTTATATGAAATTGATGTAAAAACAGGTAAAGCAACTCTTATTTCCAATTTCCCAAATAATGAGATGTTCACTTGTCTATATATTCCACGTGCCGAAAGTGAATATCGTTTAAGCGACGTTACCAATTTTACTGCGAATTTCAACCAAGCAAGCACAGGTACAATTTCTGTTACTGCGCCTTCTACCGATATCAATGGAAATGCTATCGACGGAAATGTGACTGTAGTAGTTTACGATAACGACCAACTGCTTTTCTCTCTACCTGCTGCTCCGGGCGAAACCATTACTCAAACAGTAACACTTGATAATGGTGCTCACAAACTTGAAGCAATGGCAATCCACGCTACTGCCGGTAAGAGCCAAAAGAAAGAAATTAATGTTTTCATCGGAACTGACGGTCCTGCTGCAGTAGGTAACCTTACTCTTACTCGCTTGCTTGATCGTGCGACATTGACATGGGACACTCCAACTGTTGGTGAACATGGTGGCGAAATCAAGCAAAACCTTGTATATTATAACATCTATCGTATGCCGGGTAATGAATTAGTGGCAGAAGATGTAGATGGTAATACATGGAGTGAAAGAATTACTAATAAGATTTATCGTGAATACTACTATGAAGTAGTAGGTTTCTATAAGGGTGTTCAAGGTGCAACAGCTAAATCCAATAAGGTTGCATTTGGTGAGCCTCAAGCAATACCATTTTCAATGACATTTGACACAATGGACGACTACAAGAATTGTATTATCTATAATGCAAATCAAGATGATGGATATTGGGGCTGGTATCAACAATACCAATGTGCGGCTTACAAATATGACACATTCAACCAAGCCGACGACTGGTTGGTTATGCCTGCTGTGAAATTGGAAGCAGGTCAAAGCTATAAGTTGAAGTATAAGGCTCGTTCTTATGGAGGCTTCCTATATCCGGAAAGAATGGAAGTGAAACTTGGTAAGGGACAAGAAATAAGTGATTTTACTGTTACTCTTGTGGAAGATATGTCATATCCACACGATTCTTATAAGGAATATGAAGCTATAATCAATGGTATCGAAGAGACCGGAGCTTACTTTGTTGCATTCCACGCAACCACTACTCGTGGAGAATACTGGTTATATCTTGATGATGTAAAAATTGTAGATGGTCCTGCATCGGCAGCTCCAGGTCTTGCTGAGGACTTCACTGTTACTCCGGCTCCTGCGGCAGCTCTTGCAACTAAGGTTAGTTTCACTGCTCCTACTAAGGACTTCACAGGTAATACTCTAAGTGAAATCACTAAGATTACTGTATATCGTGATAATGAGGTAATCAAGTCATATGGTTCTACTATACCTGGAACTAAATTGTCATTTGATGATAATGGAGCTAAGCAAGGTTTCAATACTTATAAGATTGTATGTAGCAACTCTAATGGTGATGGTAATCCTATCGAAGTAAAATGTTGGGCCGGTATTGACGTTCCTGAAGTTCCGACAGAAGCACTTCACACTACCGAAAACGGCACTCACGCTATCGTTTCTTGGGTAGCTCCTAATCAAGGTGTAAACGGTGGTAGTCTTGACTACAGCAAACTTACTTATACAGTAACACGTAACGATGGTGTTACAGTTGCAACAGGTCTTTCTGAAACTCGTTTTGTTGACACTACTATCGACACTACCGAAGGTCAAAAGAACGTATACTACGAAATCACTGCAGTAAATGAAGCCGGTACATCAACTAAGGCTAAAACCCACTTCTTGGTATATGGGAACCCATACTTAGGTGAATATCATGAATCTTTCAAGAACGGTAAGGTAGAAACTACTCCTTGGGTTATCGAAGTTGTAAACGAAAGTTTAAATCCGGGTGCTATTCCTTACTGGCAAGTAGTAACTAAGGGTGCTAATCCTGTAGTAGAAGCTCAAGACGCTGATAACGGTCTTGTAACTTGCACTCGTAACACTCCTTGGGCTGCTTCACGCATCATTTCTCCAAAACTTCAAAAGGGTGACATAAAGAATCCTGTATTGAGTTTCTGGATGTATCACTACTATAACCCTGATTTGGAAAATGGTTGGTCAACCGACCAAGACATTATGCAACCAGAAGTGTTTGTTGATGGCAAATACACCAACTTAACAGAAAAACCATTATTCCTTATCAATGGTAACGGATGGTATAAATATGAAATTCTTTTGAACGAATATGTTGCCGATAAAGTGTTCCAAATTGCATTCTGTGGAACTAGTGGAACAGGTTACAATATGCACTTGGATAATATTGCTGTAACCAACGTATTCGACAATGATATGCGCATTGCCGGATTCGATCTTTACGAACGTTTGGCTGTAGGAACCTCTCGTGACATCACTGTTACAGTTCGCAATCAAGGTGCTGTTGCAGCAAGCGGATATAAGGTTGTTCTTTACCGTAATGGTGAAATCTTCAAGGAAGCTGAAGGAACAAAAACATTGAAATTCAGTGAAGAAGAAACATTCCTATTCCCTGTAAGTGCAACCATCTTTGATGCCGGCAACGAATATAAATATACAGCTGAAGTAATATACAACGGAGACGAAGATACAAGCAACAACAAGGCTGAAGAAAAGACTATCGAAGTTCCAGCTCCTGAATTACCGGGCGTTACCGACCTTAACGCTGTTATGAACGATGGTAAGGTAGAATTGACTTGGGGCGAACCTGCTTCACCTTCAGCCAATGGAACTACTATCGAAGGTTTTGAAAACTTTGAAGCATTTACAACAACCGACTTCAACGATTGGACATTATTTGATATCGACGCATTGGAAACTTACGGTATTTCAAACGAAAATTCAGAATCCGGTATCTACGAATATCCTAATGCGTGTCTACAAATGGCATTTATGGCATTCAATCCGCTTAAAGCCGGAATCACTCACAAATTATGGACTCCGTTCTCAGGAAATCAAATGGCTGTTGCATTTGCTTCTGTTGGCGGACAAAACAATGACTGGTTGATTTCTCCTGAAATCAAAGGTGGTCAAACCGTTTCGTTCTACGCTAAGACTCCATCATTGTATTATGGTGAAGAACCTTTCTACTTCTGCTACTCTACTACAGATAGCCTATACACAAGTTTCAAGCCATTGAGTGATTTGGAAAAAGTTCCTTATGGTTCTTGGGTTCAATACTCATACACTCTTCCTGAAGATGCGAAGTATTTCGCTATCAACTATGTGGGTAACGAACAATTTGCATTGTTCATCGATGATATCGAATATGAAAGCATGAATCCTATGTTGCTTGAACTTCAAGGCTTCAATGTTTATCGCAACAATGAGCTTATCACTCCTTCAATTGTAGAAGATTTCATGTTCACAGATGAAACAAAACTTGCAAGTGGCAAGTCTTTCACTTATCGAGTATCTGCAATCTACGACAAGGGTGAATCAGCGCTTTCTAACGAAGTAACCGTTATCGGTACATCAGGTATTAATGATTTGGAAAGCCTACATATGCTATTCGTTGACGGAACAACTCTTTACATTAAGAATGCCGAAGGTAAGATGGCATCGGTCAATGCTGTTAATGGTATCAATTACTATAACGGTATTATCGAAAATAACATCAAGGCTATCAACCTGCATCCGGGTGTATATGCTGTTACCGTTGATGGTGTGATTACTAAAATAGTAATAAAATAATACGCAAAACAATCAATATGAAAAAACAAAGTCTAATTCTTGCCACATTCCTCGCATTAGGGAGTGTGGCAGTGAACGGACAGGAGACATTAACTCCTCCGTACACACAAGATTTCTATTCTACGTCAGATTTTAATACAATGACGGTAATAGACGCAAATAGCGACGGTAATACTTGGACATATGCGTCAAACGACCCTTATAATTATAGTCCATCTGGTCGTTACATAGGTGCTGCCGAAAATGGTGCTGATGAATGGATGATAACTCCGGCATTAGAACTTAAAGCCGGTTACACCTATAAATTCTCAATGAAAGCAATCGGTACAGCAGGCTACACTAACAATATTGAGGTTTTTGTAGGTAATGCAGCTACAGCAGAAGCGATGACTACAAGTGTTGCTCCGAAGACAGAAATTACTACAAGAGCAAACAATTATATTAATGGGGAAATCACTGCAACAAGCGATGGAACTTATTATTTAGGTATACACTTAACAGCTGACGCCAATCAAAGTTCAATTTATGTAGATGACATCAAGATCGAAGCAGGTCTTATGGGTGCTGCTCCGGCTGCCGTAAGTGCAATTACCGCAACACCGGCCGTTGAAGAAGCTAAGGCTGTAATGAAACTTACATTTACAGCTCCGGATAAGACCAACAGCGGTGCAGAACTTACCGAAATCACCAACATCATGGTATATCGCGGCACAGAAAGAATTGCTGATTTGGGAGCTACTACTCCGGGAGCAGATGTTTCTTATACCGACATTGCTCCGATTGTAGGTAATAACACATATAAAGTAATATGCGTAAACACTGCAGGTGAAGGTTCAGAAGCTACTGTAAGCAAATATATATCATTCACTACCCCTTCAGCTCCTACTAATGTTGTCCTTACTGAAACTGAAGAAGGACAAACCATCACTTGGGACGCTGTAACAACAGGTGCAAACGCTTCTTACTTATTTATCCCTGAAAATGTTACTTACACTATCACTCGTAGCGATAAAGTTGAAATTGCAAAGGGTGTTAAGGAATGCACAGTTACTGACTTATTTGCAAAAGAAGGAGAAGGTCAGGATTTAATCTACTACACTGTAGTAGCTGTTAACGAAGGAGGTTCATCTTCAGCCACCTCAAGCAACAAAATGTTGATAGGTAATCCTTATACCGGTGAATATGCTGAATCTTTTGGTTACGTAAATTATAAATATGTTTATAATACAAACACTTGGCAAGCAGAAGGTAATAATATTTGGGGAATCACAACTTCTACAAACTCTTGGGATTATCCGTACATTTCAGCGGATCAAGATGGGACTGGTGCATTCATAAAATTTTCTGCAAGTAATTATGCTGAATATCGCTTAATATCTCCTATCATCAATGTAAGCGAAATGCAAAATCCACGCTTATCATTCTATCTTTATCATTCTGCTGATTGTTCATATACAACTTCAATTGTTCCTGAGTTGCTTATCGATGGTGAATACGTAGCACTTGGAGAGGGTATTGCTGTAAAAGGGGAAACTACCGGTTGGACTAAATACAACTTTGATCTTACAAAAGAACAAGTTGCAAAGGATTTCCAACTTTCATTTAAAGGTGTGGCAGGTCAATATAGCTATAATGCTGCTATTGACAACATTACAATCAAAGATGCTCTTGCTTACAACTTAGCAACAACCGGTATCACAACTCCTGCTAATCTTGGTGTAGGTAAGACTGCCGAAATAGCTGTAAGCATTAAGAATACAGGTGTAAACGCAGCTGCAGGTTATAAAGTGGTTCTTTCTTGTAACAACGAAGAAGTGGCAAGTGTTGATGGCGAAGAATTAGCTTCAGAAGCCACAGATGAGGTTAAGTTCACTTACACAGCTACTCCATTTATGGCAGGTAAGGAGCTTGAATTCAGCGCCGGAATCGTATTTGCTAACGACTTGAACGCTGAAGACAACACTGTATCAGTATCTGTTCCGGTAGTCACTAACGATCTACCTGTTCCAACCGACTTAAAAGCAACCGAAACTCCAACTACAATCACATTGACGTGGACTGCTCCAGTCGTTCCTGAAGTGGAAGTACAACCGGTTATGACAGAAAGTTTCGAAGAATGGACTGTAGGTTCTACCGAACCATTTGCAGGCTGGAAATTTGTTGATGGTGATGGTAAGAATATTTCAGGAAGCGTGGGTTTCGGAAGCAGTGCACCTATGGCATTTATGACTTCAGATGCAGCAAGTATTACTGCTAAAACAGGTAGCAACTATCTTGTATCTCCAAAGAACAACAGTTATAGAGATTATCGTGATGATTGGGCAATATCTCCTGAAGTTGTCGGAGGACAAACTATCTCGTTCAATGTTTGCCAAAAAGGAGGCTATGGGTATTATGGTACGACTTTTGAAGTATGTTACTCTTCTACCGATAACAATGTCGAAAGTTTCGTAGTACTTGAATCTAAAAAACACACAGCAACATCTTGGGTAGAATATTCATTTACTCTTCCTGAGAATGCCAAGTATTTTGCTATTCACGTAATCGATAACGGTGATAGCACAGGCGATGCACTTGCTTTCGACGATATTACATTCCAACCTGGTAGCATACAACTTGTTCACACCGGATACAACGTATATCGTGATGAAAAGAAGGTTGCAACAATCGACGATAAAGCTACTGCTACATTCACCGATACAGAACTTGATAATGTTGCATTGGCATATTCTTATGCTGTGTCTGCCCTATATGAAACAGGTGAATCATTGACATCTGATGTGCTTGAGTATTATAATCCTGTAACAGGTATTGAAGACGTAATCGGCAGCAAGGCTGTTTATGCTAATGACGGTGCGTTGAAAGTAATGGGATATGCAGGCAAGCCGTTGAACGTATATAACGTAAGCGGACAAGCAGTTGTAACCAAGGTTATCGCTAACGACGTAGAAACAATTGCTCTAAGTAACGGTGTATATATCGTTTCTATCGCTAACAAGAACTTTAAAGTTGTTGTTAAATAATCATTACTAATAATCTTTACAAAAAACGGTCATAGGCTTTAGCCCATGACCGTTTTTTTGTTTTTTTACTTATCAGATTAGTCCGCGCACTCGGTCGTCGAATGCCGAAAGAGCGGCTTTTGCGCCTTCGCCCATTGCAACAATTATTTGTTTGTATGGTACACTCGACACGTCGCCTGCAGCATAAACACCAGGCACTGATGTGCGACAATGTGCGTCAATGATGATTTCTCCTATTTGAGTAGTCTCGAGTTCTGATGCAAAAGGTGTACTATTTGCCGAAAGCCCGATTTGCACAAATACCCCGTCAAGGTCTATGCGCCTTGTTTGTTCTGTTACTCGGTCTTTTACTTCCAATCCTATTACCTTTTCTCCATTTCCAAGTACTTGTGTTGTTTGTGCAGATGTGAATATCTCTACATTTGACAAGCTACGAGCCTTTTCTTGAAGAACTTGGTCAGCTCTTAAAGTATCGGCAAACTCAAGTACAGTAACCTTCTTGCAAATTCCTGCAAGGTCGATAGCTGCTTCGATACCGGAATTTCCTCCTCCAATCACAGCAACGTGTTTGCCTGCATAAAGAGGTCCATCGCAGTGAGGGCAGAATGCCACTCCACGACCGATGTATTCGGTTTCGCCTTCTACTCCAAGTTTTCGCCAGCCAGCTCCTGTAGCTATAATCACTGCCGGTGCTACAAACATTTCTCCTCCTACGACATTGATGATTTTTTGCGAGTCTTTTAGTATTGCACTTTCAATACGTCGGTTTTCAAATACATCAATAGGATAATCGGAGATGTGAGCGTGCAGTGAATTTGCTAATTGTGCACCTGTTGTGTGTGGTACAGAGATTAGGTTTTCGATAGCCACAGTTTCTTTTACTTGTCCTCCTATATTTTCGGCAACGATAGCTACTTTAAGCCCTTTGCGAGCTGAATATATGGCTGCCGATGCTCCGGCAGGACCTCCACCTACTACAATAACGTCGTAATTGTGGCAATCGGTTTCGCTATTGTCGGAAACAACAGTTCCAACTTGACTTTCAAGTTTCTCGAGGAGTTCGCCAAGAGATCCACGCCCCACGTGTAGCATTTTGCCATTCGCATACACTGTAGGTACAGCTTGAATCTTCATTGCATCTGCTTCTGCTTGAAATAATGCACCATCAATCATCTCATGCGAAATGCGAGGATTTGTGATAGCCATTATGTTGAGTGCTTGCACGATGTCGGGACAATTGGTGCAAGTGAGCGAAACATAAGTTTGCAGTTTTATTTCTCCATCAAGAGCATTTATACGTCGGCATATCATTTCGTCGGGCAAATTCTTCCCTTTGCCGTCGGCATTAAGTATAGCAAGAAGTAACGATGTGAATTCGTGTCCATTCGGAATACCTCTGAATTTAATACCGGTGGGTTCGTTGTCTTTCAATATTGAAAATTCGAGAGTGTCGCCACTTGCCGATAAGTGATTGGTTGCAATGTGGCTTGATGTACTTGCAAAATCGTTGAGAAACGATGTCATTTCACTTGTTTCACTTCTTTCGGGCGAGCAAGATGATACGATAGTATATTGAGCATCAAGGTTAGCAAATATGCTACGCACTTGGTCGAGAATATTAGAGTCAAGCATAGTTTAGATAGATTTTTAGTTAGGGGTTGAAGGGAAGTAAAGAGGCGTGTTTTTTTAACCACGCCTCATAACGAAACAATTAAATTTTGCCAACTAAATCAATGCTTGGTTTTAGAGTAGCTTCACCTTTTTTCCATTTTGCAGGGCAAACTTCTCCGGCGTGTGAAGCCACGAATTGAGCTGCTTCTACTTTGCGAAGTAGTTCGTCGGCATTACGTCCTATGTTATTGTCGTGAATTTCGGCTACTTTGATTTTTCCTTCAGGATTTACCACAAACGTACCACGATAAGCCATTCCGTCTTCTTCAATCATCACGCCAAATGCACGAGATAGTGCGCCTGTAGGGTCGGCAAGCATAGGATATTGAATCTTGCGGATGCTTTCGGAAGCATCGTGCCATGCTTTGTGAACGAAGTGAGAGTCGGTGCTTACCGAATAGATTTCCACTCCCATAGCCTTGAATTGTTCGTACTTTTCGGCTACATCAACAAGTTCAGTAGGGCAAACGAAAGTGAAGTCGGCAGGATAAAAGAAAAACACAGCCCACTTTCCAAGAACATCTTGAGAAGTTACAGTTTTGAACTCGCCATTGTGATAAGCTTTAACGCTAAACTCAGATAGTTGTGAATTGATAATCGGTGTCATAATTTTTATTTTTTTAAGTTTGTATTTTTTTTGTTATTTACTCGTTGTTTTTGTTTTACGACACAAAGATATATATGCCTTTTCGGGAAATAACAAAAAATGCAATTGAATGGTTTTATGACCCGATAGATAATGTCTATATGCCTACTTGAGTGGGTTTAAGCTTAAGCATAGATTTAGGTATAGATGCCTGAATTTCAGCTTGTATGGTTTGTATTAATGAGTGTCGAATAAATGTTTTGTCGGTGAGCATAATAATTCGGCGGGCAGGAGTGGGAATTGCGAAAGGACGCACAAGTTCCTTTTGGCTGTCGCTCATTTGGTAGGTTGCAAGTTCGGGAACGAATGTCATACCTTTACCACTTTCTACCATACGCATAAATGTTTCCATACTACCGAGTTGATAGGTCAGTTTGTTGCTGTGACGTGCTTTGATACTGCAAAAACGTACCATTTGGTCGCGGAAACAGTGTCCTTCATCAAGAAGCCAAAGCAATTCACCATTTAAATCGGTCGACTTAATTATTTTTTTATTAAAAAGTTCGTCTTCACGTGCCACATAAGCGAAAAATTCTTCGTAGAACAGATGAGTGTGATCATACATATCCATATCGTTGAGTTCGGCAAGAATACCGGCATCAATTTCTCCGGTGAGAAGTGCTCTTTTTATCTCAGGTGTTTTCATCTCGCTTACGGTTACATTGAGTTTTGGATATTTGATCACCATTTCTTGGAAGAAACGTGGTAATAAATAAGGCGCAATGGTGGGTAGAATGCCTATGTGGAATTTACCTCCTATTTCGTGTTTTTCTTCCTCGATGATATTTTTTACATTGTCAACTTGAACTAATATCTCGCGAGCTTGTTTTATAATCAAAGCACCTATTTGAGTTGGCTCAATAGGTTGTCGATTTCGGTCGAAAATTTTCACTTCAAGCTCTTCTTCGAGTTTTTGTATCATAGCACTCAGTGTGGGCTGGGTAACAAAACAATATTCAGCAGCCTTAGTGAAATGGCGGTGCTGATCAACAGCGATAATATACTCAAGTTGTTGCAGTGTCATAGACTAAATTAATTTAGAAATTTCAGTTAATAAATTTTGTCTATACAAAGATAGAAAATTTCAGTTTGACAAATGATATATTTGATAATATATTTACAAAAAAAATAAAAACTAACTTTAAATTATAGAATTATGAAGACATTAGATTATTTACATTTGGATGATACGAAACTTACGAAAGTGCTTGACTCATTGCACAAATTACTTGCTAACTACCAAGTACATTACACCAATCTTCGTGGTTTGCACTGGAATATTAAAGGTCGTGGATTCTTTACACTGCATGAAAAATTTGAAACGATGTATAACGACACTGCCGAAAAAGTAGACGAAATAGCTGAACGCATTTTGATGCTCGGAGGTGTGCCCGAAAACCGATTTAGCGAGTACCTTAAGCAATCGTGCGTGAAAGAGGTGGGCGAAGTGTCGTGCGGACATCATGCGGTGGAAATTGTGCTTGACACGTATAAGATACTGATTGAAAAAGAGCGTAAACTTATAGATATTGCTACCGAAGTAGGTGATGTGGTAACAGCCGATATGCTCACAGGATATTTAAAAGAACAAGAAAAAATGGTGTGGATGCTGGTGGCATTCTGTACTCATCACTGCGAAAAATGATATAAGTAGTTTCCTGTAAATAGGAATAAAAGTAATTAATGGTTGTTTGTTAATGCAATTGAGGGCTATGCTTGTGCATAGTCCTTTTTTGATATTAAAATAGCTTGATTAAATAATCTTTGTTGTATCTTTGTTGCCGGTTTGGAAAATAGCAATCAACATAATGAATTGTCGCTGTGGCAGAGGGTGAAAAGATGGCTCGCAGGGTTGTCTTTTCGCACTGGCATAGTAGTGCTTGCTGTGTGCGTGTTGTGTTATGTGATTTCGTTTGCACAGATGTTGCTGCCTATAAGTGCGGGAGCGAAGGGTGTATTGTGGTTTATATTTTTCGGCCTTGCAAAAACAGCTCAATATAGCGGTCTGCTTATAATAGGTAAAGCAGGGGTGGAACGACTCAAAAAACTATTCACAAACAAAAAACTAAGAAAGAGTAATGGCAAAATACTATAATCACACGTTGTCAAACGGACTTCGGATAGTTCACGTTCCCACATCGTCACGTGTGGGGTATTGTGGATTGTCGATAAATGCCGGTAGTCGTGATGACCTTGCGGGGAAATCGGGACTTGCTCACTTTGTGGAGCATACGATTTTTAAGGGTACTAAGCGACGTCGCTCGTGGCACATCATCAACCGTATGGAGCGAGTGGGTGGAGAATTGAATGCCTACACCACAAAGGAAGCCACTGCGTTGTACTCGATATTCCCATGTGAGCATTTTGAACGTGCGGTGGAGCTGATTGCCGACCTTGTGACTAATAGCCAATTTCCCGAATCGGAACTTGCCAAGGAGCGTGAAGTGGTGCTCGAGGAGATAGATTCGTATCGTGACACTCCGATGGATGCTGTATATGATGACTTTGAAGACCTACTATTTGCCGGTTCATCAATGGGGCATAATATCTTGGGGTGTGAAACCGACTTGATGAATATAACTGCCGAAGATTGTCGTAACTATCTCGACACACAATATGTGCCTGAAAATATGGTGTTTTTTGCAATGGGCAATATCAAGAGCGATCGCCTGTTCCGTTTTGTAGAGAAACATTTGGGAGTACTTAATCATCGATTGGAACGACAGGAGCGTGTTGTTCCTGCCGATGTACCGGTGTTTCACAAAACAATAAATATTGATTCTCATCAAGCTCACACAATAGTGGGCAAAAAGATGTACTCGATGCACGACGAACGCAAATATGCTGCATTCTTGATCAATAACATTCTTGGAGGACCGGGAATGAATTCACTGCTGAATGTTGCCATTCGAGAGAAACGAGGATATGCTTATACTATAGAGTCGAGTGTGTCGTTGATGAGCGATTGCGGGTTGTTTCAAATATATTTTGGTAGCGACGAAGGGCACGTAAATGCAAGCCTGAGCATCATTCGTCGCATAATGGACGACCTTGCATCAAAACCTCTTAGTGAAAAGGCTCTTGTGGCAGCAAAACGCCAATATCTCGGTCAATTGCTCGTGTCGAGCGAAAATAATGAGGCGATGGCTTTGTCGCTTGGTAAGAATTTCTTGAATCACAATCGAGTGATGACCGATGGCGAACTTGCCGAACACATCAATGCCGTCACTGCTCGTGACATTATGGACTGTGCCGAACTACTCGCATTCGACTCTTGTTCGGTACTCACCCTGAAATAATTGAGAAAATAATGGAGATAAAACGTGGCAATGTGAATTTTTTGGGGAGATTCTTGGAAAGTTGAAGCATTGTGGTTAAATTTGTGAAAATAATTAGTAAACTTAAAATTAATGACACCAAAATATAAAAGAATTTTACTGAAGTTGAGCGGTGAATCGCTTATGGGTGGACAAGGCTATGGTATTGATGCTCAACGAGTAAAGGATTATGCTGAGCAAATCAAGGAGATCGCTCAAAACGGAGTTGAAATCGGTATCGTGATTGGAGGCGGAAACATTTTCCGTGGCTTGTCGGGAGCAGCAAAGGGTGTAGATCGTGTGAAAGGCGACCAAATGGGTATGCTTGCTACGGTAATCAACTCACTTGCATTGAGTTCGGCACTTGAAACCGAAGGTCAACCGGCTCAAGTATTTACTGCAATCAATATGTTCCCAATCGGCGAGCATTATAGCAAATGGAAGGCTATCGATGCAATGAAGGCGGGTAAGGTGGCTATTATGGCAGGGGGCACAGGGAATCCGTTCTTCACAACCGACACAGGCTCATCACTTCGTGGTATTGAAATTGAAGCCGATGTGATGTTGAAGGGCACACGTGTAGATGGTATCTATACAGCCGACCCGGAGAAAGATCCTACAGCAACCAAGTTTGACAAAATCACTTATGATGAGGTGTATACTCGTGGTTTGAAGGTTATGGACCTTACAGCAACTGCAATGTGTAAAGAAAATAACCTGCCAATCATCGTGTTCGATATGGACACTAAAGGCAACTTGAAGAAAGTGCTTGATGGCGAACCAATCGGAACACTTGTTTATTAAGAAATTAATTAAAAACTATTATATATGAGCGAAGTAAAAGACTTTTTGAATCCTGCTGAGGAGAAAATGGAACTTGCAGTTGAGTATCTAAGTGAAGCTCTTGACCATATTCGTGCAGGCAAAGCAAATGCAAAGATTCTTGACGGAATCCGTGTGGAATATTATGGAAGCCATGTGCCAATCAGCAATGTGGCTAATGTATCGGTACCCGATGCTCGTACTATCGCAATCACTCCATGGGAAAAGGCAATGTTCAAGGAAATAGAAAAGGCGATTATCAATTCAGACCTTGGTATTATGCCCGAAAATAATGGTGAAGTGATTCGCATCAGTATTCCGCCATTGACCGAAGAACGTCGTAAGGCTCTTGTGAAGCAATCAAAGGGAGAAGCCGAAAATGCTAAAATCTCGGTGCGTAATGCACGTCGTGATGCAATTGAAGGCTTGAAGAAGGCTATCAAGAATGGTATGCCGGAAGATGTGTCAAAAGATGGAGAAGAAAAGGCACAAAAGATGCACGATAAGTATATGAAGAAAATCGATGATATCTTTGCTGCTAAGGAAAAGGAAATCCTTACAGTGTAATAAGGTTAATATCCTAAAGAACAAAAGACTCTTATCAATTTGTTTGGTAAGAGTCTTTTAATTTTATCGGACAGCAATTCATCGATATTTTTCGCCTCAGTTTTTTTAACGCAGAACACCTGAAGGGTGCTTCAGCGCCCGGAGAGGAGTATAACCCCAAGAGAGTGTGCCGTTTAGGTACACCGCCTAAATAACCCCTACAAAAACCCTTCTGCGTAGATTATTCCGTTGGTACCCTATCTAATAAATGCCACAGGCATAAAATCGCGTATTAACCGCGCGTAAACGTAGTGCCACGTGCGGTTGTAGGTCCATACCACACTGCACTTGAAAAGTGCCATTACTCAAAAACATTGCGGAGCATAGACCCACTCGCCCACGCTCCGCACTATCATTTCCAACCCTAAAAATTGGGATTAATGATTGAACCAATTATTCATTTCCAATTAAATACTTTCTTATACACAAACAACAATACAGAATGCAACGATTGTGTTGGATATGGAGGTTCTAATTGAACACCATTAACCCTTACATCAAATTCTTGCTGCGGAACAGTTGGGTCATAATAAGCAGATGACGGATCATTTAACGCCTTATAATGAGATAAGAAATTAATATCTACAACATCTTTTGAGCCATCAAACCAATTTATTTCCAACTTTTGACCTTTCAAAATTTTATTTACAGGGAACGTTCCAAATAGGATTCTTGGCTCTTTTTCCAATCCGCCAAATGATTCATTTGTTACTTTAAGTTTTAGTTTCGATCCGGTATACTCGGTTTCAATATTTGATGTTACGCCTCTATAAGTAAATGTTGTCCCTTCTTTAATCTTTTCAAGAAATTCTTGATTTTCCATTAAGGAATTACCATTTGCATCTACCGGCAAAAAGCGTATTTGACAACAACTTGGTCCTGAAACGATAAGTCCCGAATTAATAATAAGATTGCGGAGATAATATTGAATACCGACTTTACATACTATTTGAGATTTATCTACCGGCACACCATTCAGCTTACATTCTTGCACAAATCCCTCACCATTGGCTGTATTCTCCTTGCGATTAGAGAATGTAACCACATTAGTTTCCCCATTACCACAATCGATGGTAAATGATTCGTTCTCAATTTCCATAGAACCATCTATTCCACCAAATTCAATGATATAGCCTAACTGATTTTTATGACGACAACTTAGATATATTTCATTTTCATTGTGTGAATCTTTTTTCGCTTCATATACCTTATCTTTATATTTTACTGTTATATATTCAGCTAAATTATCTTTATAGATTGTCGTTCCACAATTTTCTCCATGTTCATCAATTAAAGTTATACAGAAACTGATTGGATTCTTTTCTTTCTGTGGTTGGGGTTCTTCTTTATCACTGCAAGCACTCAGCATCAAAAACATAAGTGTATATACAAAAAACTTCTTCATAATTAAACACACATTAAATTATTTAACAAATTTAGTGATTTTATATCAAGAATCAAGGCATTTCCGCAATATTATATATATAATATATGACATTATTATATCCTAACCAAGACGGTGAATATATTGTTCCTTCACATTCATATTCAACATCTTCTAATGTACGATTATAAGCGAGAAAATAAATATCATCCGAACTGCCGTCCCATCCCCAATTCATAGAGATATATTTTCTATCATCATAATTCCAATATTTACGTTTTGTTACAATGCCTTCAAATGGGTCCTCTTTCTCTGGCCACTCAAATAAAGATAAATCTTCTGTACTCAATTCATCTTCAGAAATTTCATAATAAGGATCAAAAACATAATTTACATAAATTTCTTCAAGATTTTCTCTATATCCATCTATCAGAAAAGCATGCCCGATTAGTGGTCCCAAAGCACACATTAATATAGGTTTAGAAGATTTTAATGATAACCAAATCTTTTCAAAATCATATACATTATTCTCGTTACCTATTAATTTATACACATTCATTACTGGCATAATACTATCCTTTTGTACTTCAGTAACAACACTATAATCTAAATCGAGTTGACTACCTAAATACGATAAAAAAAGAGCTGATTTATTAGTATTATTTTCATTAATATTTTTCGCCAAATTATTCCAACCATTTACCGAGAAATTTGAGAATGTTGGAGTTGAGCCTACTATGGAATCTGTAAAATAAGCTTCCATTGGTAACGTTATACCTCTATTATTATTTTTTCTATAATGATATATCAACTGTCCTAATGCAACAGCCCCACAACCAACAGCACTATGATATATTCCGTAAGTTTCGTTGTTTTCTGGATCTAATTTAATTGAATCAAATGGGGTATAAACATTCCAAGGATAATCTTGGCCCCACTTAGTTTTTATTATATGACTTATACCTTCTGATTGATCATTATATATAGTATCGATTGCAATCCATTTTCCTTGTCCCCAACCTCTTGGAATAATAGTATTGTTATTAACCTTAGGCTCAAGAGATTTCCACATGGAATGTTTTTCTGTATTATTTGAGTTTTGAACATCTCTACTTATTTGAAGCATTCCTAAAACAGCCTTTACCGCAGGATTATTTATATCACTAATATCTATTATTCCACTATCTGCAAATGCAAGAACAGGAGCAATACGTCGGTCGCCCGAAATCAAATCCCAACCAAGAGTGTCGGCATATTGAGCCACATAGGCAAGGGTATCTCCGTTTTCAATCATAGGAGTAAGGCTGTTGATAGTTTTTCCCTTTCGAGCAATATTAAGGTACTTGCACACCATTTCGGGTGTTACTGTATAGTTTTCTGCTGATGTTGTTTCTCCTGAGCGAGACAACATTGTTTCATTTTCTTGAACGGGTTCATTCATGAACGCAATATCATTACACGCACACATAGCTACGCATAATGATACTCCTAATAGAATCTTTTTCATTGTTTAATTTTAATAGTTAGTTGGTTAATTATTTAGTTTTTATTTTATTTCTTCTTGTAAATATCCTTCGTAGACAATGCCGTCAGCAGTTTCGAGAATAATAAGGTTACATTCCTTGTCGCAGAACACTCTGTTAAGGTCGAATGTCAAGTTGTTTACACTATGCACAGTTTCGCCGTCAGCGTAATAAACCGTTAGCACACCTGCACTATGCATTGTCACATCTATGATATGCTCTTCGGTGTCATACCACGCTTCAGGATCCATCACAAGTTCACGATTAATTGGTAAACCTTTTCGTTTTAATATAATTTGCTTAAAATCTTTTGCTTGTAAAAAGCTAAAGATTAAACAACTGAAAATAAATGTAATAATTAATTTCTTTTTCATTTCACAGTAAAATTTGTTTACTGCAAAATTACCCTACTTTTATTTATCTTACAAAAAACAAGCGTTCATAATTACACAACGTAACACATTAAGCATAAGTACTTTACTTACTTTCAGCTTTAATCCACCCTATTTTGGTCTATTTTTTTCGATATAAATTCATCTATAGACATTGATATGTCCATTTTCTTTGCTATTGCCTCTTTTCTCTTATAAATAGAATTCTTATGAGCATATCCTAAACAAATACTCATATCAATATATGAAAAATTACAACATATCATTGCTACAATTCTCAAGTCATCAAAAGATAATACGGAATATTCTTGTTTTAATTTTGTTATAAAATCATTGTAATGTTTGTCTACAAATGACATTAATTCTTCACCCAATTCATTATTGTTATTTTTTATAATTTTATCTATATTTCTAATTTTCGTTTTGAACAATTTTGAATTATGTTCATAATTGTCTACGCAGTCTTTTAATTCTTTAATTATAGTTATATATGATTTTGATAATTGTTGAATTCGCATATTATCTACACTTTTTTCAGCGCATATAATACTTCGTTTTTCATCTTTAAGTTGACTTGCAAGTTTTTTATAATAATTCACTCTATTTTTTTCTTCTTTATAAGTATAGCCAACATAAATTATAATTGCAATTAAGAGTACAAATAATATATATTGTATCGCTACTTTCTTCTCTAACTTTCCTACATCATTCTTTAAGCTATTTTGTTCATATAAATTTTCAGCTTTTTCTATCCGGTTTTCTCTATCTGATAATATATTTGATGCTCTATCTTCTTTTTCTTTAATCAAAAAATAAGCTCGATTCATATCCTGTTTTAACACTGAAATAATCTCACTCACAAAGATTCTCATTACGATTTTTGAATCTTCCTGTGGATGCTCCGATGTTTTATCGAAGTAGAATTGGGCTGAATCTGCCATTCCTATTTTTGCATAGGAATAAGCAAGGTCATAGTATATATCATCATCGATATGGTCGGTGCCATTATTGGCAAGATAATCCAACGACAATGCTTTCGATTCTGCGTACAGTGAATCTTCATTATATGCCCTTGCAAGCATTTCTGTTGAAGAATATAACTCTATTTCATTATTAAGCTCTTTTGCCAACTTGATTGCCTGATGAAGATAATAATAAGCACTATCCATATTGCACTGTCTATATCCTCCTCCTATGCTGCTAAGGCACATAAGCTCGTAACTCTTGCTACCTGCTTTGCGGAAATAGCGCAATGCTCGGCGTTCTTTCTCCAATGTTTCATCGTTATCGGCATAATTAAGGGCATATAGCACAGACATTCGCAAGTTGGCTTGACCGAGATTCATATAATCATCGGGCGAAGCATTATCTTCGGCTCGCTTATACCATTCCATAGCCTCTTGCTCTTTGCCGAGTTCTTGCATCACAGCACCCTTG
Source organism: Bacteroidales bacterium (assembly GCA_015061055.1). Classification (GTDB taxonomy): domain Bacteria; phylum Bacteroidota; class Bacteroidia; order Bacteroidales; family Muribaculaceae; genus RGIG4576. Next base: position 57,637 of record SUXH01000014.1, read on the forward strand.
TAGATAAGGGTACGGGTGTAGAGTTCACGATTGTGATTATCGGCATAATAGTCTACTGCGATATTAATCAACGAGTCGCTCGCTATACTATCCATGTTCTTATACTGCACTTATGGCTACAAGCATTGCAAGAAAAAGCAAATTACCAGAATCGGCAGTTCTGCCCACAAATGGCAGAACTGTCATAATTCCAGTAATTAGAATTAAAGAAATCTTATTTCCTTTAGAATCCATTTAATAAATTATGAGAATCCTATTTTTTTATGATAATTAAATATTGCTTTTTTGTTTAATTTAGTATTTAGGAGATTAAAATAGAAGATTTGAGTTTCTGCTTCATAATCACGAAGATGCTTATAGTTTGTTTGAAACCTACGGAATATTTCAGAATCGAAACTATAATTAGATTCATAAGTGCAATCAACGACACCGAGAGAACTTGATATGCCAGTAGACTGTTCTTTCAACACATCATTCTCATACACTGAAACCATAAGCATGATACCATTAATATTAGAATTAATATCAATACTGAAAGTAACAGTATCGTTTGGCTGACAAGATATTTGAGTGGTTATCACTCTACAAAAAGTGTATTTATCAGCACCTAAAATTTTTAATTCTGAGAATAATTCTCCATTCTTAGTATTTGCTTTTAGAGGAACTATCAAAGAAGCTTCAAATGCAGTATCACTCACAAAACAAGCATCATTCCACACTGGAGTAGCTATATATGGTTCTGGAGCTATAGTGTCACCCAATAGAGCGTTAATCTCAAGTGGCAACATTACCTTGTTGTCTTGTGCTTTCAGTATTTTTTTTGCATATTGCAAGGTGTTTTTTTGTTCATTATTTAGCTGTTCTGCATTTATTGAAATCACATCTTGTGCCATTATGCTAAAAGCACCTACAATAACTACTATAGCAGTTAATATTAATCTTTTTGCGTTCATAATTAATCTGTTTAATAGGTTGATATTTGCAAATATAGTAAAAATAAATTTTACGCAAAATGAAACCATGCATTTATATTCTATTAATTAGAATCAACTAATAAAACATTTTGTATCGCTAAATTCTCATAGTTGTTGAAATAATCTTTTTGAACTACGTAGATTTTATAGTCATTGTGATGAGCATAGATAAGGTCTCCATCGTATTGAATACCAAACACCGTAATATAACTATTACTAAATTTTACAATAACAGGATACCCTGCAGCTACGGAATTCTTTATATCTGCTGAAGTAAATACGTCAAAATTATTTTTTATAAAATCACTATCTTTATTAAATTCAATGTTTTCATTTGGTGTAGTTTGGTATGTTTGAATATAATAAAAATATAAATCATCTTGAGTTAGTGTTGAGTCAAGAATATAACAAGCCGTTTCCAATGCAGACAAAAAACTACAATTATGCATATTTTCTATGCAAAAATACACACCAGGTAAAATTAGAAAATCTTTGTGATGAAATTTATATTCTATAGGGGTGGTATTTTTTTCACAAATACAATAATATTCTTCACAAACCTCGCATAGTTCTTGTGCAGGAGGTGGTGTAGGATTGTTGCAAACGCAGAAATATCTGCCACAAATTGAGCATTGAGAACATCCGCATCCACCATCACTAATGCCACAATTTGGGCAAGGTCCTTTATCCTCTTCACATATACAATTAAACTTCCAGTTATTACATTTCTCACAATATTCGAATAGACTACCATTATAGCATTCGCAATAACCAATTTTATGACAATTAGGGCACATATAATCTTCACTACGGGTACTATAAGTAGTGCTTCTGGATTGATTTGCATTTTGCAAATTGAAACTCAATGATAATCCTTTGTGTTCGTGATTATGATTGTGATTTTCGGTGCAGTTATGATCGCGGCACTCAGGAGTGGCTGGTGCAAAGTAATGACCTAACACGCCTTCGCTATACAAAAAACCTTTCATCACTTCGCCATTCAAACGTGATGACACAATGAGACCAGTAAAATCTAATTCGGTTGGGTTATATCTCATTTCTTGTTCAATATCGTCAAATGTTGAAGCGTAACTGCTTTCGGGCATATACGATAGCACATAAATACCATTTTCGCCCTCGCTTGGTTTTACTATCATTCGTGAAAATACTTTTGCAAATTGATACGAAGTTTCTTCGCCATCAGTAATAGACAATGTAGAGCGAATGTCTTCGTCGCATTTTAGAGGAACTATAACTATGGTTTCATTGCCTTGTTGGTAAGTAAATGTTTCGTCCCACAACGGTTCTAAATCGGCAAGATAAGAAAACGAACTTCTTGAAGCAGGGGTTTTATCGGCGTTAGAATTAGGCAAACACACTGTGCTTCCTTGATTTTGATAAATTTGCTTTGCTACCGACACTATATTTGCCTCATCTTGTTCTATTTTATTTCCAAATCCTAAATCTTCAGAACAAGAGATTAGCACAGATGATGTTACTGCTATAAGACATAATAGCAGACTTAACGTTTTTATTTTCATTGTTTTAATTTTTATTATTTAGTTTTTATTTTATTTCTTCTTGTAAATATCCTTCGTAGACGATGCCGTCAGCAGTTTCAAGAATAATAAGGTTACATTCCTTGTCGCAGAACACTCTGTTAAGGTCGAATGTCAAGTTGTTTACACTATGCACAGTTTCGCCGTCAGCGTAATAAACCGTTAGCACACCTGCACTATGCATAGTCACATCTATGATATGCTCTTCGGTGTCATACCACGCTTCAGGATCCATCACAAGTTCACGATTAATTGGTAAACCTTTTCGTTTTAAATTCACGACTCTCTTATAAGCATCAGCAAATAAGAACGTGCATAATAATAGTAATGTAATTAAGACATTTTTCATATTTAGTTTTTGATTCAAAATTTTTACAAAGTTACACAGCTATATCATAAAATGCAAGAAAAAATTATTATCCATAAACCCCCTAATATATTGATTTTCAGGCTCTATTTAAATAAAAA
>SUXH01000015.1 GCA_015061055.1 Bacteroidales bacterium
GAATTCGTTGAAATTCAGAGGTTTTCATCTTTTTGCTGTGATTCTTCGTGGTGCCACCAGGAATCGAACCGGGGACACAAGGATTTTCAGTCCTTTGCTCTACCAACTGAGCTATGGCACCATCGTTGTTTTGCGAGTGCAAAGATAGATAGTTTTTTTATTTTGTGCAAGTTTTTTGAGTAAAAATATCAAATAGGAATGTTTTTTGCTGTTTTTTGTGATCAAAAGCAGGTGTTTATGTGTTGTTTTGGTGGTTTGCTATATGTTTTTGTAGTTATAGGCGATGATGATTTTATTCGTGTATTTATAAAAAATAGTTAATTCTTGAACTTTATAAGGCGGGTGGTGTTTTATAGTTAAAAGAATTTGATTCATAAATGATGTTAGTTAGTTAATTAAAGCATTTCTGTTAAGTTTCAATATCTCTCGATGATGTGGGGCGCTCGTAATGATACTGTGAAGTATGTAGACGGCGTCCTTTCTTTTGTTTTCGGGTGGATGTGAGTTTGTTGTTGTAATTGTTTATTCTTTAAAAAGTGATGTTATGGGTAAGGATGGAAATGTATTGTTGCTGAGACTGTCGGGCGTGTTGCATGCTTTTGTGATAATGATGTCGCTTTTGCTGATAGTGTATGCCTCGTATGAGATTCTGAATAGGGTGGAATTGGAGAGTGCGCACAGGTATATGCGGTTTCAGCTTGTGGTGTGTGTGGTGTTTTTGGCGTCGTTGGCTGTGGATTTTGCTATAGCGAGGCGTAAGGTGCAGTTTCTTGTTAAAAATATGTTTTTTATTCTTGTTTCGATACCATATCTCAATATTATCTATGGATTGGGAGTGGTGGTAGGCGAGACTACTTATACTTATATTCGTTTTGTGCCGCTTGTGCGGAGTGCTTTTGCATTGGCGGTTGTTGTGGGTTATTTGTCGAAGAATCGTATCACGAGTCTTTTTGTTAGTTACCTTACGGTGTTTCTGGCGAGTGTGTATTTTGCAAGTTTGATATTCTATAATGTGGAGTCGCCTGTGAATGATGCTATTGATGGATTCGGTACGGTGATATGGTGTTCGTTTATGAATGTTATCACGCTTGGTGCTCCCATTGAGCCGGTGACGTCGGTGGGCAGATGGATTTATGTGTTTCTTGGATTTCTGGGCACTACTATGATGCCTCTGCTTACTGTGTATATTGCTAATATAATAAAAAACCTTCCCAAGAAAGATGAGAAGGCTTGATGAGGTGGTGTTATTTGCGTCGTAAGTCAACGAAGCTATAGGGGTAAGGGTTTCGTTCGTCGGCTTCGTGATTTTCGCGTGAGATCTCGTCCCATTCTGCCATATCAAATTCGGGGAAGAATGTGTCGGCATCGGGGAACGATGTGTGAATGAGAGTGAGGTGCAGTGTGGTAGTGAGTGGAAATGCTTCACGATAGAGCATTCCACCACCTATGATGAAACGTCGTTCATCGGTGGCAGTAGCAGCAAGAGCTTCTTCGAGCGAATGGTATACTTCAGCTCCTTGAGCCACAAAATCGACATTACGGGTTATAACCACATTTTTTCGACCGGGAAGAGCTCCTTTAGGTAATGAATCCCAAGTGCGACGCCCCATTATGATGGTGTGTCCCATTGTAATGTTCTTGAAGTGTTTCAAGTCGGCAGGCAGGTAACACAGAAGGTCGCCATTCTTACCGATTGCGTTGTTTTGCGCTATTACTACTATTGCTGATAAATTCTGTGTCATTGTTTTGCAATTTTAGTTCCTTTACACTGCTACCACTCCTGCGATGTGTGGGTGTGGGTTGTAGTCTTCGAGTGTAAAATCCTCAAATTTGAAATCAAAGATGTTCTTTACGTCAGGATTTATAACCATACGAGGCAGCGGACGTGTGTCGCGTTTCATTTGCTCTTCCACTTGTTCGAAGTGATTGCTATAAATGTGAGCATCGCCAAGTGTGTGTATAAATTCACCCGGTTCAAGCCCTGTTACTTGTGCCATCATCATAAGTAGCAATGCGTAGGATGCGATGTTGAAAGGCACACCGAGGAAGATGTCGGCGCTGCGTTGATACAATTGAAGGCTTAGTTTGCCATTGGCTACATAGAATTGGAATAGTGCATGGCAAGGAGGCAGTTTCATTGAAGGTACATCGGCCACGTTCCACGCGCTTACCATTATGCGGCGAGAATCGGGATTGTTTTTGATAAGGTCTACGGCTTGAGTGATTTGGTCTATCACGCCACCTTTGCCATCGGGCCAAGATCTCCATTGGTGACCGTATACAGGACCGAGCTCGCCATTTTCATCAGCCCACTCGTTCCAGATTCTTACTCCGTTTTCTTGCAGATAACGCACATTGGTATCTCCTTTCAAGAACCAAAGTAATTCGTATATAATCGACTTCAAGTGAAGTCTTTTAGTGGTGAGGAGAGGGAATCCATCGGCAAGATTAAAGCGCATTTGATGTCCAAACACACTCTTAGTCCCTGTTCCGGTGCGGTCGCTTTTCAAAGTGCCTTCGCTCATCACTCTATTGAGCAGGTCGAGATATTGTTTCATAAAGCTTATAAGAATTTCAAAGTGTTCAATACTGCAAAGATACAACAAAAAGTGAAAGTGAGAACGAATTAGGAAAGATATCCTAAAATATAATTGTGCTGAGTGGGACGAAAAGGGATTGCGGAAGATAAATTTGTGTAAAATATGGATTATTTAGGGTAAAGTTGTAACTTTGAAAAAAAATAAAATATATCGATATGAATATAGGTGACAAAGCACCCGAGGTTCTCGGTGTTAACGAGAATGGGGAACAGATAAAATTAAGTGATTTTGCAGGCAAGAAACTTGTGCTTTATTTCTATCCGAAGGATAGTACATCGGGTTGTACGGCTGAGGCTTGCAGTTTGCGAGATAATTATTCGGAGTTGCGTAAGCAAGGTTATGAAGTTGTGGGAGTAAGCGTGGATAATGAGGCATCGCACCGAAAGTTTATCGACAAATACGAGTTACCTTTTCCTCTCATTGCCGACACAGAGAAATCGCTCGTAACAATGATGGGAGTGTGGGGTGAGAAGTCGATGTACGGCCGTAAATATATGGGCACATTTCGCACTACGTTCATTATCAACGAGGAAGGAATTATAGATAAAATCTTTTTACCGAAAGAGATAAAGACAAAGAATCACGCAGAACAAATCCTAAACTTCATAGAAAACGCAAAAAAATAAGCGGTTATTTTCGATTTCGGTACGAGAGTGTTAACTTTGCAGTGAGATAACAATGTTTTCGGCATACCTAAGGTTGAAAATTGGGAGGTGCCGAGGCGTTTTGTGTAGAAACAAATAAACATAAAATATATATGGAAAAGAAATTTGCACGCACACTGGTAACAACGGCGTTGCCTTATGCCAACGGTCCTGTACACATCGGTCACTTGGCAGGGGTATATGTTCCAGCCGACATCTATGTGCGTTATTTGCGCCTTAAAGGCGAAGAAGTGCTTCACATAGGAGGTAGCGATGAGCATGGGGTTCCCGTTACAATACGTGCCAAGAAAGAAGGTTGTACTCCTCAAGACGTGGTGGACCGCTATCATGGCATTATTAAGCAAGCATTTGCCGATTTTGGTATTTCGTTTGATATTTATAGTCGCACTACATCGGCTACACATCGCCAACATGCAAGCGACTTCTTCCGCAAGTTATATGATGAAGGCAAGTTTGTAAAACAAGAAAGCGAACAATTTTATGATGAGGAAGCAAAACAGTTCCTTAGCGACCGCAATATTGTGGGCGAATGTCCTCGTTGCCATGCCGATGGCGCTTATGGCGACCAATGTGAAAAGTGTGGTAGCACACTTTCGCCCGACGAACTTATCAATCCTAAAAATGCACTAACCGGGAATGCTCTTGTGAAGCGTCCTACTTCACACTGGTATCTTCCTCTTAACGACTATCAAGGATGGCTCGAAAAGTGGATTCTTGAAGAACATAAGGAATGGCGTAGCAACGTGTACGGACAATGCAAGAGTTGGCTCGATGCCGGTTTGCGTCCACGTGCCGTTACGCGCGACCTTGAATGGGGTATTCCTGTGCCTGTGGAAGGAGCTGAAGGAAAGGTGCTTTATGTGTGGTTTGATGCGCCTATCGGTTATATCAGCAATACAAAAGAATTGCTCCCTAACGATTGGGAAAAGTGGTGGAAAGATGAAAGTACACGTTTGATTCATTTTATAGGGAAGGATAATATCGTGTTCCACTGTATCGTGTTCCCTGCAATGCTTAAGGCAGAAGGTAGTTACATCCTTCCTGATAATGTGCCAAGTAATGAGTTCTTGAACCTTGAAGGCGACAAGATTTCTACTTCACGTAATTGGGCTGTGTGGTTGCACGAATACCTTGTGGATTTCCCCGGAAAGCAAGATGTTCTTCGCTATGTGCTAACAGCCAATGCTCCCGAAACCAAGGACAACGACTTTACTTGGAAAGACTTCCAAGCGCGCAATAACAGCGAACTTGTGGCTATCTATGGCAATTTCGTGAATCGTGCTTTGCAACTCACCAAGAAATATTTCAACGGAGTAGTACCCGAAGCCGGAGAACTTACCGATTACGATCGCGAAACACTCAATGAATTTGCCGGGGTAAAAGAGGAAGTTGAAAAACTGTTGAATAATTTCAAATTCCGCGATGCACAGAAAGAAGCAATGAACCTTGCACGTATCGGAAATAAGTATTTGGCTGATACAGAGCCTTGGAAACTTGCCAAGACCGATATGCCTCGTGTGCAGACAATTCTAAATATTGCACTTCAACTCGTTGCTAATCTTGGAATTGCGTTTGAGCCATTCTTGCCTTTTAGCAGTAAGAAATTGCGTGAAATGCTAAATCTTAATTCGTTTGAATGGTCTAATCTTGGACGTATCGACCATCTGGCAGCCGGACACACTCTTGGTGAAGCTCAGTTGCTGTTTGAAAAGATAGAAGATGATGCCATCAATGCACAGATTGAACGACTCGAACGCATAAAAAAGGAAAACGAGGTGAACAGTTTTACACCGGCACCGGTGGCTCCTACAGTAGCATTCGATGATTTTATGAAACTCGATATTCGCGTGGGTAAGGTACTTGAGTGTGAAAAAGTACCTAAGGCAGATAAGTTGCTTAAATTCAAAATCGACGATGGAATGGGTGGCCGTACTATCGTGAGTGGAATCGCAAAATACTACAAACCCGAAGACCTTGTGGGAAAAGAAGTGTGTTTCATCGCAAATTTCGAACCACGTAAACTCAAGGGCGTTGAATCGCAAGGTATGATTCTAAGTGCCGAGAACGCTGATGGAAGTCTTGTGGTAATTGGTCCGCAAGGAGAAGTGAAACCGGGCTGTAAAGTGGGTTAATACAAGTGAAATTAAATAAAATGGCAGATAGAGATGGGCTTAAGTTCATCTCTATTTGTTTTAATGTGAGATTTTACATAATTAAAATTGTTTTTTGACGTTATTATTATTAACTTAGCATAGTGAAATAAGAAATACTTAAAACTATAATAATATGGATATCAGTAACCGATATTGTGTGATAATGTGTGGCGGTGTAGGCAGTAGATTTTGGCCTTATAGTCGCGCAAATGCACCAAAACAGTTTATCGACTTCTTTGGAACGGGGCGAACACTGTTGCAAATGAGTTTTGACCGTACTAAGGATGTAGTTCCAACCGAAAATGTAATTATATTAACCAATGAACAGTATGCTCCGCTTGTGAAGGAACAACTTCCTGAGCTAAAAGATGCACAGATACTGCTCGAACCGACACGACGTAACACTGCGCCTTGTATAGCATGGGCGGCTTATCACATCAAAGCACTCAATCCCGATGCACTCATCATGGTAGCGCCAAGCGATCACCTTGTGCTTAAGGAAGACGAATTCAAGCGTTGTATAAACAAAGGATTTGACTTTGTAGCCGAGAATGATGCGTTGCTAACTCTCGGAATCAAGCCGAGTCGCCCGGAAACAGGCTACGGATATATTCAAATAGGTAACGCTGTAACCGATAGTATCTCAAAAGTGAAGACATTTACCGAAAAACCTAATGTTGAATTGGCAAAAGTATTTTTGTCGACAGGCGAATTTTTCTGGAATTCGGGAATGTTTTTGTGGAGTGTCGACAGCATATTGAAAGCCGTTCAAGAATGTGCTCCCGATATAGCGGTTCAATTTGATAAAGGCGTGGGTTTGTATGGAACATCAGCTGAAATGCAATTCATTAAGCAGAATTTTGCATCTTGTCCGGGAATATCAATCGATTTTGCTGTGATGGAGAAATCCAAGAATGTATATGTGGAATGTGTTGATTTTGGCTGGGACGACCTTGGCACTTGGGGGGCACTCTACGATAATTCTCCTAAAAACCACGAAGGCAACGTAACCGAGAATTGCAAGGCAATGTTGTTCAATTGTAACGATTGTGTAGTTGCAGCAAAAGGTGATAAACTCATTGTTGCCTCGCATCTTAAAGACTATATCATAGCTGTTGCCGACGATGTAGTGTTGATAGTACCTAAAAGTGAGGAGCAAAAAATAAAGAACTACGTGAACGAAGTAAAAACTGCCTACGGAGATAAATATCTATAATAATGCAGAGAAAGGTAAACAAAAAAGGAATCTCGATGAGATTCCTTTTTTGTGCGCTTCAAGATGGGCTTGAACCAACGACCCCCTGATTAACAGTCAGGTGCTCTAACCAACTGAGCTATTGAAGCAAAATTTTATGTCTTGCGCTTCAAGATGGGCTTGAACCAACGACCCCCTGATTAACAGTCAGGTGCTCTAACCAACTGAGCTATTGAAGCAGTTTCGCTACTCACTTTCGTGAATTGCGATGCAAAATTAGTTCGAATATTTGAAATATGCAACAACTTTGAGCAAAAAAGCGTTATAAAATTCAATTTTAAGACTTTTTTGCCTATTTTTTTTACTAAATTCAGTATGATGTTGTATTTTAGCAGATAAAATAAAGTAAGATATGAACAGACGTATAAAGACAATTATGTTTGGTGTGGGATTGTGCTTGTTTGGCTCAATCTCGCTTAGTGGTTCAACACCTAAAAAGGATTCGGAAATAGTGCGAAATCTTGATACGTTTACATCCTTGTATAAGGAATTGAATGCGTTTTATGTGGATACGCTTGATGCAAAGAAAAATATAGAAACAGCAATAAATGCGATGCTTCGAAGCATTGATCCTTATACAGAATATGTGTCGGCTAAAGATGTGGATGATTATCGCGTGTTATCGACCGGTGAATATGGTGGAATAGGCTCGGGGATAGTGAAACGTGATAATTGTACCTATTTTTCGGAACCATACGAGGGCAGTCCTGCTGCCAATATAGGAGTGCGTGCCGGTGATAAGATTGTGATGATTGATGGTGATTCAATAGGGTCGATGGATATCGAAAAGGTGAGTGAGCTTCTTAAGGGCCAACAGAATACTACTGTGAATGTGGTGGTCGACCGTCCGTATGAGGGTAGTAAGGAGTTTAATATCGTGCGCAAGAAGATAAAACAGAACCCGGTGCCTTACTATGGAGTGCAACGAGGAAATATAGGATATATTTCACTCACTACGTTCAATGCCAATTCGGCTCCCGAAGTGAAGAAGGCTCTTTTGGAGTTGAAGAAAAATGCTGATGTGAAATCGATTGTACTCGACCTGCGTGGAAATGGAGGAGGATTGCTTGAGAGTGCGGTGCAGATAGTGGGAATGTTTGTGCCTAAAGGCACAGAGGTGTTGACTCAGAAGGGTCGGATAAAGCAAAACACACGTACTTATAAGACCACTCAAGAGCCTATAGATGTAAACACTCCGTTGGTGGTGCTTATCGATGGTAGTTCTGCGTCTTCGTCGGAAATTGTGGCGGGAGCATTGCAAGATCTCGATAGAGCCGTGATAATTGGTAATCGTTCGTATGGAAAGGGACTTGTGCAGACTTCACGCCCGTTGCCTTACGATGGACTGCTCCATGTTACAATAGCAAAATATTACATTCCAAGTGGTCGATTGATTCAAGCTATCGACTATTCTCGTCGTAACTCTGACGGTTCGGTTGAACGAATTCCCGACAGCCTGACTAACGTGTTCCACACAGCAAATGGCAGAGAGGTGCGTGATGGCGGAGGTATAACACCCGATATCAAAGTGGAATATCCAAAGGTGAATCGTTTGGCGTATAATATAGTGCGCGATTATTGGGCTTTTGATTTCGCTACAAAATATCGCAGTGAGAACGAAACGATACCGGCTGTTGAGGATTTCGAAATTACCGATAGCCTGTATAATCAGTTTAAGGCATTTATTAATCCTGATAAATTCCAATACGATAAAGTGTGCGAAGACGGGTTGAAACAATTATGCGAAGTCGCCGAAACGGAAGGATATATGAATGACTCGACAAAGGCTGTGTTTGCTCAACTTGAGAAATTATTGAAACACGACCTTCAAAAAGACCTTGATTTGCATCGTAAACTTATTTCTCAGATTATTGCGCTTGAGATTGTGAAACGATATTATTATCAGCGAGGAGAAAGCATTCAGGAATTGAAGAATGATCCGGCTCTTGATGCCGTAGAGAAACTATTCTCTACTCCTAATGAATATGGCCGGATATTAAAGAAGGTAAAATGAGTGTTGGAAGCAGAAAATTACGATGCAAAAGTTGATTTCTTTCTTGTGAAGATTCAACTATTGTCGATTTAATGCATCTAATAATAATATTGAAACTTAAAAAAACTAACATAGATGAAGAAGTCTACTAAATGGGTGTTTGTGGCTGCAATAGTACTTTGTTTTGCAGGTTGGGGTATATATAATCTTACTCCTCAAGTAAATGAAGACTTGAAAAATGCTCCAACAAAGGGGCGTAATAGCAGAAAAAGCCGAGAATTGAATGTGCGTGCAGTAAAGATGCAAGAGCAAGATATTGAAGATGTGTTGTATGTGAGTGGGAGTTTGTTGCCCGATGAAGAAGTGGATTTAACTTTTGAAACATCAGGGAAAATCACCGAAATCTTCTTTAATGAAGGTGCATTTGTGCGTAAGGGTCAACTTCTTGCAAAAATCAATGATGCACCACTTAAGGCTCAACTGAAGAAACTCGAAGTTCAGTTGAAACTGTATCAAGACAGATTGTATCGTCAGAATGCGTTGTTTGAGAAAGAGGCGGTGAGTAAGGAAGCATATCAAGAAGCTGAAACAAACCTTGCAACGCTTGAAGCTGAAATAGAACTTGTAAAAGCCAATATAGCCCAAACTGAATTACGTGCTCCTTTTGATGGAGTGATAGGACTTCGTTTCGTGAGTCAGGGCTCGTATGCTTCTCAGTCGGCACCTGTGGCAAAACTCACTAAGATAAATCTTTTAAAGGTTGAATTTAGTGTACCAGAGCGTTATGCATCTCAATTACAGAAGGGTAGTGCGTTATTGTTCACTATGGAAGGTGATCTCAATGAACACAAAGCCAAAGTATATGCGCTTGATTCACGTGTCGATGATGAAACACGTACAATCAAGGTGCGTGCTCACTATGATAACAGCAATGGTAAGGTTGTCCCCGGTCGATATGTGAATGTAACACTTACAACGAGCCAATATGCTAATACTCTTGCTGTCCCAAGTGAAGCGATTGTGAGCGAAATGGGAATTGATAAAGTGTTTTTGTATAAGAGTGGCAAGGCCGAACCTGTGCAGATAAAGAAGGGTGTGCGCACAGCCGATAAAGTGCAAGTTCTTGATGGATTGGTGGTGGGCGATACCGTAATTACGAGTGGAACTATGCAAATACGCACAGGTCAAAAGGTTGTCCTTGACGAAGTGAAATAAACATCTTAATTTCTTGCTATTATGAATATTTCGGAATTAAGTATAAAGCGCCCCGTTCTGGCAACGGTGATGACACTTATCATTTTGCTTTTTGGGGCGATAGGTTATATGAGTCTTGGGGTGCGAGAATATCCTTCGGTGGATAATCCTATCATCTCGGTGTCGTGTTCGTATGCCGGAGCAAACGCCGATGTTATAGAAAATCAAATCACCGAGCCACTTGAACAGAATATCAACGGTATACCCGGTATTCGCTCACTTACAAGTGTGAGCCAACAAGGTTCGAGCCGTATAACGGTGGAATTTGACTTGTCGGTAGACTTGGAAACAGCAGCCAACGACGTGCGCGACAAGGTGTCGCGTGCGCAACGCAATCTGCCAAAGGATTGCGATCCTCCTACGGTGTCGAAAGCTGATGCCGATGCGATGCCCATTATGATGGTAGCAATTCAAAGCGATAAGCGTTCGCTATTGGAGTTGAGTGAAATTGCCGACCTTACTGTAAAAGAACAATTACAGACCATTCCTGAGGTGAGTAGTGTGATGATATGGGGTGAAAAACGCTATTGTATGCGTTTGTGGCTTGACCCTGTAAAGATGTCGGGCTATGGAATCACTCCTATGGACGTGAAGAGTGCTCTCGATAAGGAAAATGTGGAACTACCTTCGGGAAGTATTGAAGGTAATACTACCGAATTATCGATTCGCACACTTGGACAGATGCATACTACCGAGCAGTTTAATAACCTCGTTATTAAGCAGGTTGATGGACGAATAGTGCGCTTTAGTGATATTGGTACAGCCGAGTTGAGTGCTCGTGATATCAAGAGCTATATGAAAATGAACGGTATTCCGATGGTAGGGGTGGCTATAGTGCCTCAGCCCGGAGCTAATCACATCAATATTGCCGATGCAGTACATCAACGTATGGAAACGATGCAAAAAGACCTTCCCGATGATGTGAAATACAGCTATGGATTTGATAATACGCGTTTCATACGTGCTTCGATTGCCGAAGTTGAACACACAGTGTATGAGGCATTTATTTTGGTGATACTTATTATATTCTTGTTCTTGCGCGACTGGCGTGTTACACTTATTCCTTGTATTGTGATACCGGTGTCGCTAATCGGAGCATTTTTTATAATGTATCTTGCGGGATTCTCGATAAATGTGTTGTCGATGCTTGCTATCGTGCTGTCGGTGGGGCTTGTGGTAGATGATGCTATCGTGATGACCGAAAACATATATACCCGTATCGAGCGAGGAATGAAACCTATCGATGCAGGTATTGAAGGAGCTAAGGAGATATTCTTTGCCGTTATTTCTACTACTATCACACTTGTGGCAGTGTTTTTGCCGATTGTGTTTATGGAAGGAACGACAGGACGATTATTCCGCGAATTCAGCTTCGTGGTAGCAGGAACGGTAATTATTTCATCGTTTGCGGCACTTACCATCACTCCAATGTTATCTACCAAATTGCTCGTGCGTCGTGAAGAAAAGAATTGGTTTTATCGCAAGACCGAACCTTTCTTTGAAGGAATGAATTATTGGTATGGTCGCACTCTGAACGTATTTTTGAAACATCGATATTTTGCTATAATAATAATGGTGATTGTTGTGGTGTTGAGTGCGTATATGTGGGTATCTATACCTGCCGAGACCGCGCCACTCGAGGACCGCTCGAGTATTACAATCCGCACCACCGGACCTGAAGGTGTAACTTACGAAGTGATGCGCGACTATACCGAAGAAATCAATCGTCTTGCCGATTCTATTATGCCCGATGCCGAGTTTATTACGGCTCGTGTGTCGTCGGGAAGTGGAAATATTCAAATCACCCTTAAGGATATCAATGAGCGCGATTATTCACAAATGGAGGTAGCTGAAAAGTTGTCGCGTGCGGTGCAGAAGAAAACCGATGCGAGAGCATTCGTTCAACAACGTTCATCCTTTGGAGGTCGTCGAGGTGGTATGCCGGTGCAATATGTTCTTCAAGCAACTAATATAGAGAAACTTCAAGAAGTATTGCCTACGTTCCTTGCTCGGGTATATGAGAACCCAACCTTTCAAATGGCAGATGTCGACTTGAAATTCAGTAAGCCCGAACTTCGCATCAGTGTGAATCGCGAGAAGGCTAATATGATGGGTGTAAGTACACGAGACATAGCGCAAACACTACAATATGGACTGAGTGGTCAGCGTATGGGCTATTTATATATGAATGGCAAACAATATGAGATTGTAGGAGAAATAAATCGTCAGAAGCGTAATTCGCCAGCCAATCTAAAGTCGATATATATGCGAAGCTCAAATGGTGAAATGATACAAATGGAAAATCTTGTCGATCTTATCGAAAGCATTGCACCTCCTAAGTTGTATCGTTATAATCGTTTTTGTTCGGCAACCATTTCAGCCGGACTTGCCGAAGGAAAGACCATTGGAGAGGGGCTCGATGAAATGGATAAGATTGCTAAAGAGACTCTTGACGACACATTCCGTACTGCGCTATCGGGCGATTCGAAGGAGTTCCGCGAAAGTTCGTCAAGTTTGATATTTGCGTTTACGCTTGCATTGGTACTGATTTACTTGATTCTTGCGGCACAATTTGAAAGTTTCAAGGACCCTCTTGTTATAATGCTTACAGTGCCACTTGCCATAGCCGGAGCACTTGCGTTTATGATTTGGGGAGATGAAACAATGAACATATTCAGCCAAATCGGTATCATTATGCTTATCGGGCTTGTGGCTAAGAATGGTATTTTGATTGTGGAATTTGCCAATCAACGTCAGCTCAACGGTGAAAACAAACTCACTGCCATCAAGGAAGCGTCGGCCCAACGCCTTCGCCCAATCTTGATGACAAGTGCCTCGACTGTGCTTGGATTGTTGCCATTGATGTTTGCTACAGGTGAAGGCTGTAACAGTCGTATCGCAATGGGAACCGCTGTTGTGGGAGGTATGATTGTATCTACTCTGCTCACTATGTATGTGGTGCCTGCCGTATACACTTATATTTCTACTAATTTATCAACCAAAAAGAAGAAGTGATGAAACGCAATATAATAACAATCATTATGTCGGTAGCAGTGTCAATCACTGCCATGTCGCAAGAAAACACATTAAAGTCGTGTATCGACCGAGGATTGGAAAATAATTATTCACTTCAAATAGTGCGTAATAACGAGAATGTGGCATCAAACAATGCTACCATAGCCAATGCTGGGTATCTTCCTCAGGTGGATTTGTCGACCGGTTATTCGGGTACACTCAACAACACCAATTCAACATCTCGCGCTACAGGCGAAGTGTCGCGTGAGCGAAATGTAACCGACCACACCTTGCGAGCAGGAGTCGATTTGAATTGGACTATATTTGATGGGTTCAACATTCAGGCTAAGTATAGCCGATTGCAAGAGCTTAAACGTCAAGGACAGACGCTTACGCGCATAGCAATCGAAGATTTGGTGGCAGATATAGCTTCGGAATATTATAACTTTGTGCAACAGAAAGTGAGAATGCACAATTATGACTATGCTGTAGAGTTGTCGCGCGAACGAATGCGCATCGAGCACGAACGCTATGTGATAGGGAAAAGCTCAAAACTTGAATATAAGCAGGCTCAGGTAGATTATAATGCCGACCTCACACAAAGTATAAAGCAACGTGAGATGTTGGCATCATCGCGTATACGTTTGAAAGAACTGATGGGCGAAATTGACTTGAAATCTACGTTTGATATAGTGGATACGGCTATCGTGGTGGGTGAAAAACTCAATTTCGACACGTTGTGGAACTCTACATTACAACACAATGCGTCCATACTCAATGCAGCTCAAAACCGCACTCTTGCCGAACTTGACTTAAAGGCGGTAGCTTCGCGTGATTATCCATATTTGCGCCTTAATGCCGGATATGGTTACACATATAACAAATATGACGTGAGTGCGACATCGAAACGCAGTAGTTGGGGCGCTGATTTTGGTGTTACGCTCGGAATGCGCTTGTTTGATGGTAATCGCAGTCGTGAGCGCAAAAATGCACATATAGCAGTGGAAAATGCCGAATTGGCTCAGCGCAACCTTAAGCTTAACTTATATGCCGATTTGTGCGACTTGTGGCAAGCATACGAAAATAATCTTCGGTTGCTTGAGTTTGAACGCGAAAATGTGCGTACAGCTCGAGAAAATCACTATATAGCTTGCGAGCGTAATTTGCTTGGAAATCTTTCGGGAATAGAGATGCGAGAAGCACAGAAAAGTCTGCTCGATGCCGAAGAACGTATTCTTGAAACAGAATATGACACCAAGATTTGTGAAATATCACTACTCCTTATCAGCGGAAAGATTCTTGAATATTTGAAGTAATCTTAATGCTTTGTTCACGATAGAATATATTAATTCAATAAATAAAAGGATTATGGCTTTTAGCGACCAATTGATAGACCCTAAGAAAGACCCGATGGGAGCAGCAATACTTGATTATACACGCACAGGCAAGGCTGCACGCTTGCGGGTATTGTCGTCGATGTTTGATGAAGATGAAATGCCTATCGAAACATTGTTTCGTTCGTTTGCCGAAATGCCGGCTATAGAGCAGGAAGCCTTACGCTTGGCGCAAGGTAAGATTCTCGATGTGGGTGCTGGAAGCGGTTGTCATGCACTTGCTTTGCAAGAAATGGGCAAAGATGTGTGTGCTGTGGAAATCTCTCCATTGTCGGTTGAGGCTATGCAACTACGTGGTGTGAAGGATGCACGACTTGTGAATATGTTTGACGCAAGATTTACCGATAAGTTTGACACTATATTGATGCTGATGAATGGTTCGGGTATTGTGGGACGTTTGGAAAATATACCAATGTTCTTCGATAGAATGCGTGAGATGCTTAATCCCGGCGGTGTTATCCTTATGGATTCGAGTGATTTGAAGTATCTGTATGAAAACGAGGACGGAAGTATCGACATCGATCTAAATGGTGAATATTACGGGCTCGTGGACTATGAGATGCGTTATAAAGGAGTGAGAGGAGGCAAGTTTGATTGCTTGTATGTAGACTTTGACACCCTTGCTTGCAGTGCTGAGGCTTGTGGATTCACTGCTACACTTATCAAAGAGGGTGAGCATTATGATTATCTGTGTAAGTTAGAGATTAGAAATTAGACGATAATATTTTGATATATTAGAAATGAAGATAAATTGGATTATAATGTTGGTAGTGATGGCACTTGTGGCTGCATCGTGCAAGACTACCGAGGAAAATTATCGCTCGGCTTATGAAATAGCTGCCGAACGCAAGATGGGAAGTAGTAGTAATCGTGACTTGAGAGGATTCATCGAACGTGAGAAGCGACTATCTGAAACTCGTGTTATCGCAGGCGACTCGGTGCGTGTTGTAACCGAACGGGTGTCGTTGGTTGACGGGAATAATGGTACATTGCATAAATATTGTGTGGTGGTAGGCGATTTCAAACAAGTATTCAATGCTCGTTCGTTTCGCAATCGCATTAATGAAGCTGAGGGTGATAGCACACAGTCATAC
Organism: Bacteroidales bacterium; assembly: GCA_015061055.1. Taxonomy (GTDB): domain Bacteria; phylum Bacteroidota; class Bacteroidia; order Bacteroidales; family Muribaculaceae; genus RGIG4576. Next base: position 15,424 of record SUXH01000015.1, read on the forward strand.
GTGGTGATGAATCCCGAAAAGATATATTATGTGGTGTATAAAGGCTTTGCTGTGAAAGAAGATGCTGCAATGTTCTTACGCAATAAGGATAATTTTAAAATCCTTGTTCCTAAGAAAGATCCTTGGATAGTGGAAGTGCCTTAATGCAAATCAATGACGATATTTTGGCTCTGAAACGAGGTTGGAAGATTGGTTTCGGAGATGATGATGATTTTATAGACTGTTTTTTTGCCAATTACGACCGCGACACAACGCGATATGTGATGCGTAATGATATGGGCGAAATCGTTGCACAGATGCATTATTTTATTTTTGATGATGCAGAGTGTGGCGAGAAAGGTTGCTATATCTATGGTGTAACCACTTTGCCGGAATATCGAGGAATGGGGTTTGCTCAAGCGATGATAAAAGATGTGCTTGATAGGTTGCGTGTGCTCGGAGTAGGTTATGCTGTGCTGATTGCGCAGGAAGAAGGATTAAAAAGGTGGTATGAGAAACTTGGGTTTAATACAATAAATCACACTATCGAGGTGCGAGGAGCAAGCGATAATATGAACCTTGCGATGGACGACACATCGCTTAATCAGGGAATGTATTACCTTTTGAAAGACGGAATCAAGAATTTTACAAAGCAACTGAGAATTACTCCCTGATTTTTAAAAATCATATCTTTGTGTTTATGAAAGGACTTGTGGGAATAATATTGGGTATCGTGATGCTGTTGGCGGGGTGTGGGCGCTCGGTTAATATGCAATAGAATGCCTGTGGCATTTATTAGATAGAGTATCAACGGAATAATCTACGCAGAAGGGTTTTTGTAGGGGTTATTTAGGCGGTGTACCTAAACGGCACACTCTCTTGTGTTTATGCTCCTCTCCGGGCGCTGAAGCACCCGGTTACCACAGATGACGCCCTGCGGGCGTGCGCTTATCCGACATCTCTACGTCGGCGTGGTGCTTTGCTCTGCGCCGGGTTACTTAAGAATAGAATTTACTGCATTTCAAAGTTGATGACTTGGAATTCGGTGCGACGATTGATTTGGTCGGCTGCGTCTTGGTCTTCTTCGCTTAGGTTTTTAATATATTCCTCGTTGAGCACATCGCCTTCTTTGAATTGTGGGTAAAGACGTGCAATACGTTTTGTTACCGTTTTTGGGCGAGATTCGCCATAACCTTTGTGTCTTAATCGGTTTTCGGGTATTCCTTGTGAGATAAGATAATCTACCACCGATTTTGCACGACGTTCACTAAGACGATTGTTGTATTTGTCGGTACCATGTCGGTCGGTGTGCGACGACATTTCAATAGATACGTGAGGATTGTCCTTAAGTAGCTGAGCCATTTCGTCGAGAGCGGGTTTCGACTCGTCGCGAAGAGTAGCTTTGTCGAAGTCGTAGAAGATGTTTTCGACCACTTGAGGTTTCTGTATTGCGGCAAGTATAAAATCGATGTAATATTCGGCATCCTCTTCGATGGTGTCGCTTTCAAATTCTTGTTTGCCGTTGAGATAATTTTTTGCGCTTGCAAGCATAGCATATTTTACCCCACGTTGCAGCTTGAAACGGAATGTGCCATCGGGCTTGCCGAGTGCTTTTTGGTTTGAGCCATCATTGCCCACAATGCGAATGATTGCGTTAGGAACAGGTTCCTCGTCCTTGTCGAGAACCGATCCGGAAATCCAGATTTGCAAGTCGGGGAGTAGGAAACTATATATGTGGTCGTAGCCACGCGCATCGTTGCGATTGGAACTGAAGAATCCCGATTCGCCTTCTCCGAAAGTAATTCCGAAATCGTCGGCAGCCGAGTTCATAGGTATTCCCATATTTTCGATGTTCCAAGCTCCCGAAGGTGTAACTTTTGCGCAGAAAAGGTCGAGACCTCCCACTCCGGCATGTCCGTCGCTTGAAAAATACAACGTGGAGTCGTTGCGCCAATATGGGAATCGTTCGTCGCCGGGTGTGTTGATTACATCTCCAAGATTTTCGAGTGAGCCAACACGCTCTTTCAAGTTGATGCGCCATATATCTTTACCTCCTTGACCTCCCGGCATATCGCTCACAAAATAGAGCCAATTGCCATCGGCGCTTATTGCTGGGTCGCCATAAGCCGAAATGGTGTCGCCTGTGATTTCGAGTTTCTGTGGGGTGCTCCATTGTGCTTCGGAACGTTGTGAAGTGAAAATTTCGACCGAAGTGTTGGCGTTAGGATCGCGGCGTGCCTTAGCGAGGTACATTGTAGAACCGTCGGGCGAGAATGCAGTGATACCTTCGTCAAATTCGCTGTTCAGTTCGCCTTCGGCAAGTTCGGGGCGTTGCCAAGCACCTTTCTCGTTCTTTTTGGCAACGAAAATGTCGCTTCTTTTTGTTCCTGTGATTTCGCTTTTATGAGTTCCCGAAGCTTTCTCGCTCGAAGATGTGAAATAGAGTTGTTCGAAATTGCTTCCGGGAAGGTACATAGGAGCAAAATCGGCACGTCGAGAGTTAAAAAGTTTGGCACTTTTTACAATATATCGTTTCGGATTGTTTTTCCATTTCAGTGCGAGGTTGCAACCGCGTTTGCCATCGCGAGCTTCGATTGATTTAGGATTAAAAGCGAGATAAGTGTCGTAATTTTTTACAGCAACAGCGTATTTCCCTTCTTTGTGTTGAGACTGAGCCAAATAGAGGAACATAATACTATCGGGGTATTGATAGCGTACAGCATTCTGATATGCTGCCGATGCGCGAGCACTCATATTGATTTTTCGGTAACATTCACCCATCTTGAAAGCGATTTCGCCTCGAATAGGGCGTTCTTCACGCTTGGTCATTTTATTGTAGACCTTACGATAGGTGTTGGCTGCATCGTAGTATTCGCCACGTTCCATTTGCTCGTCGGCAACACTTAGCTTAGCGCTACCACAGCCCGATAATGACAAGCTTATTGAGCCTATCAACAGATATAATATGTAGCTTAATTTTTTCATAGTTTCCTATAAAAACGTAAAAGCCGCATTGTTTATTGTGTTATTTCAATAGCAGAGAGCTGTCACCATAGCTTAAAAAGCGATAATCGTGAGCTAAGGCGTGATCGTAGATGACTTTCCAGTTGCCATCGACAAATGCCGATACGAGTAGTAATAATGTGGATTGAGGTTGGTGGAAATTGGTTATCATACCACGAATTACTCGAAACTTAAACGACGGAGCAATCATAATCTGTGTGCTACCGATGTACCGGTCGGAACCGATTCGGTCGATGTGGTCGATAATGGCTTGCAGTGCCTCGGCTGTGGGAACTGAATATTCTTGTTCGTAAGGAGCCCATTGCTTTACTCGAAGTTCTTCCTCGGTGGCATCAGGATTTTTCAACAAAGTGAGTCCTATGTAGTATAGGCTTTCAAGAGTGCGTACCGAAGTGGTGCCTACAGCGATAACGTTGCTATGAGCATTGATGAGGTCGACAAGTAAAGAACGTTCCACCGAAATAAATTCGGTGTGCATAGAGTGCTCGCCTATAGAGTCGGATTTTACGGGTTGGAATGTGCCTGCTCCTACGTGCAGAGTGAGTTCGCGTCGAGTGATGCCTTGTCGGTCGCACTCGGCAAGTACCTCATCGGTGAAGTGCAGGCCGGCAGTAGGAGCAGCAACGCTGCCTTCGATGTGAGAATACACCGTTTGATAGTCGGAAGAGTCGGATTCTTCGGTGTTGCGATTGAGATAAGGAGGGATAGGAATTTCGCCGATGGCTTCAAGGAGCGACGCAAAAGTCGTGTTTAAGTTGTTCCAAGTGAAGATTATCTCAAAAGCGTTTCCTTTTTGCTCGCCACGAGTGGCCGATAGTTCCACGTTGCATCCATTTACGTTGACAATTTGTGAAAGACATCCCGATTTCCATCGTTTAGAATTGCCTACAAAACACAGCCACTTACATTCACTCGTGGTTTGAAAAACTTGAGCATAATCACGAGGGGCAAGAGGCTCGAGACAAAATATTTCGATAGTAGCCCCGCCATTGGGCTTTTGAAAGCGCAATCGAGCATTGATGACGCGAGTATTGTTGTATACAAGCATCGATTTTGGCGGCAACAATTTCGGTACATCGTAGAAATGCAGGTCTTGAATATCGCCGTTTCGATACATAAGCATCTTGCATTGTTCTCGCTCGGTAAGGGGATGTTTTGCTATGCGCTCATCGGGTAGCGGATAGTTGAAATCCTTTATTTGAATATCTTTTATAGTCATTATCGGTTCTCGATAGCTTTTTTAAGTTGTTCGAGTGCATTGATGATAAGTTGGCGAGAATTGGCCACATTGAGTCGCATACAACCTTCTCCACCTTTACCAAACATTTCACCATCGTTGAGTGCAAGATGTGCTTTGTTGACAAAAAGATCGATAAGGTCGTCGTGCTTTAATCCAAGTTGGGTGCAATCGAGCCACACTAAGAATGAAGCTTGCGGTCGTATCGGGTGAACAAGAGGAAGGTTTTGCTTGCAATACTCTTCTACAGCAAGAATATTGTCCTCGATATATGGGATGAGTTCGTTGAGCCATTCTTCGCCATGGGTGTAGGCTGCTTCGGTTGCAACAGTGGCAAACCAAGTGGGTACGCTGAACTCGTTGATTTGTAGCCAATGGAAAAAGTCCTTACGGAGTTCGGGATTTTTTATTACACACCACGAACTTGATACACCCGGAATATTGAAAGTCTTTGACGGAGCGCCAAAAGTTATGCCTACAGTTGCAGCTTCATCGCTCACCGAGGCAAAAGGGGTGTGCTTGTGACCAAATAGTCCCAAGTCGCTGTGAATTTCGTCGCTCACCACGATAACGTTATACTTTTTTGCAAGTCGAGCTACTTCAATAAGAGATTCTTTGTTCCAACAAATACCAATAGGATTGTGAGGATTGCAAAGTACCATCATTTTGGGCTTTTCGGTAGCGAAGATATTTTCGAGATCGGTAAGATTCATCGAATATATGTCGCCGTTTTTGACAAGGTTGTTGCTTACCACTCGGCGGCGATTGCCTACCGCTACGTTGCGGAAAGGGTGGTATACGGGCTGTTGGATAACAATGGTGTCGCCGGGTGAAGTGAAGAAATTGAGAGCATAGGCATAGCCACGCACTACTCCATTCACATAAGTGATTTCGTCACGATTCACGTCCCAATTGTGTTTACGTTTAATCCACCCGATGATAGAATCCCAATAGCTGTCGGGCGCTATTGAATATCCGTAAATGTGATGTTGGGCGCGTTCCTCAATAGCTTTGCTGATTGCCGGACACACTTCAAAGTCCATATCGGCAATCCAAAGAGGCGAGAGATCATCTCTTCCAAACACCTTGGTGAGGCAATCGGTCATCATAGAACCTGTGCCACGACGATCGATAATTTTGTCGAAATTGAATTTTCCCATTATCCTAAAAAAGATGCTTATTCAAATAATATGCAAAAGTACAAAATAGTTAGGAGTTAAGAGTATGACTTGATAGTTATTTTTAGAAATGATTGAATTTAAGCGTAAAAACAATGTTAAAAATAGGAAAAATCAAGTTTTATTATACAATAATTGAAAAATATATATAAATTTGCACTTTGAATATAGACTAAACCTATGATTGAGAGTGAAATGTTGAGATGAAAACTGTGGTCACGAGGAAAGGGAAAACTTTATCCTTGTGTTTTTTGTGTGCCTATAGTTGATGTAATAAATGCTTTAAGAATGGACTTTTTTTAAAAAACATGTAAACCATAATATTTAAAGTTTGTTTATCAATATTAGGAGAGATTACGAAAACTTTTTGTTTTTTTCAAAATAACAAGTAACAAGTGGACGTCAAAATATGAACTCTGATGAAATTGGCCTAAAATCTATAGAGAGAAATTAATAATGTAATATAAACCAAATGTAAAACTTTAAAAACGATTTTTGTATGAAGCACTCATTTCTTCAAATGATGAATCGGAAGACATTGATGGTGATGTTCTTGTCGCTATGTATGTCACTTCCTGCTTTAGCTCAGAAAATTACCGTACAAGGTACGGTGTTTGATGAAACAGGTGAGACACTTATCGGAGCGAGCGTAATGGTGAAAGGCTCGGCAGTAGGTGTTGCTACTGATTTCGATGGTAATTTTAGAGTGGAAACCAGTGCTAAGAGCACACTTGTAGTGTCTTATGTTGGTTATTTGACTCAAGAAGTTCCTGTAGATGGCAGAACAGAAATCAAGATTACGCTTAAGCCAAACAGCGCAGTTCTTGATGAAGTGGTAGCTATCGGTTATGGTACAGTAAAGAAAAATGACGCTACCGGTTCGGTGTCAACAATCAAACCGAGCGAAATTCAAGCAGGTCTTGCTACCTCGGTTCAAGATCTTCTTGTGGGACAAACTCCCGGTGTTGTAGTTACTACAAGTGCAGGTCCTGAAGGAGGCGGTCAAATCCGTATCCGTGGTGGAGCTTCACTTACTGCAAACAACGACCCTCTTATCGTAATCGATGGAGTGCCATTGGATAATAGTAGTGTGCAAGGTATGAGCAATCCATTGTCAATGATTTCGCCTGATAACATTGAAAATATGGTTATCTTGAAGGACGCATCAGCTACAGCAATCTATGGTAGCCGCGCTTCTAATGGTGTCATCATTATCACAACAAAGAAGGGTAAGAGCGGAAAGCCTCAAGTAAACTTCTCGGCAAATATGTATGTGAACACAGCTCGCAAGAAATGGGATATGCTTGATGCAAGCGAATATCGCACTCTTGTAACCAAGTATCATGGTGCTGACAGCGATGCTGTGAAGGCTATGGGTAGTGCTAACACAGATTGGCAAGATGAAATCCTTCGCACTACAGTTTCAAGCGATTACAACTTGAGCATTGGTGGTACTACAGGATTCCTTCCTTATCGCGTAGCAGTGTCTTACACTAACAACAATGGTATCATCAAGACTTCTAAGATGGACCGTTTGACAGTGGGACTTAATCTTACTCCTGAATTCTTCGGTGGCAAGTTGAAAGTGAATGCTAATGCTAAGGGTTATTATATCAAGAACCAATTTGCTGATGGTGGTGCAATCGGTGCTGCTCTTGCAAGCGACCCAACTCGTACAGTTTACAAGGACTGGAAGACATTGACAACTAATGCAGACGGTCAACCAATTATGACAGCTTACGAACTTTATAATGGTTACAATGTGTGGACTGCGGCAGGTGTGCTTAACAGTAACTCAACAATGAATGCTGTAAGTATGCTTAAGGATCGCGACAACCACTCGGAAGTATTGCGTAGTAATGGTAATTTGCAACTTGACTATGAATTGCATTTCTTGCCTGATTTGCACTTGAATTTGAATCTTGGTTATGACTGGAGCCGTTCAAGAGAAGACAATATAGTAGCATTCAATTCACCACTTTCATTTAAGAATGCTTATAACGATGGTGCGTCAACTAACTACTATCAATACCAACGTAAGTTGAATACTCTACTTGACTTCTATGCTAATTATAAGAAAGATGTAGAATCAATTGCTTCTTATTTTGACTTAACAGCAGGTTATTCTTGGCAAAGATTTACAGCTCGTGGTCATAACAACGGAACTGAGTTCTTGACACCCGGTTTCAACGTTATCACTCAAGATGCTAATGGTTTTAACTACTTGGTAGAAAATGCTGAATCGGTGGAACGTGTAGGTACAACTTACTCAAAGCCTTACTTCTGGGATAAAGGTAACCTTCAATTAATCTCGTTCTTCGGTCGTTTGAACTACACATTCAAGGAACGTTACCTATTGACATTCACAATGCGTGGTGATGCAACATCTCGTTTCAGCAAGGAAAATCGTTGGGGTTCGTTCCCATCGGTAGCACTTGGTTGGAAGATTATCGACGAATCATGGGCTAAGAGCTTGAAGGAAGTGATGAATGAATGGAAACTTCGTCTTGGTTGGGGTATCACAGGTCAACAAGATGTAGGTGAATATTTTGATTATATGGCAAAATATCTTGCTTCTCAACAACAATCTAACTATCCAAGCATCAAAGACGGTAAATTCACTACAACTCTTTATCCTCAAGGTTACAACCGTAACTTGAAGTGGGAAGAAACTACTACTTGGAATGCCGGTTTCGATTTCGGATTTATGAACAACCGCATCACTGCGGCTCTTGATTACTATTTCCGCGAATCAAAGGACTTGTTGAGCGAAGTTGACGTGCCTGCAGGTACAGCTACAACTAACCGTATGGTTCAAAACTTCGGTTCACTTGAAAACCAAGGTGTTGAATTCAATATCACAGCTCGTCCTATCGTTAAGAAAGATTTGACCTGGACAATTAACTACAATGTGGCTTACAATAAGAACAAGATTACTAAGTTGAACAATGATGGTACTATGGTTAAGGTGGGTGATATCGCCGGCGGTACCGGTAACAAAGTTCAAGCTCACATGGTAGGTTATCCGGCTAACTCATTCTTGCTATACGAACAAGTATATGATGCAGCAGGTAATCCAATCGAAGGAGAATATGTAGACCAAAATGGTGATGGTACAATCAATGATGACGACTTGCGTCTACGTTACAGCAAAGATCCTAAGGTAACTATGACTTTCGGTACTACATTGAACTGGAAGAACTGGGACTTCGGTATCAATATGCGTGCAAGCCTTGGCAACTACGTTTACAACAACGTGATGTCAACAAACTCAAATGTGGCAGGTGTGTTCAAGAATGCTAATTTGAGCAACTTGGTTGATAGCGATGTATATTTCCAAAGTGAACAATATCTAAGCGACTACTGGCTTGAAAATGGTAGCTATTTGCGTTGCGATAATATCACAGTAGGTTACACTTGGAACGAACTTGCTAAGAACTTCTCACGTCTACGCCTATATGGTGCAGTACAAAACCCATTCATTATCACTAAGTATGGTGGTCTTGACCCTGAAGTAGCAAGCGGTATCGACAATAATGTATATCCTCGTTCAGTGACATTCACACTTGGTGTAGTAGCTACATTCTAATGTTTAACCAGCATAAAAATGAAAAAAATAATGAAATCATATATTTATAAATCACTTTCAGCTGTCGCATTGACATTCTCTCTTGGAATGGCTACTTCTTGTGTTGGTGATTTGGATCAAGAACCAAAGGATCCAAATATTACAACATCGGCCGATTTCGGTGAAGAAGAGGTGCGTCAAGCTTTTGCAAAATGTTACTCAGTGTTGGGCGTATCAGGACAAAATGGTCCGGGCTCATCGGATATTTCCGGTCTTGACAATGGTACCGGTCAGTACATTCGCGCAATTGCGATGATGAATGAGTACACAACAGATGAACTATTGTGGATTTATGCCGATGATGGCGTAGTTGACCTTGTAACAGGGACTTGGGGTAAGGATAACGTGAATATCTTCGGTACTTACTCTCGTCTATATGTACACATTGCTATATGTAACGACTTTATTCGTCTTGTGGATAATGGTGCTGCCGGCGATGCTGCTGATTTGGCTCAATATCGTCTTGAAGCTCGCGCTCTTCGTGCATTGAGCTACTATTGGGTGATTGACTTGTTCGGAAAGGGTGGTTTCGTTGATGAAAACACTGTAACTCCAAAGCAATGGAGCCGCGTAGAACTTTACAACTGGCTTACAAACGAACTTGAAGACATTGTAGCAAACTTCGGTACAGCTACTCCGGTGTATGGTCGCGTGGGTAAAGATGGCGTACAAGCACTTCTTGCTCGTCTATACTTGAATGCAAAGGTTTATACTGATGGTGCTGTGAATGGTGCTGCTAAGTGTCAACAACATTGTGAAGAAATCATCGCTCGTCACCAAGGAACAGGCTTGCAAGGTTCAGGTCTTGTAGAACACTATATGTACCTATTCTGTGGTGATAACAATGTATATTTGCCTGGTGGAGGTGACGTGAATGAAGTGCTATGGGGTGTACCTCTTGATAGCGATGAAGCTCAATCATACGGTGCAACAACATTCTTCTCGGCTGCAGCAACAAGCAACCTTACTTGGGCTGATAATGGCGCATATATGAACCAACTTGATTATGGTATGGGTTCAAACTGGGGTTGTATGCACGCTCGTAAGGAATTCTCTGATAAGTTTACTGTGGAAGATATCCGTTGGTCAATGTGGAAAAAGGAAGCCGATGGCTTTACAAGAGATAATACAAGTTTCTCTAAATTCACAAGTGGTTATGGTGTAGTTAAGTATACCAACCTTCTAAAGGGTACAAATGGTGGATGGAGCGTTCAAAATGGTGGTGCGTTCGATCCTGAAGGTAAGATTGCTGCTCGTAGTGAAGCTTTCTCTGATGCTGACTATCCAATGTTCCGTCTTGCTGACGTTTACTTGATGTATGCAGAATGTAACATTGTAGACAATGTTGGTGATGATTCAAAGGCTCTTAGCTATGTGAACTATGTACGTACTCGTGCAGGTGTTCCTGCTTGGACTCCGGCTGAAATGACCGCAAACAATATCCTCGACGAACGTTGTCGCGAAATGTATTGGGAAAATACTCGTCGTTCTGACCTTGTACGCCATGGTAAGTTCACAGGTAACAACTATGTGTGGTCTTGGAAGAATAATATGTTGAAGGGTGGTGCAATTGGCAACCATATGAACATCTTCCCTGTTCCTTCAAACGTAATTGCGGCTCAACCTGAGTTTGGTCAAAATGATGGTTATTAATGAGATTTTTAACAGATTAAAAGGAACGAATATGAAAAAGTTCAATTATATATTTTTCAGCCTTCTTGCGCTTCTTTTCACAACAGCTTGTGAAGAGCCTCAAGATGAAAATCCTGTGCTACAAACTCCAACGAAGTTTGTGTTGAACAACCCTGTGATGTCTACTCAATACATTGAGTTGACTCCTGAAACTACAGTTAACTTGTCTTGTTCTCAACCTGATTATGGTTATGCATCGGCAACAAACTACTATGCTCAAGTGTCTTTCACTGAAGATTTTGCAGAATATGCTGAAGTGAACGAAAATCCTTACACTTATTGTGCAAAGATTGAAGTGAGTGGTGAGGAACTTGCTATGGCAATGTGTAAACTTCGTGGTGTAACTACCGAAGAATCTTACGTTGATGAGCCTGCTTGCCCATTGTATGTGCGTCTACGTGCAGAAATTAAGGGTGCGCCGGAACAAAGTGCAATCATTTCAAATGTTGTAGTATTGCAACAAGTTAAAGCTTATTATGCTGTTAAACTTCCGGGATATATCTACTTGGTAGGTCAACCTTCAGGTTGGACTCAACCATCAGGAGACAATGCTGCTCATTATGAAAACTGGAAACTTCTTGAAGCTGATGATGCAATCGGTAGCAAGATTTACAGTGGTACATTTGAAGTAGCAGCAGGTCAAGCTACATTCCGTTTCTATCGTAAGCTCCAAGGTTGGGATGCTCTTGATGAAAATGGTGTAATTTATTCAATTGGTCTTAAGGAAGCAGATGAAGCTACTGATGTAGCATTCACCGATGGTGTGTTTACTTCTGCAATTGTTAACGGTAAGGGTTCTTTGAATTTCCCTGAATGGGAAGGCGGTAAGATGAAGATGACTGTCGATTTGAATTCTTATAAGGTTACTATTCAAGTAGTGGAATAATAAGGTTGTAACATATTAAATATTAAAACTGTATGAAAAAGTTAAATATATTTTTGATGATGGCTCTTGCCCTTTGCTTCACTTCATGTGAGGAAGAATGGGTAGAGGCTTTGCCTCAACAAAATGAGCAAGAGGCTTTGTTTACAGCCGAAGATTTTGTGGCTAACAATGCACTTGCCGATGCAATCACTCTTACAGCAGCTGAAGGCGAAACAGAATTGGAAGTTGCTAATTTTGTAAGCGTTTCAAACCTTCCGGAGGGAGCGACAGTGGAGTTTAGTATGCAAATGGCAAAGAATGAAGATTTTTCAGATGCTGTAGACGTAAAAGTTTCTAATGCTGCAAACGTGGCAACTGCAAAAATCGCAGATCTACAAGCTGCTTATCAATCAGTTCAAGGTCGTAACCCTGAAGCACGCACAGTGAATGTACGTTATGCTGCTTATGTAGTGAATGGTACTGAAAAAGTACGTGTGAATAGTATTGATACATATTATGGTGTTGCTAAGGTTGTTGTGACTCCTTACGACCCGGGTTTCCGTATGGAAAAGAAGTATTATTTGGTGTGGGCAGAAGATCCAGACGCTATTTCACTTGATGCTAATGTAGTAGAATTGAATCACTCTGATAAGGACGTGTATGATGATACTAAGTTCTCGGTTGTAATCGACGTACAAGGTGATTTCAATTGGTTGATTATCGGTCAATCTGCACTTGATGCTAAGAATCTTGATGCTGCAATGGGTGCAGAAGAAGGTATGGAATATGAAGCTACCGGATTGTTGTTTGCTAAGAACAACGAAGATTTCCCCGGTTTCGCTATTTGCCACGATGGTACAGGTAAGTATCAATTTGAAGTGGATATGTACAGCAATGCCGAAGAAGAAGTTTATCCGGTTTATACTGTAACTCCAGCATTCGATAACTTGTGGAGTCCTGGTAACTCAAATGGTTGGAACCATGCTAACTCAAATATGTTGTTCACCGGCGACTATGTGACTTACAATGGTTATGTATACTTGGATGGTGAATTTAAGTTCTCTAACGCTGCCGACTGGAGCCATACTAACTATGGTAATGCCGGTGAAGAAGGAGCACTTTCTACTAATGGTGGTGCTGGAAACTTGAGCGCAGCTAAGGGCGTTTACTGGGCTACAGTTAACATTCCAAACTTGACTTACTCGCTTGTTAAGATTGAAACAATCGGTTTGATCGGTGGTTTCAATGGTTGGGGTTCTTCTCTTCCAATGACAGAGCAATTCAATGGTCCTAAGGACTTGAAGTATGTAGGTGAAGTTACATTGAAGGCAGGCGAAGAATTCAAGTTCCGCGCTAACGATGGTTGGGATATCAACCTTGGAGGTACATTTGACGAATTGACTCCTGGTGGAGCTAACCTAAGTGTTGCAGAAGATGGTACTTACATCGTAACACTTGACCTATCTAATCTTCCTTATACAGCTACTGTAACAAAGAAGTGATTTTATAGAAAATCTTTATATCAAGAGCTACGGCAGTGATGCTGTAGCTCTTTTTTTGAGTATTATTGGTTCTTATGATAGAAAAATTGTAGCTTTGCATTACGAAACTTAAAAATAAAGCATATATGAAGAAAGTAACATCTGTTATGGGTAAAGTGTTGAGCTTTGCTGTGGTTATGGTTATTGCAGTGGGCTGTGCCGGTGAAAAGAGTGAAAAGCAGGTAGAACAACCAAAGAAACCGGAGGTTGTCTATGAAGAAGTACAAGTGCAACCAATGTTTGTGGGTGGAGATGCCGCAATGCAGAAGTTTATAGAGGAAAACTTGCAATATCCTGCCGATGCAAAGTCGAAAGGTATTCAAGGCGAGGTTGTAGTGAAATGTATGATAAACAACGAAGGTAGAGTGATCGAAACACAAGTGGGAACAAGTGTAGATCCAGAACTTGATGAAGAGGCGCTACGCGTGGTGAGCTTAATGCCTGCGTTCAATCCCGGAATGATTGACGGAGCTTGTGTGGCAATGTGGCACACTGTAGCTGTAAAATTTGAAATAAAGTGATATTTTAGGAAAAGATTAAAATATCGCACGATAATGGAAAGGTTCTCATTTTGATGATGGGGACCTTTTGTTCTTTTGATGTAAAATGGTGTGTTTTTGTGAGTAAAATAAATATTTTTAGGTAATGTGTGTGTTGTATGAATAAAAATGTCTAAATTTACAATTAGATTAATCTAAAATGTACTGCTATGAACCTTCAGTTGCCCGATAGAATGAATGGAACAGCTGCTTCGTTATTGGAAAATGTGAGGCAGATAACACTAATCGGTGCCAATGGCTCTGGGAAAACACGTTTTGCCAATTGGCTCGTAGATAAATATAAGAATCAAGCTTTCCGCATCTCGGCGCTGAAGGCTTTATTCCCATCGACCGAGAAGAATGGGTTGGCCGGTTCGATTGATTTGTTGTATGATGCGGCGGTGGAAACTTCCCCTTTCTATAAAAAAGAGGCACCGACGGAATTTCAACGGTTGATTTTCTTGCTTTTACACGATGAATTTATCGATTTGATTAAATATAAGACTCAACTAAAGCTCAGTGATGAGAAGAGCGATTTACCTGATACAAAATTTGACAAGGTGGCGCGAATGTGGCACGAGGTATTTCCCAACAACAAGTTGATGCGTGATGGTGGAAAACTGCTATTTAGTAACGACAAGACGGAAGATACGTTTTCGGAGCTAAGGCTGTCAGATGGGGAGAAGGCTGTGCTTTATTATATAGGAGCTGTGCAATATGCTCAACCTAATGCGATTATCTTTGTCGATGATCCTGAAATATACATACATCACTCGATAATGCAGGCATTGTGGAATGTGATAGAGGAAATCAGACCCGACTGTACGTTTGTGTACAACACTCACGATATCGACTTTGTATCGTCGAGAACTGAAAATGTGTGTGTTTGGGTGAGAAATTTCGACCTCATAAACAATACATGGGATTATGAGATTGTAGAAGCCGGTGATACGCTGTCGGAGGAGTTGTATTTCGACTTGTTGGGAAGCCGTAAGCCTATTCTTTTTGTGGAAGGTGATACGTCGCATAGCATCGACTCGAAGTTATATTCGCTTATTTTTACTGAATATACGGTGAAACCGCTGGGCAGTTGTAATAAGGTCATAGAATCGACTCGGGCATTCAACGATTTGCAGAATTTTCATCATCTCGACAGTCATGGGATAGTAGATCGTGACCGTCGAAGCGACAGGGAGGTGCAATATTTACGAGAGAGGAAAATTTTTGTGCCAAATGTGGCTGAAATAGAGAATATATTGATGCTTGAGGGTGTGATAAAGGCTGTGGCGCGTTGGCGAAAGAAAGACGAAGCGTATGTATTCTTGAAAGTGAAAACAGCTGTTATGCACCAATTTAAGAGTGAATTGCGCAAACAGGCTCTTGAGCATGTGCGCCACAGAATGAAACGTATGGCTGCAGTGTGTATCGACCGCCGTTTCAGTGATATTAATTCACTTGAGGATCATATCAACGATTTGCTAAATGAACTTAAACCGCGTGCTTATTATGAGGAATTGTGTCGTGATTTTCACCGATATGTTGCAACAGGCGACTATAATGCTGTGCTGAAGGTGTTCAATGAGAAATCAATGCTCTCGAATAGTAATGTGGCTGCACTGTGCGGAATGAGCAATAAAGATGCTTATATCCGTACTGTGTTACATATTCTCAAAGGTGATAGCAGGGTGGCTAATGATATCAGGAAATCAATAAAGGAATGCTTTGGCTTGTAGAGAATGATATGAAAGTAAGGATTTAATTCTAAGGATATATGAAAGATATTGAAATAAAATCGATAGGATTGATGTCAGGTACTTCACTTGACGGACTTGATGTGTGTCATTGTACGTTTAAACGTACCGGTGGTAAATGGGCATTTACACTTGATTGTGCGCGTGGATATAGCTATCCTGATGATTATAGGTATAAACTTGGGACCGGGGCGCAAAATATGAGCGCATACGAATATGTGGCTTTTCATAGCGAATATGGGTTCTTCTTGGGTGAACGTGTGAAGGAATTTATGGAAGAATTTGGAGTGAAACCTGATATTATTTCATCACATGGTCACACTATCTTTCACGAACCACACAAAAAAATAATGTATCAAATAGGTGATGGTGCAGCCATAGCAGCAGTTACTCGTGTTCCTGTGGTGAGTGATTTCCGCCGCCTTGATATTATGCTTGGTGGACAAGGAGCTCCTCTTGTGCCTATCGGTGATAGATTCCTATTTGGTGAATATGATTTTTGCTTGAATATTGGTGGATTCTCCAATATTTCGTTTCAGAAGGGCGACAAGCGTGTGGCGTTTGATATAAGTCCTGTGAATTATGTGATAAATCATTATTGCCGTCAGATAGGATTGGAGTTTGACCGAGATGGTTTGATTGCTCGTAAGGGTGTTGTGTGCCAACCACTGCTTGATGCACTGAACAATATGGATTTTTACAAGCAAGAAGGACCTAAGTCGCTTGGGCGTGAATGGGTGGAGAAGTTTGTATATCCGCTTATTGAAAGCTATGATTTGTCGCTTGAGGATAGGTTGCGCACATTCTACGAACACGCGGCAATGCAAGTGGCTGCGGTGGTGAAGGCAAATGCCGAAAAGACTTGTCCGACGTTGCTTATCACAGGTGGTGGGGCGTTGAATGTGTTCTTGATAGAGCGTATATCAGAACTTAGCGGAGCAGATGTAGTGATTCCTGATAAGAAAATCATCGAGTACAAGGAAGCTATAATATTTGCTTTGCTCGGTGCATTGTATATGGCTGATGAACCGAGTTGCTTGTCGTCGGTAACAGGCGCACCATTTGATAATATCGGTGGAATGCTGTTCAAAATTTAAAAGAATGAACAAGATTAAAATTTGGATAGAAGCGGCTCGGTTGCGTACGTTGCCGGTATCGATAGCCGGAGTGATTGCAGCCATTGGGGTTGCTAAGTGGGAACATAGGTTCTCATTGTTGCCTGCATTGATTTGCCTTGTTTTTGCAGTACTTGCGCAGGTAACGAGTAACTTCGCTAATGAATATTATGATTTTAAACGAGGAGCCGACAAAAAAGGACGTGTAGGTCCGCGTCGTGGAGTTACCGAGGGAGATATAAATCCAGAAACACTGAAACGAGCGACTTTTGGTACACTTGCGCTTGCATGTGCGGTGGGTTGCTGTTTGATACCATTTGGCGGTTGGTGGCTTGTGCCGGTGGGAATAGCGATAGCTGTGTTTGCACTTGCATATAGTGCCGGACCTTTCCCATTGTCCTACAACGGACTTGGCGATGTGGCAGTGCTTGTGTTTTTCGGACTTGTGCCGGTGAATTTTACTTATTATGTGCAAGCTGGAGGCTGGAGCCCGTTTGCTATGCTCGTATCGGTTGCGATTGGGCTTATGGGGGTGAACGTGCTTCTTGTGAACAACTATCGTGATATGGATGATGACAAGGAAGTGAAGAAACGTACTACGGTAGTCATCTTTGGCCGAAAAATTGCCGGAACATTCTATCTTATTTCGGGATATTTCGCAGCCTTTTTCTTGTCGCCAATATGGTTTCTGCTCCCTGGTTGGACAGTGGTGATTCCCTTGTTGTATCTTGTGATGCACACCGCCACTTGGCACAAACTAATCCATCGGGAGGGAAGCGCTTTAAATCCATTGCTTGGAGCTACGGGTCGTAATATGCTTATATTTGCCGTTCTGCTTGCAGTGGCAATGATAATGAATCCAAGATAATAATAAAGCGGTGTGTCTTACACCGCTTTTGCATTTTTCTTATTTATTCTATAACACTTAGGAGGTAGGCACATTTGTTAGGATTGCCGAGTGTTTTACCCTTGTCGCAGGATAGTTTCACGCAGTCGTGCCATTCGCGTGATTCGGTGATTCGGCATCGCGTAAGCTTCACTACGATGTTCATTGGTTTGCAATTGTTGATATCGCAAGTGAGGTTGGTGCCTACGCCGTAGCTGTCCTGTAATCGGCCGTTAACGAATTTGTGTATCTCTATTGCGCGGTTGATATCAAGCCCATTGCTGTAGATTACTTGTTTTGTGGCGGGGTCGATGCCAAGCGATATGTATTTTTGAATTATCTTCTCTGTTTGTTCCTCTTCGTTACCGCTATCAACTCGCAAGCCCTTGTACATCATTGCCATACGTTTGGATAGATTGTTGAAGAATACCTTATCTCCAAAAGCATCATAAAGGAATACCCCATTGTCGCCGTCGTATACATCGCTAAATTTCTTCATCACATTGTAGTTGCATTCAAACACTCCGCTCACAGTTTCTTCAAACATTACAAGTTGATGACTCATAGTGCCTATCGGTGTGAGGTTGTATTTCATTGCAAGATATACATTGCTTGTACCAATAATTTTGCCGGTCCATTTTTGTCCGGTATCGGAGTCGCACCCTACATTCTGTAGCTTGGAAAGTTCTTTCACTACCATATCTTGGTGCGCAAACGAGAAACGTCGGCGAGTACCCATATCACCGAGAATCAACCCGTTGGAAAGTATTTGCTTGCCTTTTTCGATGGTGCGCATACATTCAAGATTGGAATCGTACTTGTTGAAATCTCCATTGAGCCGATGTGAAAGTTCCGAAACAGAAGAAAGTATGGGCATTTCCCACATAATAGCAGAATACCACTTGCCATTAACCACTACATCGAGGTGCCCTTCATCGTCTTGTGAGATAGTGATTTCATTAGGGTTGAAGCGATAGCCTCGTAAGAAAGTGAAGTACCATTCGGGCAGATAGTAGCATTTTTGACGCATAAAGTTGATTTCCTCATCGGAAATTATAACGTTGTGCATATTGTCAACTTGCTCTTGCAATAATGCTGCAAATCCTTTGGGATAGCAAGTGTGGTTGCGGTCGAAGAATTGATATTCAACTTCGGCGCGAGGATATGTCTGTAATACGTAGTATTGACAAGTGAACGTATAGAGATCGTTGTCGGTAAAATGCTTAATAATAGGTTCCATAAGCAAAGTTAAGTTTCATAGTTAGTTATATCTTGCCCAATTTTTTTTTAAGATACGAAAAACGTATTAATAAATAAAATAAAGAGTCGTTCAAGAATCTTTATCAGTTGTTTTCTTTATTTACAGAACTCCTTTGGTGGAAGGAAGTTGGTAGCTGAAAATATCGCGACGTATAGCCATTTTGATAGCTCGTGCAAGGGCTTTGAAAATTCCTTCAATTTTGTGGTGCTCGTTGTTGCCTTGAGCCGAGATATAAAGATTCATTCTTGCGCTATCGCTTAGGCTCTTGAAGAAATGAAGGAACATTTCGGTAGGCATTTCGCCTATTTTTTCGCGATGGAATTCGGTGTCCCATACGAGCCAGCTACGTCCACCGAAATCGAGCGCAACGGTGCATTGGCAATCGTCCATTGGTAGTACGAATCCGTAACGTTCGATTCCACGTTTATTGCCTAATGCTAAGTGAATAGCTTCACCTAGTGCGATAGCTGTATCTTCTATTGTGTGGTGTTCGTCTACCCAAGTGTCACCTTTTACTTTTATTGTGAGATTGATACCCGAATGTTTACCGATTTGGCTAAGCATATGGTCGAAAAAACCAATTCCGGTATTAATGTAGCATTCCCCGTAACCATCGAGGTCGATAGCGATGTCGATGTCGGTTTCGCTTGTGGTGCGTTTCACTGTGGCTGTGCGCGATCCTCCACGAAGGAAGTCGGCTATTCGATCCCATGAAGGAGTGATGAGTGCGCACACTTCGCTAAGTTTCGCTTCATCGATTTTTTGTTTTCCGCTTTCTTCGTCACTGATGAAAATGGCTTTAGCTCCGAGATTACGTGCCAACAGCACATCGGTGATGCGATCTCCAATCACAAAAGAGTTGGCAAGATCATAGTTGCCGGAAGTATATTTGCCAAGTAATGCAGTTCCGGGTTTGCGGGTAGGTGCATTCTCGTGTTCAAAAGTCTTATCGATAATAATATCATCAAAAACAATTCCTTCTCCTTCAAGCGTTTTGAGCATTTTGTTATGTGGCGCTTCAAAATCGGCAGTTGGGAAAGAATCGGTTCCAAGTCCGTCTTGATTGGTTACCATTACCAACTCATAATCAAGGTGTGTCTTGATGAAATGAAGGTTGTGCATTACACGAGGAACGAATTCTAACTTTTCAAGAGAGTCTACTTGAAAATCAATGGGAGGCTCGACGATTATAGTGCCGTCGCGGTCGATGAATAGAGCCCGTTTGAGTTTATTTTCGGTCATAGTCGTAAATTGCGTTAATTAATTGTTCGTTTTCTTCGTGAGTGCCTATGGTGATGCGCAGACAGCCTGCGCATTTCTCTACACGATTGCGATTGCGCACGATGATACCTTGTTTGTTCAAGAAATCGTAAAGATTGTCGGGGTTGTCGACTTTTACAAGCAAGAAATTAGCATCGCTTGGGTAGATATGCTTCACGCATTGCAAGCCTTCGAGGCACTTTGCGAGTGTGGTACGATTGTCGAGTAGTTCTTTTACCCATGTTTCGACTTCTTGGATGTTGGTGAGAGCTTCGATGGCTTTTTCTTGTGTGAGAGCATTTACATTGTAAGGGTATTTAACCTTATTGTAGAAATCGATGATTTCAGCATTTGCGTAGGCAACTCCGAGTCGTAAACCTGCTCGTCCCCATGCTTTTGAGAACGTTTGCAGTACTATCACGTTTGGGCATTCGGCAAGGTGAGCCAGCATAGAGCCTTTGTCGGAGAAATCGATATATGCTTCATCGACCATCACGATGCCTTTGAAGGCGTTGGCTATTTGTATAATCAAATCGAGTGGATAAGCATTTCCGGTAGGGTTGTTTGGAGAGCATATCCATATTAGTTTTGTGTTGTCGTCGGTGGCGGCAAGGATATCATCGGGTGCAAAACCAAAAGTATCATCGAGTTGTACACGACGATATTCTATATCGTTGATGTCGGCACACACCTCATACATTCCGTAGCTTGGAGCAATAGCCACCACATTGTCGATACCGGGTCGGCAGAAGATTCGGTAAGCCAAGTCGATACCTTCATCACTACCCACACCCAGGAATATGTTTTCGGGTTTCACCCCCTTGATAGTGGCGAGCAGTTCTTTTACCTTACGTTGCAGAGGATCGGGGTATCGGTTGTAAGGTTCGTTGAATGGGTTTTCGTTGGCATCAAGGAACACCGAAGCTACTCCGGAGAACTCATTTCGAGCTGAACTGTAAGGAGTAAGTTTGCTTATGTTAGGTCGTACTAATTTTTCTAAATTCATTTTTTGATATATCAGATAAATTGTATTAGTCGAATGATATTTTATTAAGAGTTGATTTCTTGCAATCTCACTGTTACAGCAAGCCGATGTGCCATGAGGTCTTCGTTTTCTGCCATAATCTCAATGGCATTACCAATATTGTTCAGCCCTTCTTGAGTGAGGTGCTGGAAGGTGATTTTTTTGCAGAAACTATCGAGATTTACGCCACTGTAAGAGTGTGCATACCCACTTGTGGGCAGTGTGTGGTTGGTCCCTGATGCGTAGTCGCCGGCACTCTCGGTTGAGTAAGCACCGAGGAATACCGAACCGGCATTTTCCACTTTTTCGGCAAGAGCATCAGCATCGTTGTGATTGATGATGAGGTGTTCGGGAGCATATTCATTGGAGAAGTCCATTATTTCATCATCGTCTTTTAATACGATTATTCGGCTGTGTGATAGAGATTTTTTCATCATCTCTTGTCGTGGAAGTGTACCGAGTAGTTCTTCAATTACGGCAGGTAGTTTCGCTGCAAAATCTTCACTTGTAGTGAGCAGAATGGACTGGCTGTCGGGACCATGTTCGGCTTGTGAAAGGAAATCGCTTGCCACGAATCGAGGACTGGCATTGTCGTCGGCAATAATCATCACTTCCGAAGGTCCTGCCGGCATATCAATTGCTACAGCTTGTGAACCCACTTGCTGTTTTGCTTCCATAACAAAGCGATTACCGGGACCAAAGATTTTATACACTTTAGGAATACTTTCTGTTCCGTATGCCATAGCGGCAACGGCTTGTGCACCACCCACTTTGTATATTTCGGTAACACCTGCCACGCGAGCCGCATATAGGATAGCCGGGTGTACTTTACCCTGCTTGTCGGGAGGAGTGCAAAGCACAATCTTTCTACACCCTGCGATGCGTGCAGGGATGGCAAGCATAAGCACTGTGGAAAACAATGGTGAGTTGCCTCCGGGTATGTATAACCCCACCTTTGAGATAGGGACGGCGCGCTGAGCGCACATCACTCCCGGTGTGGTGTCGAGTTTGATTTCCTCCATTCGCTGTGCCTTATGGAATTTAGAAATGTTCTTTGCAGCAATAGCGATAGCTTGCTTGAGTGAGTGTGGCACGATGTCGTCGGCTTCGGCTATCTCATCGGCGCTTACTTTTAAACTATTTAGTTCTACATTGTCAAATTTGCGAGAGAATTCCATTAATGCCTCATCGCCCCGAGTGCGTACCTCGTTGATGATAGATGCAACTGTGTCGTGCAATTCGGATGTGTTGCTTATGGCTCGTTGCATAAGCTCGCTCCATTGCGAGCGCTTGGGGTAAAGTATGGTTTGTATCATTATGGAACCATTTTTTCGATGTTAAGAACAAGAATGCCTTCGGCTCCTGCCGATTTGAGCTTTTCACTTATTTCCCAAAAATTCTTTTCTTGGATAACGGTGTGAACCGAGCACCAACTTTCGTCGGCAAGAGGCAGAATGGTGGGGCTTTTAATACCCGGAAGTATTGCTACTACATCGTCGAGTTTGGCGCGTGGCACATTCATTAGCACATATTTTTTGCTTTCGGCAGCTTTTACAGCCTCGATACGGAATAATAATTCATTGAGAATATCTTCTTTTTCTTTGCTTAGCTCTTTTGAGTTGCCAATAAGCACAGCTTCGGAAGCGAGTACACTTTCCACTTCCACGAGATTATTGCTCACGAGGGTACTACCCGAAGATACTATATCGAAAATAGCATCGGCAAGACCAATGCCGGGAGCAATTTCCACCGAACCGCTAATTTCGTGAATATCGGCAGTGATATTATTTTTTTTGAGAAAATCTCCAAGAATACGTGGATATGATGTAGCAATCTTTTTACCATTGAACCACTCGATACCGTTGTATTGATGTTTTTGTGGAATGGCGAGAGCAAGGCGACACTTGCTGAACCCGAGATCTCGTATTATTTCCACGTTTTTCCCTTTTTCGAGAACCTCATTAAGTCCTACGATGCCAATGTCGGAAGTGCCTGAGGCAACCGATTCGGGAATGTCGTCGTCGCGTAAGAATAGCAGTTCCACAGGAAAATTGCGTGATGGGACGAGCAATGTACGTTTCATTGCAGTGAGTTTTATTCCGGCTTCGGAAAGTAGTTCCATAGTTTCGTCATAAAGACGTCCTTTTGATTGTACAGCTATGCGTAACATTTTTAGTTAGAGTTGCGAATTAGGGTGGAGTGCCGTTGCCGACTTTGTCTTCCTAATTCTATGTTAAACTAATAATTATTATCTCTAATAAAAAACCGATTTCCAAAGTTGCGGAAATCGGCAATATATTGTAATGATAAAATTCTTATATATACAAAATCAATACAACCCTTCCGCCATTGGTAGAATGTCGTGATGATGCACATAATGAAGAATTATAAAAGTCATATTCAATATAGTTGTTAATTATAGTACAAAGATATATTTATTTGTGTAAATAGCAAAATTAATTATCAAAAAATGCACGTTTATGCAATTTAAATTATTTTTTTGAGATTTTAAATCTATGATTTATAGAACAACCTTAGTTGCTTTATTTCCTTGCTTCTTGATGAAGATACCCTTTTCAGGATTTTCAACCTTAATACCTTGTAAGTTGTAGTATTCTGCAGGAGCATTGTCTTCACCAATTTCTTCGATTGCTGAAGAATCAAGAGTGAATGCTTGCTTAGAAGGAGCAGAAGTAGTGAATGACTTAGCTTCACGTGGAAGAGCGAAGCCCTTCATATATTCACCGGAGTTACCACAAATGTAGATATTACCTGCAAGGTCCCAAGCGATATCGTAACAGTTAGTACCGATGCCGTGATTTACAATAGTTCTTTCAGCCAACTTTATTGTACCATCAGCGTTACGCTTGATATCGTAGATAGAGAATGTCTTCTTAGAAGAAGCAATAGCGATTTGTGTTCCATCAGGAGAGATACGGATACCGCCACCACCACGAACAACGCCACCGTCACCTTCGAAGTACTTAACTTCACCATTTGCATCTACATAAATAAGAGCTGGTTCAGAGTTATTTGGAGCACCGCGATATTGGCAATACCATACGCCACCTTCATTGTCATATTCAACATTAGTTACTTGAGGAGCGATAGTGTAACCAGAAAGAGCAGGTACGTTAGTTGGAGTTGGAAGAACTTCTGCAGTACCAAGAGCATATTCGTCTACTCGAGATCCAGTTGCATTGAATGCAAATACCTTTTGGTCGGCAATAACTGTCATCATCTTCAAGTCTTCACCTGCGCCCTTAACGTCAAGACCAATATTTGGACCTGCAAGGAATCCATCGGCAGTGTTATACAAATATGTAGAAGCATCTACAGAACCACCTGCAAGAAGTGAATGGAACTTATTGTTCTTCACAAGATCTTCGTGATTTGGCGCATAAAGAATGTAATCGCCTGCGTTGTTACAACGAGTAACAAAAATACGACCGTCTTCTGCAACACGTACACGTGCAAGGTCAGCACCGTAAGAGATGAATGTGTAAGTCAAATCACTCATGAATGCATATTGACCGGTTTTTTCATTCTTCACACCATTCATTAGAGGATCGAAGATGAATAGACCAACACCACCACGAGAAGCTGGATAGTATGTAGTGCTTGTTGTGCTCATACCTTCTGTTACATATACGTAACCGAATGCATCACTTTCCATATTGTTGTCAACGTCAACACCACGTGGGTGATAGAAACGAGGTTGTGCAAATTCTTCCATTGTAGTCTTTTCTGCACCTGCTACTTCTACTTCCCAAGTGTAAGTTGCATCGGCAAGTTCAGCTACATTAATATCTACAGTTTGAGCGCCCTTAGCTGTTGCTCCATTGGCAGTAGCTACTACAGCTCCTTCAGCATCAAGAATATTAACTGTTACAGCAGTTGCTTCAGCATTCAAAGAGAAAGAAGCCTTGAATATACCGTCAACAACTTCACCCTTAAGATCGAATGCGAATGGATTAGCCGAACCAGTTGCAGGAGTGAATGTGACAGGAGCCGGTGTACCGGAAGTATACTTAACAAGCTTGTTGCCAATCAACAAGAACAAGTCAATCTTACCTTCAGTGCCATCTACGAATGAACGACCTGCAGCATGAATTTCAGCAAGAGCAGTTGTTTCACCTGAGATAGCCGGAATTAAAGTTTTAACTTCAGTCGCCTTATCAAGACCTTCTGTTACGTCGAGCAATTGAATACCTGTGCAAGCACCATCAACAATTGTAGGAACAGCCATAAGTGCAGAACCTGCATATTTAAAGTAGCTTGAATTTACAGCATCCTTAGCAGCAACAGCATCGGCAGCAACCACTGTAAAGTCATTACCATAACTATCAAGACCTTCGTAAGAGAATTCTGTTGCACCAGCTAAGTTACCATCGAAGATAAAGTTAGCTTCGTTTACAGGAGATACGGTGAACTTATATTCACTACCATATATAGTGTGGTAAATAGTACTCAAGTTTCCATAACCTTGAGTTGCACCACCTTGATTAGCATCTGCGATTACCATTTCGCCTGCTTCCTTAGTATAGCGAATGAAACGCATCTTACCGGAAATAGCTCCATTGCTTAGGTGATTTACTGCAACCATTGCAGTACCATTATTCAATGTACCTGAGAATGCAATGCTGGAACCTACCATACCATTTGAGCAACGTGCTGCACCATTTGACTTAGCCCATTCAGTTGGGTTACCTGTAGGAATACCGTTCTCGTCGTTTGCCCAAGTGTAGATGAAGTTGTAAACAGTAGAATTAAATGGAACCCAATCATAGTTTGTAGCAACAAGTTTATTGTCGGCAGAAACTGCTATATCAGAAATCATAAGTCCATTTGCATCTGTTGGAGCAACAGCACCTTCAGTGCTTACTGCTACAACGCTATTGTCTGTTACGTTGATTACATAAATATAAGGAGCCTTTTCGGCATCAAGAGCAAGAACATACATATTTTCTCCCTTAACGATAGTGCGGCGTACTGTCTTACCTGCAAGTTCGGCGATTTCAGTTGTACCTACGCTTATCATATCATGAGAGTCTGTTAGAGCAACTTCAGGAAGTTCAGTACCTACCGGGTCCGGATAATTTTCACCGGTTTCTTCTACAACTTCTTTCTTAGCTACTGCAAATGTAGCATCTTCATTAAATTCGTCGATAGCGAATGCATTGTTTGCATCAAGTTCTATGATAGAATCGTTATATTTTATTTCGCAATCTTCAGCAAGTTCAAGAGTGATAGTTAGAGGCTCGCCACTTGGAATGAATAGGCTTGTGCTATCACCAACAATGTGCTTAGCACCGGTGATTACATCTTTGCTTGCAGAATAGTAAACCTTATTTTCACCTTCAACGGTTACAGCAAGAGCAGGCTTGTTCTTAATAAGGTTATTCCAAGCTGTTACGCCTTTATAATCTTCGATAGAAGCAGTAGGCATAGTTACGCATACAGTTGAAGGAACCTTGTTGAATGCACCAGAGCCGGTCTTAGGAGTTGCTTTTCTTAGAATGTTTATGTGAGCTACAGCAGAACAACCATTAAATGCACTGCTGCCAACTTCTTCAACACCACTACCGATTGTTACATCGGCAAGAGCTGAACAATTTTGGAAAGCTTTTTCGTCAAGAGTTGTGACGCTATTAGGAATTACTACTTCAGTGATAGTAGTAGCTTTGTTGAAAGCCATTTCACCGATGTAAATAAGACCTTCAGGAAGTTTAACTTCCTTCAAAGCTTCGCAGTAGTAGAACGCCTTTTCTCCGATTGTTTGAAGAGCAGTACTGAAGTTCAATGTAGCAAGAGCTTCACAGTTAGAGAACGCTTCCTTATTAAGAGTTGTAACTGTGTTAGGCATAGTAACTGCAGTAACGTCAGTACAATAGCAGAATGCATAGTCTCCTATAGTAGTTACTCCATCAATAATTTCATAAGTAGCAGCTTTCTTATTAGGATAAGCGATAAGAGTTGTTTTGTCTTTGCTATAAAGAACTCCATCGACCGATGTGAAGTTAGCGTTAGCAGCATCAACATTGATTGATTTCAAAGCAGTACATCTGTAGAAAGGAGAAGCACCAATAGTAGTAACGCCAGAACCAATCTGAGCTGTTTCAAGAGCCATACAATAGTAGAATGCGTTAGCTCCGATAGATGTTACACTATTAGGAACAACAATAGAAGTAAGACCTGCGTTATCGAAAACTGACTCACCGATAGTCAAAAGACCTTCGTTAAGTGTTGCAGTAGTCAATGCAGAACAACCGTCAAAAGCTCCTTCATTAATAGCAGTAACACTGCTTGGAACAGTAACCGAAGTGATTTTTGTACAACCTGAGAATGCTTCAACATCGATAGTTGTAGTTCCGGCAGGGATAGTTATTGCACCTTCAAGAGCGATAGGGCACATAATTGCTGTAGTACCATCTTTAGAATAAAGAATCTTGTCGATAGCACAATAAGAAGCATTTTCGCTATCCACAACAAATTCTTTCAAAGACTTACAGCTACCGAAAGCGTCGCCTGCAATTTTTGCTACGTTCTTAGGAATTGTAACAGAAGGAAGTGATTCGCAATACTTGAATGCAGATGAGTTGATTTCCTTAACTCCTGCACCAATAGTAAGTGATGTCATCTTAATACAGTTGTTGAAAGTGTAAGTGTTGATTACTTCAACGCCGTCAGGAATAACAACAGCAGTAAGAGCCTTACAGTTATAAAAAGCATAACTCAAGATTTCAGTTACAGTGCTTGGGATTGTAATAGTAGTAATAGCATTACAACCATAGAAAGCTTCCTTAGCAATGTTCTTCAATCCTTCAGGAAGAACCACAGATGTCATACCTGTACACTTGTAGAATGCTTTAGCACCGATACCGGTTACTTTGTAAGTTACAGATTCGTTGGTAACTTCGGCAGGAACAACGATGTCGCCTGTGTAGCTACCACCTTTGGAATTGGTGTAGGTAACTTCCACAGCATTGCTGCCGTCGCCTGTTTCCAAAATTGTATAAGCCAAACCGTTCTCAGCGGTGAAACCGGCGGCAAATACATTGATGCTCATCAATAGCCCTGCTATAGCAAGCGTCATTTTTAGTAAAATTTGTTTCATAATGATTTAAATTAACGATATAAATGATTTATGTTAGATTTTTTCTAATTGTAGATTTGTTTTAGTTGGACTTGCAAAAATAATAAATATTTTGATAAAAATAGGTTTCTATGTGTTTTATTTTATGTATTGTATGTGGTTATGAAATATTTATGCAAAAAATAAGGGAATCCTTTAAAAAGAGTTCCCTTATTCATAGATGTTGTATAATTCTTAGTAGGTGCCGAATGATAAGGCTGTGTAGAATCGTCCGTTCTGAGGATAGTATTCAAGCGATACCATTCCATATCGGTCGCTTCCGTACCACACACATTCATATCCGCCTCCGTTCAGTGTTCGCATACTGATTGGTGAACCGTAAGTGTTGCACAAGGTTAAGTATACGTTATTATATCTGTCAGTGCTATAATGTGAAGTGGAGAATATAAATTGAGCCGAAGCAAAGCGATTGGTA
Source organism: Bacteroidales bacterium (assembly GCA_015061055.1). Lineage (GTDB taxonomy): Bacteria > Bacteroidota > Bacteroidia > Bacteroidales > Muribaculaceae > RGIG4576. The sequence continues at coordinate 43,975 of SUXH01000015.1, forward strand.
GCATAATTCAGCACTACATCGTCCCAATAGAGATTATATTGCATTACATTGTTCAAATAAATCACATTATTTGCATAACGGTAGATGGCATAGTTGTGTTGACGCAGATAATCCAATGTTGCATTATAGTAAGTGCCAAAAGTCAATCCAAGTATACCTCTGATAACTGGAACTTTGTGATGTGGATGCCAATGAGGAGGTGGTGCTACTCGAGGAATAGGACGGTGGTGGGTATAATGATGGTGATGATGATGCACTGGTGAATGATGATTTACACTATGATGAGGAGCAGGCTTGTGATTGGCATTGTTACCCGGTCTTGTGTTATTCGGTCGAGCATTGTTGTTCGGTCGAATGTTGTTGCTTGGGCGCGCATTCTCCTTTGGTCGGTCATTATTGGGACGATTGTTGGTAATTTCTTTTTGCTTTCTGTTATTGTTACTATTATTTACTTTCGCTTGTTGAGAGTTGCGATTTGAGTTTGTACGGCGACCATTGTTGATTTGTTGTCGGTTTTCATTACGACTTTGCTCGGTGCGTGTAGAAGATGGTCTTCTTTGTGCGTGAGCGTCAACAGGATAAGAAATCAAAAAACATACTGCTAGTGCGATTCCTGTTGAAATTGAATGTAAATTAAAATTTCTCATAATTCTCAGTTTTTTATGGTTAATAAACTGCTTTTGTACTTATGACGTGCAATATAGTGCAAAGTTTAATATCAGGTTGTAAAAAAGCGAAAAAATAGGAATTTTGCAACAATGTAAAAAAGTGGAATTACTCGATTTTTAGCGTGAAGTGCGTAAAAGTAGTGATTTTTATCTATAAAATGTTTATCTTCGCAGTAGAATATCAGATATTGTAGAATATGGCAACAAAGACAATGAAAATCGCTGCTCTTGAAGCAATAAATGAATCGGCAAAGGAATTTATTGCCGAAATGGGAGATTATACCGTTTTTGCATTCAATGGAGAAATGGGTGCAGGGAAAACGACCTTTATAAAAGCTCTTTGCGAAGAACTTGGGGTGAATGATGTAACAAACTCGCCTTCGTTTGCTATCATTAATGAATATAGAAGTGATACGACAGCCGAATTGATATACCATTTCGATTGCTATCGTCTTGAGAATGAAATGGAAGCCGAAGATATTGGAGTGGAAGATTATTTTTATAGTGGTGCTTTATGTTTTATTGAATGGCCTGAACGCATCACCGACCTTCTCCCTGACGACACTGTGGAAGTAGATGTTGTAGAGGAAGAAGATGGAACACGTACAATCACATTGACTTATCCTGAAGATTGATGCCAAGATATATCCTTGTACATAGCACAGCGTCAACCAACTCATATTTGTCGAAAATGGCAATGATGCTCCCTTCAGGTACAGTGATTCATACATTAAATCAGACTGAAGGTCGGGGGCAAAGAGGGAACTCTTGGGAGTCGGAGCCGGGAAAAAATGTATTGTTTTCTATGCTGCTTAAAAGTCCTATTGTGCCTGTAGCAAAACAATTTGTAATAAGTGAAGCAGTGGCAGTGGCAGTGGTGACAGCTTTGTCCGGCTATGTTGAAGGATTGAAAATTAAGTGGCCTAATGATATATACTATAAGGACAAGAAACTGTGTGGTATCCTTATAGAACATTCTATTATGGGTAACGGCATTAATTATTCAATACTTGGTGTGGGAATAAATGTAAATCAAGAACTGTTTGTGAGCGATGCACCAAATCCGGTGTCGTTGGCTCAGATAATAGGACAAGATTTGAATGTCGATGAAGTGTTGCATCGGGTGTGTGAGGAGATAGAACGAAGATGCTCGTTTGATTCCTATACGAATGAAGATTTTGCCAAGTTGCATCGGGAGTTTTTGTCGCTTTTGTATCGTAATGATGGGGCATTTTATCCTTATACAAAGGCTGATGAAAAATGTTTCAATGCGAAAATCGTCGACGTGGAGCCTTTGGGATTACTTGTGCTTGAAGATGAAGGTGGTTCAGTGGAGCGATATGCATTCAAGGAAGTACAATTTGTGTTGAAAAAATGAATTTTATAAATTAATATTATTATGTGATGAAAGAAAAACTTACTATTATGCTTGTTGCATTGATGTGTTTTGGTGCAACAGCCGAGGCGCAAAACAAAAAAATGGTGCGTCCCGAATCGCTTAAGCCGGGTGATAAGATTGCTATTTTGAGTATGGCAAGTAAACCAAATGATAAGTATGCTAAGGCAGGAATGAAGGTGCTTAAGGAATGGGGGTATACACCGGTGCTTTCTCCAAATGTGAATGCAAAGCATGGTTCATTTGCAGGAACCCCTGAAGATCGTGCAGCCGATATGTTGTGGGCGTTGCGTAATCCTGAAATTAAGGCAATTATGAGTACTCGCGGTGGATATGGTTCAATTCAACAGCTTCAACAAATTCCGCTTGACACACTTGCCAAATATCCTAAGTGGATTATTGGATATAGCGACATAACATCTGTACACTCAGCTATGGTTAATGCCGGCGTGATGAGTATTCACGCTCATATGTGTGGCTACCTTTACGAACAAGAAGTAAATAAGTTGTTTAGCGACAACCCCGATGCTCCCGATTCATGCAGTCTTGCATTGCGCAATATTCTTGCCGGAGGAGTACCACATTATGAGGTTGCACCTCACAAATATAATCATACAGGTAAGGCAAGCGGTATGCTTGTGGGTGGAAACTTGTCGGTATTCTGTGGTATGATAGGTTCAGAATATGATTTTTTGAAGAACGATAATATAATTCTTTTCATCGAAGATGTGAGTGAAAATACTTCAAGTATCAACCGTATGATTCAACAAATGAAGATTTTGGGTGTTCTCGATAAGGTGAAGGGTATTATTATAGGTCAGTTTACCGATTATACACCTAATAGCGACTTCAAGAAAATGGAAGATATGCTTGCCGAAGAACTTAAAGGTTACAAGATTCCTATTGCATTCAATTTCCCGGTGGGCCACGTCGATGAAAACTATCCTATGATTGAAGGTGCTAATGTAACTCTCAATGTGAAAAAGAGTTGTGTAACACTTACGTTTGATGAGAAATAGAAGGTAATCTTGATATAGTATAGGTTAACAAAAAATACATTCTCGAAAGTGAGAATGTATTTTTTTTGTTGAATCTATTTTGTAACTTATTATTATAGTTCGAGGTCTCCATTGATGATTTCGTGCCAAGGAAGACCTTGCTTGTTAAGAACATCAAGGAATGGATCGGGATCGAATTCTTCAACGTTGTGTACGCCCGGTTTGTTCCACTTGCCAGTAAGGAACATCATTGCACCGGTCATAGCAGGAACACCTGTAGTGTAGCTTACAGCTTGCATACCTGTTTCCTTGAATGCTTCTTCGTGGCTACAGTTGTTGTAGATATAGTAAGTCATTGGCTTGCCTTCTTTGTCCTTACCGCTTATGCGACAACCGATAGATGTTTCTCCCACGTAGTTTTCTCCAAGTTCTTTAGGGTTAGGAAGCACAGCTTTCAAGAATTGAAGAGGTACGATTTCTTGACCATTGTACATAATAGGGTCGATGCTTGCCATACCGATATTTTGGATAACACGTAAGTGAGTGAGATATTCCTGTCCGAAAGTCATCCAGAAACGAGCGCGCTTGATGCTTGGGAAGTTAACGACAAGCGATTCAAGCTCTTCGTGATAGAGGAGGTAAGATTCGCGAGGACCGATATTAGGATAATTCAAAGTTTTATGGATTTCTTGAGGTTCGGTTTCAATCCATTCACCGTTTTCGTAGTATTTACCCTTTTGTGTGATTTCGCGAATGTTGATTTCAGGGTTGAAGTTGGTAGCAAAAGCTTTTCCATGGTTTCCTGCATTACAGTCTACGATATCGAGAGTTTCTATTTCGGAGAAATAGTGTTTAGCTGCATAAGCGGTGTAAACACCTGATACACCTGGGTCAAAGCCACAACCAAGAATTGCAGTCAATCCCGCTTTTTCGAAACGTTCTTTATAAGCCCATTGCCAGCTGTATTCAAAGTGAGCTTCGTCCTTAGGTTCATAATTAGCAGTATCAAGATAGTTTACGCCACATTCAAGACAGGCGTCCATAATAGTTAAGTCTTGATAAGGCAAAGCTACGTTGATTACGATGTCCGGTTTGTGCTTTTTAAGTAAAGCCACAAGTTCAGGAACGCTGTCGGCATCAACTTGGTCGGTAGTTACGTTAGGTTTGCCAATAGCTTTAGCCACTGCATCACACTTGCTCTTAGTGCGTGATGCGATAACAATCTCGTTGAAAACGTCGGGATTCTGTGCGCACTTGTGGGCAACGACTGTGCCTACACCACCAGCTCCGATAATTAATACTTTACCCATTGTATTGTAGTTTATAATTTAGAATTCAATATTGTTCTACAAAAATACACTAAATAAATGATATTTCAATCTTATAAAGTGAAATTTGTTACGTGATGTATTGTGAATGTGAAAAATATGTGTCGTTCTTATCGTCGTTTTTTTTGTTTTAAAGATGTTTATTCGCTTTGTTTAAGGTGAGTTAAGAGGTCGGCAACTACGAAAGTACTACCACCTACGAAAATCATATCTTCATCAGATGCCGCATCGAGAGCTGCTTGATAAGCTTCTTGTACTGAAGTGTAATAGTTCCCGTCGAGGTCGTGAGCCGATGCCAAAGTAAAAAGATCTTTTGCCGGCAATGCTCTTGGAATAGATGCATTAGTGAAATAATAAGTGGCATATCGAGGGAACATTTCAAGAATGTGCGTTACATCTTTGTCATTAACAAATCCGAGAACAATGTGGAGTTTGTGGTATTTTTCTTTTGCGAGTTGATGCACTATGTACTGAACTCCACCTGCATTGTGTCCGGTGTCGCAAATTGTGCGTGGCTTATTATTTACAAGCATCCAACGCCCCATGAGTCCGGTAGTCTTGCACACGTTGGCAAATCCATCCTCGATAGCTTGTTGAGAGATGTTTATTCCTAACTCTTTGAGTGCGTGTACGGCGTGTAGTACTGTGTTGGCATTTTTTAGTTGGCATACGCCTGAGAGTTGATTGATGATAGTACCGTTTTTAACTGTTTCAAGAACCAAACACTCGTTTTCTCTCGTGTGAGTAGTAATTTGTGGTTTATCCTCGGCAAATATGATAGGTGCTTTCATCTTTTCGGCTTTATCGATAAACACTTCACGAACTTCATTGTTAGCCTCACCGATTACAATGGGAATACCCGGTTTGATTATGCCAGCTTTTTCTTCTGCTATTTGTGATAAAGTATTGCCAAGAAACTGAGTGTGATCAAATGATATATTAGTGATTACGCATAGTTGAGGCATAATGATATTAGTGCTATCAAGACGTCCGCCAAGTCCGGTTTCGATAATTGCATAGTCGACTTTTTTACGGCGAAAATAGTCGAGTGCCATTATTGTGGTGAGTTCGAAGAATGAGGGAGAACCTTTGTGTCCTGAGTTGATGTATCCGTTCACAAAATCCACCACTTCTTGTTTTGGAATCATTTCGCCGTTGATACGAATGCGTTCACGAAAGTCGACTAAATGAGGCGATGTGAATAACCCCACTTTATATCCGCTGTGTTGCAATATCGATGCCAAGATGTGTGAAGTGGAGCCTTTCCCATTGGTTCCGGCAATGTGGATGCATTTTAGATACTCTTCGGGCTCGCCATAGAGCATACTCAGCGAGATTATATTGTCGAGCCCTTCCTTATAGGCATCTCCTCCTGTTCGAGAGAACATAGGTGTTTGTGTGAACAGATAGTCTAATGTTTCGGGATAGTTCATAATTAATATATAATAAGCCCTGCAATTCCCGCAAGAATAATCACGAGTATAGGGTGAATTTTAGTGAAATATACTATCAAGAATGAAATTACACAGATGATGCTGCTTGCTGTGAGTTCGTAGTTGGTGCTACCAAAATTATCTTTGTTGATAAGTAACAGTACCGCCGAGCCGATAAGCCCAACACACACAGGTCGTAGTCCTTTGAAAATGCCTTTTATGAACGGACTGTCTTTGTGTCGGTTGATATAATGTCCTGTGTAGAGGGTGAGAATATAAGGTGGGATTACTACAGCCATAGTGGCTAGGATTGAGCCGAAGATTCCACTTATCCACCCCATAGAGCCTGCATCGCTCCCAACGACATATCCTATATATGTTGCGCTGTTGATTCCAATGGGGCCGGGTGTCATTTGAGAGATAGCCACAATGTCGGTGAACATCGTGTTTGTAATCCACCCTGCACCTACCACTTCGCGTTGAATGAGTGATAACATCGCATAACCTCCACCAAAGCCAAACAGTCCAATTTTGAGGTATGCAAGAATGAGTTTGAAGTAAGCACTCATTTGTTGTCCTCCTTTCTTTCTTTATTATGTTGATGTGAAGATATGACGTAATACAGGTATCCGCCCACAGCACCAAGAATGATGAATACTATAGGGTTGGATATATAGGGTAAGCCGGAATATATGAGCAAAGCTGTAGCAATGGGGATAAAGATTGTTAACTTGTTGAGATGAGCTGCTTTTGCCGAGTTGATAAGTGGTGCAAGAATAAGTGCCACAACGGCAGGACGTATCCCCTTGAAAATCGCATTTAGTGTTTCGTTGTTCTTAATTGCATCGGGAGTAAGGAATATTGCAATGGCAAGAATTATAAAAAAAGAAGGCAGTATAGTACCGAGAGCCGAGCAAATGCTCCCTTTTATGCCTTGCAGCCTGTCGCCAATCACTACGGCAATATTTACAGCAAGAATGCCCGGCATAGCTTGTGCTATGGCAAGCAGGTCGAGAAAATCATCACGTTCCACCCATTTGTGTTTGTGCACGATTTCCTTCTCGATAACCGAAATCATAGCCCAACCTCCGCCAAAAGTGAATGCGCCTACTTTGAAGAACGACCAAAACAACTTGGAATACGAATTATTGTTCATACCTAACGTGTAAAGTGAATGCAAAGTTAGCTAAAAAACGTAATATAGCCAACGATTGAGAAGATGTGTTGTGGCGTAGTGGAAATGGTCACGAATAGAGTGAACAAGTATAGATACATTTTTGTAGTAAAATAAAATGTAGGTATTAATGAAAAGAATTTGTATCCTTGTTTTTGCCGTTTTTAGTGTGTTGATGTATTGTCGTGCAAATGTTATGTTGCAGGATAGTACATTTGTTGTCGAGAGCGATACGATGAATGTTCGCAGAAATTTATTGCAACGGGTATTGAAATATTTTGATGATACAAATGAAGATAAACCATATAAGAAATTTGATGTGAGTGTGATAGGAGGTCCGTTTTACACGTCGGATGCTAAGTTTGGCATAGGATTGGTAAGTGCCGGCCTTTATAGGATGAAAGGGTGTGATATTGCTATTCAACCTTCAAATATCACACTTTTTGCCAATGTGTCGACAGTGGGATTTTATATGATAGGGATAAAAGGTAATAACTTGTTTCCCGAAGACAGATATCGGTTGAATTATACGGCGTTTTTTTATTCTTTCCCGTCTTATTATTGGGGTATAGGATATGATATGGGGAATGATGATAGTAATAAGTCAAAGATTGATAGGTTTCAAACTCGAGTAAAAGTGGAGTTTTTGGTACGATTGTTGGATAATTTTTATATAGGACCTTGTGTTATGTGGGATTACGCTAAAGCTAATGATGTAAATCCCGAATATATAAGACTTTTTGATGGTATGTCGCTCGTACAGCGTAATTACGGATTTGGCGCATCGATACAATATGATACGCGTGATTTTATCAACAATGCAAGTAAGGGGGTACATCTATATTTGGCTCAAGAGTTGCGCCCGGGGTGGGCAGGTAACGAACAATCATTTTACACCACATCAGTTATTTTTCGTTCATATAAAAAAGTGTGGAATGGTGGTGTGTTGGCCGGTGAGCTGCAAGGTTTATTTAATTTTGGTAATCCGTCGTGGGCAATGATGTCCGAACTTGGAGGCTCTAACTCTATGCGAGGCTATTACGATGGTAGATATCGTGATAAACATAGTATCACAGCCCAGATAGAGTTGCGTCAAAAGGTGTGGCGAAGGAATGGTATTATATTGTGGCTTGGTGCAGGTAATGTGTTTCACGATAAAAGCACTTTTAAGAAAGTGTTGCCTAATTGTGGTGTAGGCTATCGTTGGGAGTTTAAAAAGCGTGTGAATGTGCGTCTTGATATGGGGTTTGGAAAGAGTGGTCAAATGGGATTTGTATTTAATATAAATGAAGCTTTTTGATAATATGCGATTGATAATCAGGGGCATTTTTAATAATCAAAAGTTACTTTTTGTGTTGTGTGTTATAGCCTTGTCATTACCCAATGTGTGTCTGTTTTTCACCGAGAGAATGTCTCTGCTAGCAAGAGTGTGTAATGTGGTATTGCCTATGGGTGCTTATTGGAGGATAATGACATTGAGCCGTAAGCCGGGTAAAGCATTCTTGTGGTTGTTCCCGTTGGTATTTCTTGCAGCGTTTCAGATAGTGTTGTTGTCTCTGTTTGGTAACTCAGTGATAGCTGTGGATATGTACCTGAATCTTGTAACTACCAATCCTACTGAAGCCTGTGAGCTACTTTCTAATATATATCTGTCGGTGGTGTTTGTTGTGGTGGTATATGTTCCGCTTGTGCTGTGGAGTATGTTTTCGTTGCGAAAGGAGGCGGTTGATGAGGGCTTTATAAGAACGAATCGAAAGTGGGCGAATCGTTGCTTGTTGATGGGAATAGTGTCGCTTGTAGGGAATTATGTGTTCTATAAGGATTATGAGTTCAAGGTGGATTTGTATCCTGTGAATGTGATGTATAATGCTGTGTTGGCGGTGGAACGTAATGCGAAGTCGATGAATTATCATATCACGTCGCGTGATTTTACTTTTAATGCTGAGAATAAACGAGCCAGCAATGAGCCGGAGGTGTATGTGCTGGTAATAGGAGAAACTGCACGTGCGGCAAATTTGGGTATATATGGTTACGAACGAAATACTACCCCGCTAATGGAGAAATTGAGAGGATTGGTAGTGTTCAATGATGTATTCACACAGTCGAATACTACTCACAAGAGTGTCCCGATGTTGTTGTCGGCTGTAAGTGCCGATAATTTTAATGATATTTACAAGCAAAAGAGTGTTATCACAGCATTTAAGGAAGCCGGGTATAGTACTGCTTATTTCTCTAATCAGCGACGAAATCATTCTTTGATTGATTTTTTTGGTGAGGAGGCCGATGTAACGGAGTTTATAAAAGACAGTTTGCCTGTAGATGCCAATGTGTATGATGCGGAACTGCTTGGTAGGTTGAAGCGGTTTCTTGCAACCGACACTGCCGCGAAACGTTTTGTGGTACTTCACACTTATGGTTCGCATTTTAATTATCGGGAGCGTTATCCTGCCGATAAAGCATATTATAAGCCGGATATGTATACATCGGCATCGCAAGATAATCGAGCTACGTTGATAAATGCCTACGATAACACGATTAGAGCCACCGATGAGTTTCTTAATAGTGTGGTGTGTGTCGTTGATGCCGAATGCGTGCCGTCGGCTGTGGTGTATGTGTCCGATCATGGTGAGGATATATATGACGATGATGGGAAACATTTCTTGCATGCTTCGCCTATACCGTCGTACAATCAGTTGCGTGTGCCATTGCTTGTGTGGACCTCTCAGAGTTACGACACATTGTATCCATCGAAGCGGGAATGTATGTTGAAAAATGCTGATAAAAAAATTGTTACCGGTCTTGTGGTGTTTCACACATTGCTTGACCTTGCCGACATAAGTACTTTCTATAAAAAAGACCATTGTGCATTGTCGAATAAGAACTATGAATCGCTCGAAAATCGTACATATTTAAATGATCACAACAAGCCTGTGCCGGTGAAATTGCTCTTGAGATGAATAATAGGTTGATGCACATAAAAAAAGTTGAGTCAAAATAATTTTGGCCCAACTTTTCTTAAAATTATCGGTATTTGTATTCTTACTTCTTTAGAGCAGCGATACTTTCTTGCAAAGTCTTGATTTTGCTTTCGGCATCAGCTTGCTTCTTGCGTTCACCAGCTACTACTGCTTCGGGAGCGTTGTTCACGAAACGTTCGTTGCTCAGTTTTTTCATGATTGATGCAAGGAATCCTTCCATGTACTTCAATTCAGCTTCAAGCTTCTTCAATTCTTCTTCAACGTCGATGTTGTTGCCAAGAGGTACTGCATATTCGGTAGTTCCTACAAGGAAAGATGCTGCTGTAGCGTCCTTTTCAGTTACTTTATCGATGCTTTCAAGGTTGGCAAGTTTCTTGATAACAGCAGCATTTTCATTAGTGAATGTTCCTGCAACTTGAAGTGATAGGGCATTTTTGTTAGGAATATTCTTTTGAAGGCGTACACTACGCACACCTGCAATGATTTCCTTAGCTTCGTTCATAGCAGTGATAGTAGCTGCATCGAATGCTTTAGCTTCAGGAATGCGGGCCACCATAATGCTTTCGTTCTCACCACGTTCGGCAATGTGTTGCCACAATTCTTCGGTAATGAAAGGCATAAATGGGTGAAGCAGGCGCAAAAGGTTGTCAAAGAAGTTGAGTGTAGCTTCGTAAGTGGCACGATCGATAGGTTTTTGATAAGCAGGCTTAACCATTTCGAGATACCATGAAGAGAATTCGTCCCAGAACAACTTATATACAGCCATAAGAGCTTCGCTCAAGCGGAACTTGCCAAACAAATCTTTCACTTCGGCAAGAGTTGAGTTCAACACAGCATCAAACCACTCGATAGCCTTGCGAGCCGATTCGGGTTGTTCGATGTCGGCTACTTCCCAGCCTTTAACAAGACGGAATGCATTCCATATCTTATTGTTGAAGTTGCGTCCCTGTTCGCATAGAGCATCATCATAAAGAATGTCGTTGCCGGCAGGAGCTGCAAGCATAAGTCCCATACGTACGCCATCAGCACCGAATTTTTCCATCAATTCGATAGGATCGGGCGAATTGCCGAGCGATTTGCTCATTTTGCGTCCGAGTTTGTCGCGAACGATACCGGTGAAGTATACATTGCGGAATGGCATTTTGCCTATGTATTCGTATCCTGCCATAATCATACGAGCCACCCAGAAGAATATGATGTCGGGACCGGTAACGAGGTCGCATGTAGGATAGTAATAGTTGATTTCTTCGTTGCCCGGGTTGTTGATACCATCAAATAGTGAGATTGGCCACAACCAAGACGAGAACCAAGTGTCGAGCGCACCTTCATCTTGGTGAAGGTCGTCGAGAGTGAGACTATCGTTACCAGTCTTAGCTTTTGCAAGTTCAAGAGCCTCTTTTTTAGATGCAGCTACAACGAATTGTTCTTCTTCGCCTTCCTTAGGAGTGCCGATGTAGTAGGCCGGAATGCGGTGTCCCCACCATAGTTGTCGACTGATACACCAATCTTGAATATTTTCAAGCCAGTTGCGATAAGTTGACTTATACTTAGCCGGGAAGAACTTGATGTCATCTTCCATTACAGGAGGAAGAGCTATTTCGGCAAAGTGCTTCATATCGATAAACCATTGTAGAGACAAACGTGGCTCGATAGGCACGTGGGTACGTTCGGAACAACCCACCTTGTTGGTATAGTTTTCAACCTTTTCCATTAAGCCGGCTTCAGTAAGGTCTTTGGTGATTTGTTCACGCACGTCGAAGCGATCCATACCGATATACATACCACCTGCTTCATTCACAGTACCATCTCCATTGAAAATGTCGATGGTTTCGAGGTTGTGTTTCTTGCCGAGCATATAGTCGTTTTGGTCGTGAGCAGGAGTAACCTTCAAACAACCTGTACCAAATTCCACCTCTACATAACGGTCTTCAATAACCGGAATCACTCTATTTACAAGTGGAACGATTACTTTTTTACCTTTCAACCATTGGTTCTTAGGGTCTTTAGGGTTGATACACATAGCTGTATCGCCCATAATAGTTTCAGGACGAGTTGTGGCTACTACAGCATAACGTCGTCCGTCGGTATCACGATGAACAACTTCCTCTTCGCTACCTGTTTCTCCACTTCCGTCGTCTTCGGCAACGTAGTACTTTAAGTAGTAAAGTTTTGATTGTTCTTCTTGGTAGTAAACTTCGTCATCGCTAAGTGCAGTTTGGTTTTTGGGATCCCAATGAACCATACGCAAACCACGATAAATAAGTCCCTTATTATAAAGGTCAATAAATACCTTGATGACACTTTCCGAACGCTTTTCGTCCATAGTGAACGCAGTACGACTCCAATCACATGACGCACCAAGTTTTTTCAATTGTTCAAGAATGATACCACCATGAGTGTGAGTCCAATCCCAAGCGTGTTTCAAAAATTCTTCGCGAGTGAGGTCGGTTTTCTTTATGCCTTCGGCTGCAAGCTTGTTAACAACCTTAGTTTCGGTAGCGATAGAAGCGTGGTCGGTACCGGGCACCCAAAGTGCATTCTTTCCTTCCATACGTGCGCGACGTATAAGAATATCTTGAATAGTGTTGTTGAGCATATGACCCATGTGCAACACACCGGTTACGTTTGGCGGTGGAATTACGATGGTATAAGGTTCACGACCATCGGGAACCGACTTGAACAAGTCTTTGTCCATCCAAAATTGGTACCATTTACCTTCCACTTCGTGTGGATCGTATTTAGTAGCTAATTCATTCATAATATATTTGTGTTTAGTTTTATAATCAAAAAAAAACGGCACTCAGATGAGTGTAATAAGTTCAATTTTGCAAAATTACAAAAAAAATAAAGAACGTGAATAAACATTGACGAATTATTACGTAATAATCTTTGCGCACTAAGACAATTTTATTTCAGCAACTTAGTGAAATTAAGAGATTGTATATGGGTGTATATAACAATAGGAGCCGGTACATCCGGCTCCTATGCTTGCTATTTTTGAGTGTGTATTATAACATTATTTTGCTTACATATTGTTTTCCGTTCGTATCGGTAGCATGAATGATGAACAAACCTTTGCTAAGTCCGTCGATTTGGACTTCTTGGGAGTTCTTGGCTGTTGCCACCAAATGTCCTGAAATTGAATAAATGCTTATTGTTGCAGCATTGATTCCTTCAATATGAAGAGTGCCGTTGGATTTCCAGGTCTTAATGTCTCCCTTTCTGTCGGCAACTTCTTCTACAGCCGATGGATATAGACGACCTTTGTGTATATAATGTGCCACACCTTGTCCGTTGATACATACCCATACGTTCAAATCGAAGTTTTCGTCGGTTAACTCGCAGAAAATATTGCTGACACCTTCAACGTTATTGCGAGAGCCAAATCCTTCGGCAGGGAATACACCATGGTTGCTTGTAGCTGTGTAGTCGTTGGTGATGTCGACAAGAGTGAATTGGCCACCTGTGTAATCTTGCTTGTAAGTTGTAGAAAGCAGGTATTTCATCTTGCCATAGATGGTTTCGCACATTGCTGTACCTCCTACTCCGGTAGCACTATTGCTTACCGAAAGTTCTATGACACCGCTTTTGTTTACTTTCTTAGGAGCAGAACCTTGAGCAGAAACCCACATAGTGGTTCCGTCATCATTAAGAAGGATACCCGCTGCACCAAATGAATCGGCTTCACCTCCAAGAGTAACAGCTGCGCCATTAGCATCTTTGAATGGGTAGGCAGTAGGAGATGCTGCAAACTTACCGCGTTGAATCTTGTAGTAGTAAAGTGCGCTTGCATCGGTGTTGGTGTACCACAAGCCACCCTTATTCAAGTTGCCTTCGAATGCGAAAGCACCACCAAGAGAGATGTTGCTGTGTGTAGCATCTTCATATATCTGTTCGGGAGCAGAATTGTCATCTACCCACTTGTAGATTCTCAATGTTTCACCATCTTTCACAGCATTTGTACCGATAAGGATGCCTTCTTCGTTGAAACAGATGTAAGAAAGAGGAATAGAAGCGTTGCTATTGATGCCTGTAACGTTTAGATCACCAATCTTTTCGCCTGTGAATGCGTTTAGGATAGTGATTACAGGAGCAACTCCGACTTTGCTTTGAAGTACATAAATCTTGTCTTCTTTCTTGGCAATACAACGAATCATATTAGAGTTATCATTTACAAGGTAAGAAGGAATGTTGCCTTGTGTTGTGAAATTCCATACTTCGTCCATTGATTCGATATTCTGTTTGATGTATTGTATTGGTTCGAAGTCAACGCGTACGCCTGTTGACTTTTTGTCGACAACGGTGACTTCTTTTGTGTAAGTGTGGTAGTGTTGTTTCTTTACTTCCACAGTGTAGTTGCCGGCATCAAGCTCGAAGAATGCAAATACACCATTGTGCCAATCGTCGGTAGTGTAAGTGTCGACCAAATTATTATTAGCATCGTATAGGTTGACAGTAGCACCATTTACAGCCAAATGTTGGTCGCGACTATATGATACATATTGAGTGTAACCACAAGGTTCGGTTAAGTCGCGAATGTCGCCAACGATACAACCCTTGAATGTGCCTGTACCACCGGGACAAAGCATTGTAGCTTGTAGGATTTGCCATGCAAGAATCTTGTTGTAGGTGTTGCTCTTAAGACGTAGAGCTTCAGGGCGATAGTCGTGGAACCAAGTTTCAACTAAGTAACCGGGACAATTGTTTGTGCGAAGTACCCCGTAGTTCCATCCATTGAAAGCATAATCCGATAGAGAACGAGGTGTGCTGTAACTGGTTTCAGTAAGGTTGTTTTCAGTGTGACATTCAGCAACCTTCAATCCCATTTCTTTAGAAGGAGAAATAGCTTCTTTAGAATCTTGTTGGTTGGAAGTAACAGTACCTTTGTAGAACGCTACAGTGTAGTTGGCCTTTGCGTTTGCACCATTGGTGTGAAGAGAGATGAAATATCCGCCATAACTGTTTGATTGAGCTGCGATAGTCGATAAGCCCAAGTCATCATCGGAAGTGTTGGTTACACGTGAAAGTTTTACCTTTGCGTTGTTGGCTTCAAAGAAATCTCTTACATGGAAACCACGTTCAAGATTTCCTTCGGATTCCCAAAAGTCGGGAATATATGAGAACGGAAGTTTGATTTGACGATCGTCGCTATCGTGTCCTCCATGTCCGGGGTTTACATAGAATTTCTTACCACCCAAGTCGGCTGCGTTTGCAGCGAATGCAATACATACAAGTATTGCTATTATGGAATAGATCTTTTTCATAGCTGATTATTTTTCTTTAATGGTCATTACATATAATTTACCGTCGATGGTGTGATAAGCAATATTGTTGCCATCTTCCGATACTGCAGGGTACATCTTAATTTCGCCCGAAGATGTAGTCAATTGCTGTAGTTTAGCATCTTTAGCTGCTTTTATGATAACTATGTCGCTTGCAGTGAAATAGTGTCCGTTGTCCTTATCAAGCATACCTACTACATAATCGTTGCCTCTCCATACAGGGGCATGGATAGGTCCTAAGTTGATGAGATTGTTTCCCTTTAAGTCGCTTACGTAAGCGTTGTTGCCTGCTACGAAAAGAAGTTTAGTCTTGTCGGGAGAAATACTTGACCAACAATAATTCACATCGCGAGTTGCGGTAGAAAGTGGATCGACTACCGAACGTATTCCTTTGTTGTATACTACAAGTTTTAGATCTTCTTCGGTAACATAGATTGAAGATACTTCGTTGTTAGTTAACGCTTTGCCTGTGATAGAGTTTTTCTTGATGGCACGACCACCCACAGCGAAAGTTATATCATTTCCCTCGAGTACAATGTGATTGATGTGGTCGATATTCTTTTCGATAGCTACTTTTTCTTTGGTCTTGACATCAATTTGATAGATTGATATACGTTGAGTGGCGTAATCGGCATCGCGAGCTATAATTGATTTGCCATCGTTGCTGATTACAGGCATATAACCTGCTCCAACCATATCGGTGATTTTTGTGTAGCTTTGAGTTTTGATATCGACAATGCCAAGTCCTACATAATTTTCGGAAGTAACAAGTAATGACTCACCTCCTGGCATAAATCGTGGATGAAAAACTGCGGCATTGTTGCCGGTGTTTATTTGCTTGTTGCTAATAACCTCAAATTCTTGAGCATAGCCAAGCATAGCAGATGCTAAAATGGTAATACTAAGTAATAATTTTTTCATAAAAAGATGTTTTGGTTTAAATTAATGCAAATATAATGTTTTTTTTTGAAAACAAATGTATTACCTAAAATCCGCAACTATCATCCAATACACGATTAAGGGTAGATTTATGAGTCGTTAGTAGCAGCTTTCAGTAAAAAGCAACAGCACAACATCAATATGTAGCCACCATCCCCTTACCCCACGA
>SUXH01000016.1 GCA_015061055.1 Bacteroidales bacterium
GTTCCTTCCGGTAATGCTACTTTTGTAGCCTTTCCTACATTTAGAAGCTGAGCAGATGCAACTGAACTTGCGAGCACTGCGAGTGAAAGTAATACCTTTCTCATCTTTCTTTAGTTTTTAGATTAGTTAATATTAGTTGTTTTTAACTCGTTATTATCATACATCAATTATGCAAAATTAGCATAAAATTCTCATTTCCTAAATAACAAAAGTCAATTATAGCAAATTTTTAAAAAAAATTTATCCTTTCATTGATTTTGAAATAATATATTTTTAATAAACTTGGTTAAATGGTATGAAATATGGGAGTTTTGTTGTATTTTTGTTGAAGATTTGTGTGTAAAAATATTTTTAAGCAATCACATAAATAATTTACACTAAGAATAGTGTTTTTAAAAATATGGGTATAGTAACTTATCAAGAGGAAGATAAAATGAAATCGGCTGTACAGTCGCTTGCTTGCAAAGAAAATTTGCAACGAATGTGCCATATGCGTATGGGTGGAGAGCCACTTCCTTCAGAAGTACTGATTGATGAGTTAATACGACTCTGTCGTTCATTGTTATTTCCCGGTTTTTTTGGTGGCGCCGATGTTAATGGCTATAACATCGAATACACAATAGGTATTCAGTGTGAACGTTTGAAGTGGCTGCTTGAAAATCAAATTATAGCAGGAATTCTTGTCGGGAAAAATAGCGTGAGCAGTGAAGAAGAATCTGAAATCAAAGCAAATGCCGAGCGCATAGCAATGGATTTCATTGTACACTTGCCTGAACTGCGCCGAGTACTTCACACCGATGTAACAGCCATATATAAGGGTGATCCTGCCGCCTCATCAACAGCCGAAGTAATATATTGCTATCCTTGTATTAAAGCAATTATCAATTATCGAATAGCTCACGAATTACTGCTTGCCGGAGTACCGGTAATTCCGCGTATGATAACCGAAAGTGCACATTCCGAAACCGGAATCGACATTCACCCCGGCGCTACAATAGGTGAATATTTCGCTATTGACCATGGTACAGGTGTGGTGATAGGCGAAACAGCCATCATAGGACGCAATGTAAAACTTTATCAAGGGGTAACACTCGGAGCACGCAGTTTTCCTACCGATGAGAACGACAACCTTATAAAAGGAATTGCCCGTCACCCTATTATTGGTGATAATGTGGTGATTTATTCTAATGCTACAATACTCGGACGTATCACTATTGGTTCGGGAGCTGTAGTGGGTGGTAATATTTGGGTTACGTGTGATGTTGCCCCCGGAGAGAAACTTGTACAAGCAAAAAGCAAACAATATACTAAGATAGAAAAGAAATGAGTGAACAGTTTGAAATGGTAGCAAAAACGTTTCAAGGTCTTGAAAACGTGCTTGCTGATGAATTGAAGGAACTTGGTGCTACAGATGTAGAAACAGGCAAACGAGTTGTGGCTTTTAAAGGTGATAAAGCTATAATGTATCGTGCTAATTTCTGTTGTCGCACAGCATTACGCATTTTGAAACCTATATATAAGTTTAACGCTGATAATATCGACGAACTTTATGAGTCGGCTAAAAAATACAATTGGGATAAAATACTAAATGTGAAACGCACATTCTCAATTGATTCCACTGTGTATAGTGATGAATTTCGTCACTCAAAATTCGTTACTTACAAAGTGAAAGATGCCATTGCCGACTATTTTAACGAAAAATATGGAGAACGCCCATCAATTCGTGTTACCAATCCCGACGTGATGATTGACGTTCACATTTCGGGCAACGAAGTTACAATATCGCTCGATAGTTCAGGTGAATCTCTCCACAAGCGAGGTTATCGCGTAGCACAAACCGAAGCTCCTATCAACGAAGTGCTTGCCGCCGGCATCATAAAACTAAGTGGTTGGGACGGAAAAAGTAATTTCTACGATCCAATGTGCGGTAGCGGTACGTTTCTTATCGAAGCTGCATTAATAGCTGCAAATATCAATCCCGGTGTGTACCGCAATAGTTTTGCTTTTGAGCGTTGGGACGACTTTGATGTAGATTTGTTTGAGTCAATATATAATGATGATAATAATGAACGTGAGTTTGAATATAAGATTTATGGTTCCGACATTTCTCCAAAGGCAATAGGAATTGCTCGCAGCAACATCAAGAGTGCACGTGTGGGCAAATACATTGATGTGGATGTTAAGCCATTCCAAGAAATCACTTCAATACCCGAAGGCGGTGGTATTCTTATCACTAATCCTCCTTATGGCGAACGTATCAAGAGCGAAGATATGGAAGCATTATATGATTCTATCGGAACAATGCTGAAAAATGAATTTAAGGGATTTAATGCTTGGATAATAAGTGAAAACAACGACACTTTCGATAAGATTGGCTTGAAACCATCTCTAAAATACCCTGTGCTTAACGGCTCAATTGAATGTGAACTGCGACAATTCGTGATTTTCGAGGGAACTTATAGTGAATTCCGCAAAGAAGGTCGTTCGGTGAAGAATGAAAATTTCCGAGGCGAAACAAAACAAAAATTCTTGCGCTCACGCTTCGAACCTACTTTAGGGGTTGAAGATGACGAAGTGAACGATAATATAGGCGAAGAACGTCGAGAAAGAAAAGCCGGTCGACCATTGCGTCGAGAAAAACGAGAATTTGAAGTAAAAGAACGACGCTTCGAACGAGGTAGCCGTTCAATCTACAAAAAAGATGACGTAAAATCGGAAGAACGCAAAAACAACGAGAAAAAATTCGGTCGCGGAGGTTTCGCACATAAAGAAGATGAGCGTCGAGGCGCACGTCGCCATTCTCGCCGTCCTATGGAGGCTCCTAAAAATGCACTCGAAGAACGTTATCAAAAACCTTATCACGAACGTCGCAAAGACGATGCCAACCGCGAAAAAGTACAACTCTCGGATATCGACGGAAAAGACCACAGCGAGAATTTTTCTCAAAAAATGGTAAAATTCCGCCAACCAACTCTTCCTATGGAGTCGGGAATGAATCTCGGAGGCAAACGAAGAACTCGCAAAAAAGTTGAGAAAGAACAAAATGATAATAACGAATTGTAAAAAACATATCTAAAAAATGGAAACTATCGATATATTGCTACTTGGCTCAGGTGGTCGTGAAGCTACTTTAGCTTGGAAAATGAGACAAAGTAATAAACTTGGAAAACTATATATTGCTCCGGGCAATGGTGGGACTCACGAATTTGGAGAAAATGTAGCACTTTCTCCGCTTGATTTTGATGCGGTAAAGGCTTTTGTACTTGAGAAAGGCATAAATATGGTGGTAGTGGGCAATGAAGATCCTCTTGTAGCCGGTATTTACGACTATTTCAAGAATGATAAAGACCTTGCTGATGTGCCTGTAATCGGACCATCGAAGGAAGGAGCACAACTTGAAGGCAGCAAGGATTTTGCCAAGGCTTTTATGATTCGCCACAATATCCCTACAGCTCGTTACTTGAGTGTTACCAAAGATACGATAGAAGAAGGCTATAGCTTCTTGGAAAGCCTTGAAGCTCCCTATGTATTGAAAGCCGATGGTCTTGCTGCGGGAAAGGGTGTGCTTATTCTACCTACTCTTGATGAAGCAAAGAAAGAACTTGGCGAAATGCTTAATGGTATGTTTGGTGCATCATCAGCTACTGTAGTTATCGAAGAATTCTTGTCCGGTATAGAATGCTCGGTATTTGTGCTTACCGATGGCAACAGCTATAAGGTGCTTCCCGTAGCTAAGGACTACAAACGAATTGGAGAAGGCGACACCGGATTAAACACCGGAGGTATGGGAGCTGTATCGCCTGTGTGTTTTGCCGATGAAATGTTTATGGAAAAGGTACGCACTCGCATCATAGAACCAACAGTGAATGGATTGAAAGCTGAAAACATTACATACAAAGGTTTTATCTTCCTTGGTCTTATCAATGTAAAGAATGAACCAATGGTGATTGAATATAATGTGCGTATGGGTGACCCCGAAACTGAAGTTGTGATGCCTCGTTTGAGGAGTGATTTGGTAGAACTGTTTAAGGCTGTTTCAACCGGTACACTTGCCGATTGTTCACTTGAAATCGATCCTCGTTATGCAGTTACTGTGATGATGGTAAGTGGCGGTTATCCCGGCAATTATGAAAAGGGTAAAGTCATAACAGGTATCGAAGATGTTACCGATAGCATTTTATTTCATGCCGGCACTAAAAAAGATGGAGATAAGTTGGTTACTGCCGGTGGTCGTGTCATTGCTGCTACTTCCTATGGTGCTACCAAAGATGAAGCTCTTGCCCATTCGTTTGCGAGCATAGCAAAGGTAAACTTTGAAGGAATGTATTTCCGCCGCGACATTGGTGCCGATCTTAAATAAGATTGAAATCGAAAGATACCATATATTTATCACTCTCTATATTTTTAATTAAAAAATGTTTAGAGAAGAAGAAATAAGTAATTTTTTTAACGGTCGTCAATTCTTTATATTGACGGCTGTTTTATTCGTGGTGCTGATGTGGATTACTCCTCCGAGCAGTGTAATCTTGCAAGGGTCATCATCGGGAGTGTGTTTCCCTTCATTGACAACATTTGCTATAAGCCCACTATTGTCATTTGTACTTAGTGTAGCAGGGATGATAGGAGCAAGTTTGATGTTGGCATTTCTCAACAAAGAAAATTCTTATGTGCGCGAAGTTACTTATATCTTTTCTTCCTCTTTTTTACTACTTGCTATTGCAAACCCTACGATAGCTACTCGATTCTATGATGGAACGTTATTGAATGTGATAGTTTTGTTGTTGGCAAACATCTTGTTCGGAACTTATCAAGATAATAAATCACAACAAAAAGTATATCTCGCATTTGTATTGCTTGCTATATGTTGTATGTTCCAATACGCATTTATATATCTTATCCCAGTAATGGTGTTGGGGATAGGGCAGATGCGCGTTATGGGGTTAAAAAGCATATTTGCAATGATTTTTGGATTGGTAACACCTTATTGGATAGCAACTTGCAGTGGACTTGTGGGGTTGTCCGAATATAAAGCTCCACACTTGGTAGATATATGGAGCGGACTGAATTTCGGACAATCGGGATTTATGATTGCAATCGTTGCATTTACAATTTTGTTATCACTGACTCTGTTGGGAACAAACGCACTAAAATTGATGAGCTATAAGATGCAAACACGCTCATACAATGGTTTTTTCATCGTATTGATGCTGTTTACGATTATAGTAATGGGAATAGACTACAACAATCTATTTGTGTATATGCCTGTGCTTAATATTTGTTTGTCGATTCAGATTGCTCACACTTATACACTGAGAAAACAATCACGCCGATACATTCCCTATGTATTGTTTGTGTTGATATGTATGTTGTCGTATGCGTGGCAAGTGTTTTATTAATAAATAGTATGAATTATGAAAATTGTTATCGAGAAGAACATACCATATATAGCCGGTGTATTAGAGAAATATGCCGAAGTCGTATATTTGCCATATCAAGATATAACAAAAGAAATGGTTAAAGATGCCGATGTATTGCTTGTGCGCACTCGCACTCATTGCAATGCGGCTCTCCTGGAAGGCAGTCGTTGCCAATTTATCGGCACAGCCACCATCGGTACCGACCATATCGACTTTGAATATTGCAATAAAGCCGGAATAACGGTAAAAAATGCGCCGGGATGCAATGCGCCGGCTGTGGCTCAATATGTGCTGTCGGCTATCGGCCATTGGATGAAAAAAGAATACATATTTGCTACCGAGGGTCTTACTCTCGGAGTAGTAGGTGTGGGACACGTAGGTTCAATCGTGGCTCGTTGGGCGCGCGAATTAGGCTTTAAAGTGCTTTTGAACGATCCTCCATTGCAACGTGCCACATCAAGTCCCGATTACGTTCCGTTGAGCAAAATCATTCACGATGCCGACATTGTAACTTTTCACACTCCGCTCACCAAAGAGGGACTCGACGCAACCTATCATCTTGTCGACCGACAATTCATTTTGGGATTGGAGAATTGCAAATTGCTTATAAACAGTTCGCGAGGAGAAGTAGTTGACAATGCCGCCCTTGCCGAATTGAAACACATATCGTCGCTCATAGATGTAGTGATTGACTGTTGGGAGAACGAACCCGAATTAAACCTCGACTTATTAAAAATGGCTTATATAGCCACTCCACACATAGCAGGTTATTCTGCCGAAGGAAAAATGCGTGCCACATCGATGCTTCTCGAATCAATAGCCGAACATTTTGGGTGGGAGCTTGATATCCCACAAGTAGCAGCACCTCTTAAGGGCGCACAAAGTGTTACACTCGACACCATAATGAAAAGCTACAACCCATTCTTTGATACAGAAGCTTTAAAGTCGTCGCCCAAGTCTTTTGAGTCATTACGAAACAATTACGTCCTACGCCAAGAAGTAAGATAGTTTTGCCGATATAAAAACATACCTTCTCGAAACTTAAAAGTATTTAGTATTCATTTATATTGAGCAATATTGATATTTTATGTAACTTTGCAGTAGAAAATCCACATAATTATGAGCGAAGAAATAAAAAATATACTCGATAAGGCACGCGAAGCATCTCGTAAAGTAAATCTATTCACTGCCGACAAGATAAATCAAGTGATATGCAGAGTGGCAGATGCCGCTGTAGAAAACACCGATAAGATTCTGGCAGCTAATGCCGAGGACCTTGCGCGAATGGATAAGAACGACCCTAAATATGATCGATTGCTACTCACTCGTGAACGCATCGCAGCTATTGCCAGCGATATGCGACAAGTGGCTCAGTTGCCTTCACCTCTTGGAAAAACTCTTGCCGAATGGACTCAACCAAACGGAATGAAAATCACTAAAGTGAGTGTACCTTTTGGTGTAATCGGTGTGATATATGAAGCTCGCCCCAACGTAACCTTTGATGTATTCTCTCTATGCTTGAAGAGCGGTAGCGCAGTTATTATGAAAGGCGGAACCGATGCTTATTCATCGAACACAGCCATCACTGAAGTGATTCACTCTGTACTTCGCAAAGAAGGTGTCGATGAAGCAGTAGCCACCCTATTCCCTCCTTCACACGAAGCCACCGCCGAACTACTCAATGCTGTGGGTTATGTAGACCTCATTATACCTCGTGGCGGACGCGGACTAATCAATTTCGTGCGCAACAACAGTCGAGTACCGGTTATCGAAACAGGCGCAGGAATTTGCCACACTTATTTCCACTCATCGGGCGACCTACTCAAGGGTACTGCGATAGTTAACAATGCAAAGACTCGCCGCGTGAGTGTGTGTAATGCGCTCGATTGCTTACTAATCGACCGCGCCCGACTCACCGACCTACCCGCACTCCTAGCCCCTATGGCAGAAAAGAATGTAATTATATATGCCGATGATGAGGCGTTTAATGTACTCAATGGCAATTATCCTTATGTGGAACCTGCTACTGATGATAGTTGGGGTACTGAATATATGGACTACAAGATGAGCATCAAGACCGTAGGTGATATTGATGAGGCTATTGCTCACATTGCCACACATTCATCAAAACACAGTGAGTGCATTGTAGCCGACTGCCCCGAAGCACAATCTCGCTTCTACAAAGAAGTAGATGCAGCGTGTGTGTATGCCAACGTACCTACATCGTTCACCGATGGCGGACAATTCGGATTTGGAGCCGAAATAGGCATTTCCACACAAAAGCTCCATGCTCGCGGACCTATGGGACTACCCGAAATCACTACTTATAAGTACTTAATTGCAGGCGACGGACAAGTGAGAAAATAAAGAGTCAAAATGGAGGCAGGCTATTTTATCATTTTATTAAGGACAAACAGAGCCTCTCTACCATTGGTCATTAGCAAGTCGAAAATACTTAAATCTGGACGAAAACCATAACGGTCGTACCACACCTGCCAATAAGATTCGTTGGAAATCCAATCGATATTGTCGGTTGTCGGTGTACCCACTTTTCCTCTGAAATCCATATCGTTTTTGCCCAATTCAGGCAATTGGTCGGTGAAATCCACCTCTAAAGGCAAGTCGAGAAAATCGACCACAAGACGATGTATTGCGATATTAAACTCAGCAAGGTTAGTGATATTGTGGTCATTGTACATCGCTTCGAGGTCATCGGAGATATGTTCGAAAAAAGGCGATTTTCCGTAAGCCGAGAATAGCGCACCCCAATGAGTGCGTCGCCAATCGCCATGTTCCGATATTTCAAGGGTGTTTACCGGACCAAAAGCCGGTTTCACAAGCGGCAATGTGAGAGTCTGCTCGCCATTGGCTCCTATCAAGTTGCAATGATGCGCACACCAAGGAGTTTTCTTCTGTCGCTCAGATGTGTGCACAATCACCTTTCTGCAAGCAAGCATAGCAGCATAATAACGCACGCTTCCGGCATAGGCGAGACTGAAGATTCCTGTATCGAAACGCATATTATTTGTCGGGATTAGCATCGACAAACAGACGATTCCAACGAATACCTCCTTTATCTTTATCGAATGATATAATCACAAATATCGGAGCTCCCACAATGTGATCTTCGGGTACAAAACCCCAATAACGAGAGTCGGCCGAATTATCACGATTATCACCCATCATCCAATAATAGTCCATTTTGAAGGTATATTCATCGGTTTCGATGCCATTGATATAAATTTTGCCATCACGCACCTCAAGGTCGTTTCCTTCGTAGTTCTTGATACAACGTTCATACACAGGCAGATTGTCGGCTGTAAGTTTTATGCTTTGTCCTTTGGCAGGAATCCATACTTCTCCATAGTTAGCACGAGTCCACCCATAATCACGAGTGATAGGATATACGTTGACATACTCCATTGTCGGATATTTTACCACCGCCACTATCCAAGGCATTGCTTCAAGACGAGCCTTCATCTCTTTGGTAAGCGGAGACTGGTACACCGGATTCACAGTACCATCGGCATTGACTTGCAACCCAAGACCTACAGCACTCTTCACCTCTTCTTGTGATGCTATCCCTATTCTCATACGATCATCAACACTTACACCGATTTCCTCCCACATCGAGTCGGTAATCAAGCGTCCATCGGTCTGTATCAAGTAGTTAAATTGCACATTCTTAGGTTCAGAAAGAGGTTTACCATCGATATACACCACATCATTCACGATTTTAAGAGTTTCGCCAGGCAAACCAAGACAACGCTTCACATAATTCTCGCGACGGTCAACAGGGCGGTATATCACCTCACCAAACTCAGCCTTATTACGCAAGATTGTTTCACGTCCACCCGGAACGGTAGCGCACAATGTATAATAATCAGGGTTTTGCACCTTAAGAGCAACGGTATCGCCTGCAGGGAAATTAAACACCACAATATCGTTACGCTCCACATTTCTAAAGCCTTTCAATCTATGATAATCCCACTGCGGGCTATCGATATACGACTTACAACCAAGAACAGGCATAGTGTTCTGAGCCAATGGGAAGTGTAGAGGAGTGTTGGGCACACGAGGACCATAAATCATCTTGTTCACCCACAAATAATCGCCCACAAGGAGTGATTTTTCGAGCGATGATGAAGGAATCTGATAGTTCTGTCCCACAAACAGAAATATAAAATACACCAATATGAGTGCATACACTATGGCATCGACCCAACTCATCACACTGCGCACCAACTTACTCTTGGTGTGTTTCCACCAAGTCCAAGGAATAAACTGTGTGAGATAAATGTCGGCAAGCAGGAACCAGAATACTAACACCCACCAAGAGCCAAGCCACGCCACCCATGCTAAGAATATAATAGAGACCACAGCGAAACGTATCCAACGTGTACGTTTTACGCGCGCCAAACGTTCTTTTAGCCCACCTGTCTGTCTAACATCTTTTTCTTCAATATTTTGCTTTTCGTTATTTTTCATAATCTTAATCATATAACAATTATGTGAAATGCAAGTTGCTATTATAATGTTTTGCTTAATTCACAATGCAAAGATAATCCGATTTTTACAGATAAAGAAACTCAATAACACATTTTAAATAAATAACGCCCACTCATTCCAAGAAAGTGAGACAAAACCGCAAATATCCCACATCGATCGGGAGCATATCCATCTTTACACGCGTTTTCTTAGAATGTTAGATGAAGATAGGTTGTCGATTTGTGGAATTGGCAGTTTCTAAAACTTTTGCAAGAAAAAATAACGGCTCAACAGATAAATCAGGTTGGTCGGACTACTTGAAAATTGGGTAATGAGATAGCAACCGTTCGTATTTCTGAGTTCTTCAATGTGATAACTCTTGATGCAATAAAGGTGCAAAAAGAAATGCAGACGAAAAGAGAATGATGATAATTTTCTTTCTCCTGCATTTCAATTATAGCAGTTTCTTTAATTCTTCAATATCAGGTAGTGCATTGCGTAATCGTTCGGACATATCTTTCGTTGCTCGATAAGTTGCAACACCCATAGGTTTGTCATAATCACGGATGGCAAACTCGACAAATGATTGATTCATATCACGACATAACAAGATGCCAATTGAGGGGTTTTTGTGCGGTTTCCTCACGTATGTATCAAGAGCCGACAGATATGTACTTAACTGACCTAAGTACGAAGATCGGAATTTTCCTGTTTTTAGCTCAACTGCAACAAGCGAGTTAAGTTCACGATTGAAGAATAGTAAATCAACAAACATTTCCTCTCCCGAAACTTCCAATCTGTATTGGTTGCCGACAAAGATAAAATCTTGCCCAAAAGTCAAAATAAACCTTTTGATGTTATCCATAATGGATTTTTCGAGCACACGCTCGTTCAAATCGTTATCTTGCGTATCAAGTTCTTCGATATTGATAAAATCCAACAAATATTCATCCTTGAAAGCGTTTACAGCCTTTAATGCCTGCTTTGTACTTAGCATTGTGGTAGTAAAATTATTGGGGAGCGTTCCTCGATGGTTGTACAAATCTGCTTTGAGATAATCTCGCAAAGTGTACTTATTCCAAAATCGTGTGGCTGATTCGTGGATATAGAATAGGCGTGCTTCTAACGACTTAGCTTTTGTTATAATCTCAATATGATGGCTAAAACCAATGGCAACAAAGTCCGACCAATTAAATTCGTCAGCCATCGGCTGGCGAATTTCCATAAGCAACATTTGTTCGTCAAGCGTCGAATCGCTAACCGCAGTTAGCGATTTATTTCCGCCAGCCGATGGCTGACGATTTACGATGGACTCGAAATCTGTGCAAGATGCACTATTATTCCGATTTTCGGTTGATTATTCCGGCGTTTTTTTGTATTTTTGTAAGGAATTAAAACTGAAAACGAAGTGGCAAAAGATGTTGTAGAAACCCCGCTGATGAAACAGTATTTTGAGATGAAAGCAAAGCACCCCGATGCTGTGCTTTTGTTTCGTGTGGGCGACTTTTATGAAACATATTGCGATGATGCAGTAGCTTCATCGGAGATTTTAGGTATTACGCTCACTCGTCGTGCCAATGGCGCCGCAAAATCAATAGAAATGGCAGGGTTCCCTCATCATGCTCTCGATACTTATCTGCCAAAACTCGTGCGAGCCGGTAAACGAGTGGCTATATGCGAACAGCTCGAAGACCCAAAACTCACAAAAAAACTCGTGAAACGCGGTATCACCGAACTTGTTACTCCCGGTGTATCAATCAACGATAATATCCTCAACCACCGCGAAAACAACTTCCTCGCCGCAGTGCATTTCGGCAAAAAACAATGCGGTGTGGCATTTCTCGACATCAGTACAGGTGAATTTCTCACTGCTGAGGGCAAAACCGACTACATCGACAAGCTGCTTGCCAATTTCTCTCCCAAAGAGGTGCTTATAGAACGTAGCAACCGACAGTTGTTTAACGCATCGTTCACCGCCAAATATCTCACATTCGAACTTGAAGACTGGATTTTCACTTACGACTCGGCAAACGACCGCTTGTTGAAACACTTTGAGACAAAGAACCTGAAAGGATTTGGCATTCATCAGATGACCGACGCAATTACAGCATCGGGGGCTATTCTGCATTATCTCGACCTCACTCAACACACTCAAATAGGACACATCACCACCCTTTCTCGCATCGAGGAAGAGCGTTATGTGCGTCTTGACAGGTTCACAGTGCGCAACCTCGAACTTATCGATCCTATGTGCGAAGATGGGAAAAGTCTGTTGTCGGTAATCGACCGCACAATGTCGCCAATGGGAGCACGCCTACTCCGACGTTGGGTACTCTTTCCGCTCAAAGACGTGAAGCAAATCAACAATCGTCTTGATGTGGTGGAATATTTCTTTAAAGATCGCGACGGACGCGACCTTGTGAAAGAACAACTCGAACTGATAGGTGATATGGAACGCCTTATCTCAAAGGTGGCAGTGGGACGTATCACTCCTCGCGAACTTGTTCAACTGAAAAATGCTCTCGGAGCCATTGTTCCTATAAAACAATTGTGCCTTGAGGCAAACAATGCAGTGCTTAATGCCTATGGAGAACAACTAAACCCTTGCAAAACCATCTATGACCGCATTGAAAAAGAGATTAACCCCGATGCACCTAATCTGCTTAATCGTGGCAATGTGATATGCAGTGGAGTAAATGCCGAGCTCGACGACCTGCGCGAGCTATCGTCTTCGAGCAAGGATTACTTGATGAAAATTCAACAACGCGAAAGCGAACGTACCAATATCCCAAGCCTTAAAATCAGCTATAACAACGTATTTGGATACTATATCGAGGTGCGCAACACACACAAAGACAAAGTGCCTGCCGAATGGATTCGCAAACAAACCCTTGTGAATGCCGAACGATATGTAACCCAAGAATTGAAAGAATATGAAGAAAAGATTCTCGGCGCAGAAGAAAAAATCCTTTCGATCGAAATGCGACTTTTCAACGAACTTGTTGCAGCTGTGGGAGAGTTTATCCCTGTAATTCAGGTGGACTCCAACCTTGTGGCACGCCTTGACTGCTTGTGTGCTTTCACTCGCACAGCAATCGAGAACAAATACAATCGTCCCGAAGTGAACGAATCACTCGAAGTGAAAATCACCGAAGGTCGACATCCCGTAATAGAAAACCAACTTCCAATAGGGGAAAAATATATATCAAACAGCATCACGCTCAACAACGATACTCAACAAATCATAATGATTACCGGTCCTAATATGGCTGGTAAATCGGCTCTGTTGCGACAAACGGCACTCATAGTGCTTATGGCTCAAATAGGGTGTTTCGTGCCTGCCGATGCGGCACAAATAGGTATCGTTGATAAGATTTTTACACGCGTAGGTGCAAGCGACAATATCTCACTCGGCGAATCCACCTTTATGGTAGAGATGACCGAAGCAGCATCTATATTGAACAATATCAGCGAGCGCAGTCTTATCCTATTCGATGAGTTGGGACGTGGAACAAGTACCTACGATGGTATCTCCATAGCTTGGGCTATCGTGGAATATATTCACGAAAACTCGCGTGCACGCGCAAAAACGCTATTTGCCACCCATTACCACGAACTCAATGAGATGGAAAAGACCTTCAAGCGCATCGCCAACTTCAATGTGTCGGTGAAGGAGCTTGCCGGTAAAATAGTGTTTGTTCGCAAACTCGTTCGAGGAGGCAGCCAACACAGTTTCGGTATTCACGTTGCCAAAATTGCCGGTATGCCAAGCACTATCGTTACCCGAGCAAATGAAGTGTTGAAAATCCTTGAAGACAACAACAGCGGTAACAACGAATCTATGCACAAGAATCTTGCCGAAGTGGGCAACTCCACACCCGGTATGCAACTCTCGTTCTTCCAACTCGAAGACCCTGTGTTGTGCCAAGTGCGCGATGAAATTCTACACGTCGATATCAACAACCTCACGCCTGTAGAAGCCCTCAACAAACTCAACGAAATTAAAAAAATCATCACCGGCAAAGACTGACTCACCTTACCCGATAATCACATATAATTTATATATGTTCCTTTAAGGAAGAAGTGTTTGTGTGAGCCGATAAAATAAGTACCTTTGTAGAATTGAAGATAATAATGTAGAATTATGATGATTAAAAATACTATTTTGTTGGCTGTGATAACAATTATGATGCTTGGCAGTTGCTCTTCTGCTAAAGAATCAAAAGAAGCTCCCACCAACAATACAATAGTCGAAAAACGAATGGATTTTAATGCTGATAGTGCCTATGCTTTCGTGAAAGCACAATGCGATTTCGGTGCACGCGTACCAAATACAGATGCTCACCGCCGCTGTGGCGATTATCTCATTACGAAGTTGCAAGACTATGGGGCTAATGTTATTGTGCAGTCTCCTGTACTTACTGCCTACGACGGCACTAAATTGAATGCTCGCAATATTATAGGAGAATTCGCTCCCGAACAGAATCGTCGCATACTGCTTTTGGCTCATTGGGACAGCCGTCCTTGGGCTGATTGTGATCCCGACCCGAAAAACCACCATAAAGCCGTACTTGGAGCTAATGATGGTGCAAGTGGA
Organism: Bacteroidales bacterium; assembly: GCA_015061055.1. Classification (GTDB taxonomy): domain Bacteria; phylum Bacteroidota; class Bacteroidia; order Bacteroidales; family Muribaculaceae; genus RGIG4576. Next base: position 14,503 of record SUXH01000016.1, read on the forward strand.
GTGGGTGTTCTGCTCGAGATAGCTCGTTTGATGCACGAAAAACACCCTAACGTGGGAATAGATATTATGTTTGTCGATGCCGAAGACTGGGGCGATAGCGAAGGCGCTTCGACCAACCCCGACAACTCATGGGCACTCGGCACTCAGTATTGGACTGCCAATCCTCACCGACTCGGCTACCGCCCAATGTTTGCAATTCTACTCGATATGGTAGGCGCACGCGGCTCGGTGTTCAGTCGAGAATACTTCTCGATGCAATATGCCCCTGCCGTAGTGAACGAGTTATGGAAAGAGGCTGCTCGCAGTGGTTATGGAAGCTTTTTCGTGAACAGTAATGGAGGAGCTATTACCGATGACCACGTGTTTGTGAATCGCGCCGGCATTCCTGCTATCGATATTATAGCTATGGATCCTACAAGCGACACAGGATTCTTCCCTCAATGGCACACTATCGACGACACAATGGAACACATCGACCCTGCTACATTAAAAGCAGTGGGACAAACTATCACAAACTTTATCTATAGTTACTAATAATCATCGCTATAAAAATTTAACTCTGAATTTATGAACAAATTTTCAATTATGGCAAGTGTTGTATTGGGTGCGAGCCTTGCAAGTTGCGGAGGTCAAGCAAAACTTGACTACCCTGAAACAAAAACAGTGGATACCATAGATGTGTACTTCGGCACACAGGTTGCCGACCCTTATCGCTGGCTTGAAGACGATAATTCAGCCGAAACAGCCGAATGGGTAAAAGCTCAAAATGCTGTTACTAACGATTATCTAAGTACAATCCCTTTCCGCGGTGAGCTTAAAGAGAAGCTAACAGCCCTATCAAACTATGAGAAAATGGGTACTCCTTGGAAAGAAGAAGGCAAATACTACTTCTTTAAGAATAATGGTCTCCAAAACCAAAGCGTACTATATGAATGTGATTCGCTCGGAGGTGAAGCTCGTGTGCTTATCGACCCCAATGCACTTAGCGAAGACGGTACAGTGTCGCTTGGCTCTTTCAATTTCTCAAAGGATAGAAAATATCTTGCTTATGTAATCTCTCGTAGCGGTAGCGACTGGAACGAAATCTATGTTATGGATGCTGCCACCGGAAAACTACTTGACGACCATATTATGTGGGCAAAGTTCACCGGAGTGAGTTGGCAAGGCGACGGATTCTATTATAGCGCTTATGATGCACCAACAGATGGTAAGGGGTTATCGGCTAAAAATGAGTTCCAAAAAATCTATTATCACAAAATTGGGACTCCACAATCACAAGACCGTTTGGAATATGTAAATAAAGAGCACCCACTTCGTTTTTATCAACTTAGTGTAGTGAATGACGAGCGATTTATGGTGCTTTATGAAAGTGATGGCGAAGGTAATGCCATTTATGTAAAAGACACCAAGAGTACAAATCCTAAATATATCTGCATTGCAAAAGATATGTCGAAAGACAATTCTGTAATAGCGGCAAATGATGAACGAATCTTGCTGAAAACCAATGAAGGCGCACCAAATTATCAAGTTCTTGAATTTGACACAAAGAACCTCAACGCAAAAGGTAAAGTTATAATCCCGGAAACATCAAATCTGCTTGAAAGTGTGGATATGGTGGGCAAGGATAATATGATTGCTGTGTACATGGAAAACATCGCAAATCACGCTTATTTACTTGATAGTAAGGGTAATAAAATTCGTGAAATCAAGTTACCTACAGTGGGTTCGGTGGGATTCTCTGCAAGCCACAAACACAACGAGGTGTTCTATGCATTCTCAAGCTATACTTTCCCGGGTAGTATCTACAGCTATGATGTAGAAAACGACAAGTCTACTATGATATTCACACCAGATGTAGATTTCAATCCGGAAGATTATGTAACAGAACAAATTTCTTATCCAAGTAAGGATAGCACAATGGTAAATATGTTTGTAACCTACAAGAAAGGACTTGAACGTAATGGTAAGAATCCTGTGTTCCTATATGGTTATGGAGGGTTTAACATCAGCCTTAATCCGGGATTTAGCGCAATGCGTATTCCATTCATTCAAAACGGAGGTATCTACGTAGTGGCTAATCTTCGCGGTGGAGGTGAGTTTGGTGAAACATGGCATAAGGCGGGCACAAAGATGCAAAAGCAAAACGTGTTTGACGATTTCATCGCTGCAGCCGAATATCTTGTAAAAGAAGGTTATACTTCGCCTGAACATATTGCAATCAATGGAGGTTCGAATGGCGGACTTCTTGTGGGTGCAGTGGTAAATCAACGCCCCGATTTGTTCCGCGTGGCAGTGCCACAAGTGGGTGTAATGGATATGCTTCGTTATCACACATTCACAATCGGCTGGAACTGGGCGAGCGATTATGGTCGTAGCGACGACAGCCAAGAAATGTTTGAATACCTATATGGATATTCACCACTACACACTATCAAAAACGACGGCACACCATATCCTGCAATTATGGTAACCACAGCCGACCACGACGACCGCGTAGTGCCGGCACACTCATTCAAATATGCAGCGCAACTGCAAGCATCGGCTACCGGCGATGCTCCAAAGATTATCCGCATCGAAAGCAATGCCGGTCATGGTGGAGGAAAACCTATTGCTAAGGTGATTGATGAACAAACTGACATCTGGTCGTTCATCATGCACAACCTTGGTATGAAATTCAAGAAATAACATATTCTATATGAATGTTGAAGAAATTCGAGATTTTTGTCTTTCTTTACCACAAGTTACCGAAGATTTCCCTTTTGATGAAACTACATTGGCGTTTCGCATTTTGGGAAAAATCTTTGCTATAATTGATTTGGATAATACAGAATGGTTCGTCTTGAAATGCGAACCGGAATATGCTCTTGAATTACGAGAAAGATATCCGGATATAACCGGAGCTTGGCATATGAACAAGAAATATTGGAATCAACTCAATATTTTTGGAACACTTAATGACAAACTTATAAAACATCTCATTTGCCATAGCTATAATGAGGTCGTAAAAAAGCTTTCCCGTAAAATAAAAGAAGAACATAATATCGAACTACTAAGTATTCAAGAAAGATAACAAAGAAGCGTGTACCTTGAGATGATGAGGTACACGCTTCTTTGTTTATGAGATGTATTTGATTATTTTTCGGTTTCGCCTCTAAGTGCAGCGAAGATTTTTGCTTCGATTTCTTCAGCAAGTTCAGGATTGTCGGCAAGAGTGCGCTTAGCCGCTTCACGTCCTTGACCTATCTTAGAGTCTTCGTAAGAGAACCAAGCTCCACTCTTCTTCACGATACCATATTGTACTCCAAGGTCGACAAGTTCACCAATCTTAGAAATCCCTTGACCAAACAAGATTTCGAATTCAGCCTTGCGGAATGGAGGCGCAACTTTGTTCTTCACCACCTTTACGCGAGTTTGATTTCCAAGTACTTCTTCACCGTCCTTGATTTGGCCAATGCGACGAATATCGATACGTACCGATGAATAGAACTTCAAAGCGTTACCACCGGTAGTGGTTTCGGGCGAACCGAACATCACACCAAGTTTGTCGCGTAATTGGTTGATGAATATACAAGTAGTATTGGTCTTTGAAATAGTGGCTGTAAGCTTGCGCAACGCTTGTGACATAAGACGTGCTTGCAATCCCATTTTGCTATCGCCCATTTCGCCTTCGATTTCAGCCTTTGGAGTAAGAGCCGCTACCGAGTCGATAACAATGATGTCGATAGCCGAAGAACGAATAAGTTGGTCGGCAATTTCGAGAGCTTGTTCACCATTATCGGGCTGTGAAATCCACAAGTTGTTCACGTCTACCCCAAGTTTTTCGGCATAGAAACGGTCGAAAGCGTGTTCGGCGTCGATAATAGCCGCAATACCGCCTTGCTTTTGAGCTTCGGCTATGGCGTGAATGGCAAGAGTGGTCTTACCAGATGATTCCGGGCCGTAGATTTCAACAATTCGACCACGTGGATAACCACCCACTCCAAGAGCATAATCGAGAGCAATAGAACCGGTAGGTATCACTTCCACGTCTTCTACACTCTCATCACCCATCTTCATTATTGAGCCTCGACCATAAGTCTTGTCGATTTTATCCATTGCAATCTGCAATGCTTTTAGCTTTTCGGCCGATACCGGAACTCTTTCCGGTGCTTTTGCTTTCTGTTCAAGTTCTTCCATCTTTCAATATTTTTATTATTTGTTTAAATTCAATATTTGGTTTGCGCTATCTTTAGTGTCCACATCTGTGATAATATCGGCAACTATACCATTCTCATCAATAATGAACGTGGTGCGCGTCGTTCCCATATATTCACCTCCGGAGAAATGTTGTAATCGCCACACTCCGAACGCTTTGTTGAGATTTAATTCGGTGTCGGCTATAAGCGGAAAGGGCAAGGAATTCTCTTCGGCAAATTTCTTGTGAGATTGCGCATTGTCGCTACTCACACCAACCACTTTATAACCTGCTTTAAGTAAAGCACCATATCCACTTGCGAGGCTACAAGCCTCATCGGTACAAAACATTGTACCATCTTTGGGATAAAAAAACATTATTAATTTGCTTCCTGCAAATTCTCTTGCTCGCCACTCTTTTCCATTGGCGTCCACGCCCAATATTTCGGGGATTCTGTCTCCTTTTTTCATAATTGTAGTAATTTTATTGCCCCTGTACTCTAACTTGGCATTTAAAAGGAAACTCCCTCTATTCTTAGTGCAAAGTTACAGCCTATATGGGCATATTTTTTACACACAACATATAAAAAAGGCTAAATGTTAGTTTGTGGAATTATTTTTTAAGCAACTTTTGTAATAATTCAGGCTCATTAGTGGTGATAAAGTCGATACCCTGCTCAATACACCACTTCATATCCTCCTCTTTATTTACTGTCCACACATTCACTTTCATTCCCAAATCGTGACTTTCCTTAATCCATTCCGGATGTTTTTTCAGCACTCTCAAATTGTAATCCATACCTGCAGCACCCAATTTGTGCAACTCTTGAGGAGTCTTTTCTCCATTGAGATAATACACCGGAGTTCCTTTAGGCGCATACTTGATAATTTCTTCAAGCGCAGATGCCGAGAATGTGATGTATTCAACGCGATCGGCAAGCCCCATACTTTCCACCATCATAATACCATCGATTACCGCTTTGACTTCAAGCAGGCGATTCTTGTGAGGCTTTAATTCAAAAATAAGACGTGTAGTGCAGTCCTTGCCTGCTTGCAAATATTGCTTCAATGTGGGAAGAGTCTCTCCGTTAGGCAGGTTTATGGCGCGAACATCTTTCGATTGCGCAGTCTCAATACATATGCCATCAACCACTGCATCGTGATTCACCACAAGTTCTCCATCGGCAGTCATCCACACATCAAATTCCGACCCATAGCAACCTATTGTATCGGCTTTAACGAGGGAGCGAATCGAATTCTCTGCCGAGCCATCGGTTTTCCAATACCCACGATGCGCTATCACTTGAGTTTGAGCCAATGCAACCATAGCACTTATTGTCATAAAAAATGAAACACAAAATTTTCTCATATAAATACGTTTTTAGAAAGTTATTGGTTTTACAAATATAGCGAGAACTTATGAGAAAAAACGCATTTCTCTCATAAAAACTATCATACAATTTTCCAAAAAACGATTTTTACAATAATCCTATTTCACGTCTTCGTAGTTAGCATCGGTGTAGTGAGGACGTGATGATGCAGGCTCTCTGTCATCATCAGTGGCAGTTGATTTTCGCTTGCCCGGAATTTCTTCATACTCAGCATCTTCACTTTTGTTTTTAAGGAACTCTATGGCACGACGTTTCTTTTGATTGGATTCTTCTTTAGATGCTTGGCGATGAGATGTTTTCTGCGTTTGTTGGTATTGCTGTTGCTGCTGAGAGAAAGCCTTTTTGACTTGTCGCACAGAACGCCATATCGTGTAAACAACTCTTAAAAGGGGAAAGAGTATAAATATGATAAGTAAAAACAGTAAAATCTTCATAATATTAAATGAGCTAAAGTTGATTAATGTGTTTTTAAAAAAACGGCACCCTTATCTTACGCATAACGAAAGGATAACATAAGCCAGCACAGCATAGAAAAGCCCCGTTACACCCATTGTTGCCAAGAGTGCAACAACTATTGCTATAAGAAGATAGCGGTACCAATTGTCCTTTATGCTAAAGGATTTCATCTTAAAACTGAACATAGGTATATTGCACACCATAAGCAGGCAAAATACTATAATCAATGCATATACACCAACATTCATATCAGCTTTTTCATAACAAAGATTCACACAACCCATCCAGAAAATTGCATTTGCAGGAATTGGCAATCCTTTAAAAACGCATGATTGTGTGGTGTCGATATTGAATTTAGCCAATCGTAATGCGCCGAATACAGCAATCAAGAAAGCAGAGTAGTTGGCTACTGCACCCGGATTGAAATTCTCCATTGTGGCATAAAGAAGTAACGCAGGAGCAAGTCCGAAACTTATACAATCACTGAGCGAATCAAGTTCTTTACCTATCGGTGACACAGAGTTGAGCAAGCGTGCCAATAATCCGTCACAAAAATCGAACACAGCAGCAAGAGCTATGAAAATAAAAGCTACTTCATAACTTACAAAGCATTCGGTCACCGGTTGATTTCCTTTTAAGGCAAAAACACAAGCCATAGTGCCTGCAAACAAGTTGAGGCAAGTAATTGTGTTAGGTATATTGTTTTTGATTGCTTTTAATGCTTTCATTCTTGTAGATTTATTATTTCAAGTGAGCTATTTCGGTAATGCCACCCACTGTCTTGTCCCCGAGTTTAGCAAAAATCTCACTATCAAGAGGCAAATATATATCCACACGAGAGCCGAATTTAATAAATCCTATTTGGTCGTCGATATACACTCGTTCGCCCTGTTCGGGATAAGTAACAATGCGTCGTGCAATAGCACCAGCCACTTGTCGCACAAGCACTTCGTGTCCTGTGTCGGTTTCGATAACAATTGTGGAACGTTCGTTCTCAGTACTTGACTTTGGAAGGTAAGCATTAAGATAACGTCCTGCGTGATGCGTTACATATTTTACAACGCCTTCTACCGGCACCCAGTTCGCATGAACATTGAAAATGGTCATAAAAATCGATATTTGCATCACATTTCTCTTGAGATATTCAGGTTCATAGACTTCCTCAAGCGCAACAATAGTACCATCAACCGAAGCCAATACGGCATTCGTCTTTTCACCTTTGAAATGTCGCCTCGGCGAACGAAAGAAATTCACCACAAACAAAAATAATATTCCCGAAACAACAGCAAAAATGATAGGAATCATTTTATAACTGATGAATAAGAACGCTAACCCGTTAAAAATCACAAGGATAAATAACAGTAAGAGTATTATATTAGTCCCTTCACGGTGAATTTTCACTCTCATTGTAACAAGTATAGTTTAATCCAACGACAAAGATAACATTTTTTCGTTAAAACACAAAAAAAAGGCACATAAGTGCCTTTTTTTAGGATTCTATGTATCAATCGATTATTCTTCGTCTTCCTTCATATTGTGGAATACGTTTTGAACATCGTCGTCGTCTTCAAACTTTTCAAGAAGTTTTTCAAGCACTTCACGTTGTTCAGCTGTTACTTCTTTCAAATCGTTTGGAATGCGAACAAATTCAGAACTTTCGATTTCAAATCCGTTATCTTCAAGATACTTTTGAATGTTTGAGTTCTCTTCAAACGCACCAGAAAGGACAATAGCATCGTCGTCTTGTTCCACTTCATCAACACCATAGTCGATAAGTTCAAGTTCTAGGTCCTCAACCGAAACACCATCCTTAGCTTTGATGCGGAACACACACTTGTGCTCAAACAAGAAAGAAAGACTACCGCTTGTACCAAGGCTACCATTATACTTATTGAAGTAGCTACGCACGTTTGCCACAGTACGAGTGTTGTTATCGGTAGCAGCTTCCACAAGAATTGCGATACCGAAAGGTCCGTATCCTTCGTAAACGATTTCTTTGTAATCGCTTGCATCTTTGTCGGTTGCTTTCTTTATAGCACGTTCGATAGTATCTTTTGGCATATTAGCTGCCTTAGCATTAGCAAGAAGTGCACGAAGGCGAGAGTTACCTGCAGGGTCAGGTCCACCTGACTTAACTGCGATAGTGATTTCCTTACCAATACGGGTAAATGTACGTGACATATTTCCCCAACGTTTTAGCTTTCTTGCTTTACGAAATTCAAATGCTCTTCCCATAAGTGATATTTTGTTTTTTTATTGTTTTCGAAATATTAACGAAGTTTTGCTCCCACTTCTCGTTCAAGGTTAGCAATAATCTTATTCATTACACTATCGATTTGCTTGTCTTGAAGTGTCTTTTCGGCATCTTGGAGTGTTACGCTGATAGCATACGATTTCTTGCCGGCTTCAAGGTTCTTACCTTCATATACGTCAAAGAGGGTCACTCCTTGAAGAAGTTTCTTTTCGGATGCTTTTACAACCTTTTCGATTTGAGCGAAAGTAACAGCTTGGTCGACAAGTAGAGCCAAGTCTCGTTTCACCGGTTGTGTCTTTGGAAGGTCGGTGAAAGTAATTTTCTTCTTAGCAGTCATCTTCACGATTGCATCCCAATTAAATTCAGCAAAGAATACCGGTTGTTCGATGTCCATTTTCTTTAACAACGCATATTTCACAACACCGAGTGCACCAAGAGTCTTTCCACCACGATTAGTGATGTCAAGTTTAGCTGAGAATACGTCGTCGCTTGATTGAGCTATAACCATTTCACCAGCAGTGATACCAAGTCGTGCAAAGATGTTTTCAACAACTGCCTTCAAGTCGTATACAGTTACAGCCGTTTCCTTCTTCGCCCAATTACCCTCAGTATCGTTACCTGTCATCCATATACCAAGCGATGTGTGTTCTGAATAAGGAGCAAGCACTTTTTCGCTTTGGTCGGTTTCAGGATTGAAGTGGTAAACATTTCCAAACTCATACATCTTCAAATTAGCCTTACGACGATTAATGTTGTGTGCTATACTTTCAAGACCGCCAAATAGCAAAGTTTGACGCATAACATTCAAATCGTTGCTCAATGGATTCATCAGCTTCACGCAGTTAGCCACAGGGAATGCTACAAGGTCGGTGTAATACCCTTCGGCAGTGAGCGAATTGTTCATTATTTCATTGAATCCACAAGCAGTCAACTGTTCGGCGATAAGTTTTTGAAGGTCGTTCTTAATGTCGGTTACAGTTTTATATGATAAGTTGCTACGTACACTTTCGTCGAATTCTACATTGTTGTAACCATACACGCGCAAGATATCTTCCACGACATCACAAGGACGTTGAACATCTACACGATAAGTTGGCACAAGCAACTCAAGTTCTGTTTCGCTTTCTTTGGCAATTTTTATTTCAAGACTATTAAGAATGCTCTTGATGGTTTCGGTGGGTATTTCTTTACCGATAAGAGAATTTACATAGCTGTATTGCAATGTAACAGGGAATGCTGGGAAATCCACAGCTTTTTCGTCTACAATCTCTCCACAGATTTCTCCACCGGCAATTTCCTTGATAAGAAGAGCTGCCACCTTCAAATTATACACCACATCATTAGGGTCGATTCCACGTTCGAAATGGAATGAAGCATCGGTATTCAACCCGAAACGGCGAGCAGTCTTACGAATCCAAGTTGGGTGGAAATAAGCCGATTCAAGGAAAATATCGGTAGTCTGTTCTGTTACACCTGAATCAAGTCCGCCAAACACACCACCAATGCACATTGGAGCCTCGGTATTACAAATCATTAGGTCACGATCGCTAAGAGTGCGTTCCACTTCGTCAAGAGTAACAAACTTAGTACCTTCGGCCACAGTCTTTACAATAACCTTTTCACCTGTTACCTTAGCAAGGTCAAAACAGTGCAAAGGCTGACCAAGACCAAGCAAAATAAAGTTTGTTATGTCTACAATATTATTGATTGGACGTTGACCGATAGCAGTAAGATAGTTGCGGAGCCATTCAGGACTTTCTTGCACTTTCACATTACGAATGGTAACACCACAATAACGAGGACAAGCTTCAGTGTTTTCCACTACCACCTGTACCGCTCCATCAGGACGGTCGCTCTTGAAAGCGTCGACCGACGGACGACGAAGGTTACCAGGTGCGCTATGTACGTTTAGCCAAGCAGCAAGGTCACGAGCCACACCATAATGCGAACCACCATCAATACGATTAGGAGTCAAATCCACCTCAAGTACATAATCGTCTTTCACATTGTAATAATCCTTAGCGAGAGTACCGGCAGGCACATCGTTAGGAAGGACAATGATACCATCGTGAGATGTTCCTATACCTATTTCATCTTCGGCACAAATCATACCGAATGATTCCACGCCACGTATTTTAGATTTCTTTATTGCAAATTCCTTGTCGCCATCATAAAGTTTTGTACCGACAGTAGCAACCACTACATGTTGTCCGGCAGCCACATTAGGTGCGCCACATACGATTTGAGTAGGGTTTCCGTCGCCAAGATTCACTGTAGTGATGTGTAAGTGATCGCTATCGGGATGATTTTCGCAAGTAAGCACTTCGCCCACGACGATACCTTCAAGTCCCCCCTTGATAGTTTCCACTTTTTCTATTGTTCCACATTCAAGACCAAGAGAAGTAAGGGCAGCACCCAATTCCTCCGGTGTGAGGTTGAAATCCACATATTCTTTCAACCAATTATAAGATATATTCATAGTTTTGAGTGTATTATCGGTTGTTCATAGCTCAAAATGAGCCAATTCTCCAAAAATCGCACAAATTTACAAAGAAAATTTCACATTCCCTTAGCCGAGTGTTTTATTTTATCTTATAAACAGCACATTTTTTGCAATCTGCACACATATCACTTTACCCTCTCAAATGATTCAAAAACAATATCGAGTCAAGTGGTTGGGATTGAAATCCAATAGAATGGAATAAGGTCGGGATATTGAACTGTGTGACTCCATTTCTTAGGAGCAATAACAATTTTATCGGGGTTGGAATTTAACCACGCAGCCCACCAACTTTCGAGTGTATTGGCTATAATGTTGTGCTTAGCCCGATTGAACAACTGTATCACCGAGAAGTGATATTGAGCTGCTGCTGTGATACAGATGTACTCATTCTCGTTGAGAAGCAAATTATCTCGAACCCATTTCTCATCATCGGTGAGAATTACAAAAAAGGGGTTATCGATATATGCACGTATATGTGCAATAGCCCAATTGTAGTAATCTTTAGTACACGTATTCTGCTTACTTGTGGGACGATAGACGTGTATCGAGACCGATTCTTGTTCGCTTTCAAGTTTTTTTATCAGCTCTTGTGTCCCTTTAGTAAGGCGTTTGTGCGATACTGTAAAAGCACGCTCCACTTCTTGTGAGATACAATCAAAGTAACGATAGGACAGCCAAGAACCATCAAAATAGGTGTCGCATAGATCAAATAAATCGGTCTTATAAGTGTGGTCGCACTCCTTGTAGTCCTTCCCTATGAGTTTTACTCCCGATATCTTCCCCAATAAAGATTTGTGGATACTATTCACTTGCTTTCTCGTGGCAAGAGTCTTAAATGGCAGTCCCGGGAACATCTTTCCTATCCAATTGCTTGAAGCATCGATAAGCGCATCGGGATGATTCTTACGCAATCGCATATAAAAAGCATATTGAAACATTTGTTCGCCAACACTACCTGATATTTTTACTATATTCATAACAGATGCTCTATTAATAGGGTTAAAACCACAACGAAAAGTTTTGATGTGGTAATTTCGATGTAGCTACAATGACAGCCGTTTTATTATTAGTAAACGTCATTCCTGTGGTGGCAGCGTCACGCAAAGCATCCCAAAGAGCTTGCAACAAAGAGTTACGAGCAATATTGCGAATAATAATCACTCCGTTCTCGTTTCTCACTTTATACAAATACGACAATATAGAGTTGTATTCTTCCGGATTTATATCATTAATAAGAACAAATGGAGTCGACTGTCCTGTCGGTGTGTCGCTATAAGCCTTAATCCCATCTTTAAACGACGGATAAATATTGACAGTGTTACCATAGTGTGATAAAATGTCGTGCGTAATAGGGAACTCATTCACATCGGGTTCGCACAGATAAAGCGATATTTTGTGCGACACAGCAAGCATCGATGCACTCGACACGCCGTAATTAGTCCCTATCTGCAAAATATCACCGGGATTGAAATAATTTACGATACGAAACAGGTATTTTGCGCTCTTTAAGGATATTATTCGTGGTCGGTGCATAAAGCTGCACGATTGTTCCTTAGCACGTCGGCGTAACAAATCGAGTTCTTCGTAAGCATAATAAGGCAATCGCTCTCGCAATACATTCAATACAAACTTGAATGCGAAAGGCGAATGAATACCATGCCCCTTGCTACGATGATAGCGGCGCAACGCTGTGAGGTATTGTTTTATTCTTCTAAGTTTCAATCTTTCTTCGGTTGTTTGCGGTTTTGCCACAAAGCAAAGCCAATACTTGCCAAGACAGCCACATAGATGATGCTTATGGCAGCGTAAGCAATGCGGTCGGCTGTGATTACGGCGTCGGGTTCGAATTTGAAATTAATATTATGCTTCCCTGCAGGTACTTTTAACGCACGAAGCACATAGTCAACACGTGCTATTTCAACAGGATTACCATCGATAGTAGCTTTCCACCCCCAAGGGAAATACACTTCGGAGAACACTGCTATACCACCATTTTGTGTTACGGCACAATAGTTGAGCTCATTGGGAGCATAAGATGTTTCATAGATAGTATCACCTTGAACCTTAGGCGCAAAACTATCACCTAAGATAGGCTTGAATTTAACATCGGCAACAGCTGTGGAATCGGCAATGAAATCGGTGAGATACGCCATTTCATCTTTAGGCGTATTTACGTAATCGACCTTTTCCACCCACCACGCATTACCAAGAGCATCGGGATTGATTTGTGCATTATTGTCGTCGACAATGAAATACTTAGTGTTGAGCATATTCAGCACTTCCATATTGCCTTTGTTTATTTGATAATCGATAAGATCCTGGTAACGTGTGAGTTTTGCTGCATGATACCCTCCTATCATTTTATGATAATAAGAAGGAGCAGCTTCACCGAATTTCTTAAAATCAACCACACGATAATTCATAGTAGTGTCCTGCAATATTTGCTTGTCGACAGGACGAGCCGCTATTTGTTCGGTTTGAGGCATCGGCGAAGTGAACGAAGTGGTGCTGATATAGCGTTTGTTTACCGAATACATATCCACCAGCACTACCACAGCGATAAGAATACCACTTGTCGCAGCATTCAATTTCTTGGTAAAGAATAGCAATAATACACCAAAGCCGAAAATGACAAAAATCAAACTTCTCAAAGCATCGGCACTTACCATTTCAAGACGTATGGTTTCGATTGCATTAAACAGTCCCGGTACTTGTTGCGCTACTCCGGTTGCTATAAATTGCTCGTGCTCCTGTGCCGAATAACCACCAAACATTCCCGGTGCTATATATATAAGCAAGCACGCAAAGGCGGTGAAAGCAAAAGCCCCGATAATAGCTTTTTTATTTCGCTTTCCATATCCTTCTTCGGTAAAAATCTGATTGAGAGCAAGTGCCGCAAGAAGAGGAATTGTAAGTTCGAGTATTACGAACGCACTCGCTACGGTACGGAATTTATTATAAAGAGGGAAATGGTCAATCATCATATCGGTAAACCACATTGCATTGTGGCCCCACCCCATAAGCAACGACAACAGCGTAGCAACAAGCAAAGCCCATTTCACTGCACCTTTCATAGTAACACAACCAAGCAAAAACAATGCAAAGACCACCACACCCACATAAACCGGTCCGTTAGTCATAGGTTGATCACCGAAATACTGAGGGAATTGACTCAAATACTGATATTCTTCACCGATAATCTTTCCACTATTGAGCAAGTGTTGCGCAGTCTTGGTTTCGGCAAGCGACATAAATTTGTTTTGCCCTCTTTCGGGACGGATTGTCGCCCCTCCTTTCACATTAGGCACGATAAGAGTTGCCGTTTCATCGATTCCATAGCTCCAAGCTGTGATATAATTCTTATCGAGACCTTTAGATGCTTCCGAGTCGGTGTTTAACGTGATTTCCGAGTGCCCCCCGCGCATAGTTTCTTTGCTGTATTCGTAAGTGCTGTAAAGGTTGGGAGCATTGGCAGCCACAGCAAGAACAGCAGCCACAACAAGCACACCTGTAGCAATTCCCCAATCTTTAACATTCTTTTCCTTGATAGCCTTGACCAAATAACCTACTGCTAATGCGACAAAAAGAAAAGCAAAATAATAAGTCATCTGAAAGTGATTGGAAGCGAGCTGCATAGTAGCCGCAAGAGCAGCCACAATCCCCCCCAAAGCATACTTTTTACGATAACACCACACGATACCGGCTATTGTGGGCGGAACATAAGTGAGAGTGGCAAATTTCCAAATATGACCGGCTCCGATAATAATAAAAAAATATGTCGAGAAAGCGTATGCAATAGCACCAAACAATGCCACATACCATCGTGCCTTGAACGAAAGCATAAGAATAAAGAATCCTATCATCATCATAAAGATGAGATTGGCCGGTGCAGGAAGACACAATCCATACACTTTCCCTATCCAACTCACAAGCTCAGTACTCTCATAAGAAGGAGAAATCTGGAATGTGGGCATCCCCGAGAAAAGAGAGTTGGTCCAACGAGTAACCTCTCCCGTAGCTTCGGTGAATGCTTTAGCCTCTTGTCCATTCGCTATACCTTGTGTGGAGTCATGCTGTTGTAACACATTGCCATTGATAGCATCGGGATAGAAATATGCAAGCGAAATTACAGCCATCACCACAACAGCTATAATTACCCCTATAAGATTCTTGTTCTTCAAGACTTTTGATTGATTCTTTTCTTGATTCATAGCTTTTTAAATTTTATTTAGGCTGTAAAGTTACAAAAAACATTTATTTTTTATAGCTTTGCATAGTAGAAGATGAGAAATATTCATAGCATAGACGACGTTATAGTCAGGTTCGTGATGTACTTGCGCTTAGAAAAAGGGTTATCGGTAAATACTGCCGACAGTTACCGCTATGATGTCGAGAAATTCATTGGCTATCTGCAAGACAAATCTATCACCGACGTAATCGAAGATGATTTGCACAATTTTGTGTGTATTCTCCACGACTTAGGAATGGCTCCCTCATCACAAGCACGTATAATATCGGGATTGAAGATGTTTTTCAAATTTTTGAAAATGGAAGGTTACATCGACAAAAATCCAACACTATTACTCGAAACACCACGCCTCGGTCGACATCTCCCCACTGTGTTGTCGGTGGAAGAAATTGATGCTATGATTGAAGCTATTGATATGAGCAAGGCTGAGGGACAACGCAATCGTGCCATCATAGAAACACTCTACGGATGTGGACTACGCGTGAGCGAACTTGTAGACCTTCGCATAAGCAATATATATGCCAATGAAGGCTATGTAATAGTGATAGGCAAAGGCAACAAACAACGACTTGTACCTATATCGCCTGTTGCACTCGAAGAAATCAACAAATATATGGTCAATGATCGCGGTAGCGTACCGGTTAAACGAGGAAGCGAAGATATAGTGTTTCTCAATCGACTCGGCAACAAACTTACACGCGTGATGATTTTCTACATTATAAAATCTCTTTGTGAAGCTGCCGGAATCAAGAAAACCATTAGCCCACACACATTGCGCCATTCATTTGCTACTCACCTGCTTGAAGGAGGAGCAAACTTACGTGCCATACAACAAATGCTCGGACACGAAAGTATCACCACCACCGAAATCTATGTACATATTGACCGCACATTCCTGCGAGATGAAATTCTACACTACCACCCCCGAAACATCAAAAAATAATAGTTGTTCTCTTGTATTTTAACTTTTATTCACTCAAAGATTGGTAATTGAAACAGCCCTCAATGTGTCTTTATAGTAGAAACTAACAGAATTTATAATGACATCAAAAGAATTTGATATTATCTATCGAAAGAATTATCCCACCTTATACAGGTTGGCTTTCTCAATGTTGAGAGACGATGAGGAATGTCGTGACCTGGTGAATGAGGTGTTTACAGATTTGCTCGACAATGAGGATAATAATTCGATAAAGAATATTGACGGCTATCTATTCCGTACTGTGCGAAATAAGGCTCTTTCCATAATATCACATCGTTCTACTCTTGAACGCTTCAAGCAACTTTATCCTCTTGAAATGAATACAAATAGCAGTTACGATAGTGATTATGATAGAAAATTACTCAAAGTAAAGGAATTTTTAGATTCCAACCTCGCACCAAATGCCCGCGATGCAATTAGGCTTGTATTTGAAAAAGGGTTATCCTACAAAGATGCAGCCGAACAATTAAATGTGAGTGTTGCAATGATAAACAAACACATTGTGAAGACCCTAAAAATGCTAAGAGCAGAGTTTAAAATTGAAAAATGAAAATTAAAAGAGAACAATATGAAAACTATTAATAACGAATTAAGAGACGAAATAATCGCAAAAGTGATTGATGCTCCTGAAATGCTCACAAATGAAGATTTTGAGCTTATTATTAGCGATCCCGAATTGAATGAACTATATCACGCAGCTGTGCTTTGTAAAGAAGCATCTTCTATAGAGAATATTGAAATACCTGATGTGGAAGAAGAACTTGCTAATTTCAAGGTTTCTCGCAAGAATGTAATATCTGTGAAGCATCGTTGGAATCCGATAGTGCGTATTGCGGCAATTTTTGTTGGTGTGGTTGTTACATCACTCACTGCTGTAGCTGTGTTTGTTCCTCATACGTTTGATTTTATTTTGCATAATGAGCAAGAAAAAGAAATTGTAGAACAAACCACACCAAAGAACCCTACAAATGCTCCTATATCGGGTGATATTGAAACTGATATTGTGAACGATAAGGAATTGATATATGATAATATCACACTTGAAACGATAGTTGACGAACTTGCCGAAATTTACAAAGTAAAAGTAGTATTTGAAAACGAAACTCCTAAATCTCTGCGTCTATATGTAAAGATAGAGCAAGGAAAGAGTGCAAAAGAGGCTGTTGAAATGCTAAGTGCGTTTGAACAATTTGAAATAGCACTAATCAATGGAGTAATAATCATTAAATAACTATCGATTGATTTATGAGAAAGATTTTAATTGCAATAGTAGCTATCATTATGCTATGCTCTATGAGCATTTCAGCACAAAATATTACAAAAAATTATCACGATGAGCCAATGCCAAACGTGCTTCGTGACATTGATAGTGTATACACTGCCGGTAATTTAAGTTTCATTTATAACGAACTTGAAGATTTTACGGTAACAGTGGATATAAAGAATAAAACGATAATTGAAGCTATTTATGAGATTATCGGATTCTATCCTATTAAAGTGAATTTTGTAGAAAAAAACATTTACATTGAATGTTGGCAAAAAGAGCCTAATCGTCTTAAAGGACGACTTATAGATGAAAATCTTCAACCGGTTCAATATGCGAATGTACATCTTTTCAATCCTACCGATACAACATTTATCACAGGTGGTGTATCTAATGCAAATGGTGATTTTGTTATTCCTTGTGATGCAAAAGAGGTACTCTTGAAAACTCAATGTATAGGATATATGCCCTATTCACGAGTGTATGAAGTAGGAAGTATTGGTACTGTGCGCATTCACACTGATGCAAAACTTCTGCGTGAAGTGAAAATAGAACAAAAGCAAGTGGAATATAATGGAGATAAAATCATTGCATATCCGACTGCTATGCAAATCAAACATAGTTACGACTTTTTCTCACTTCTTAATCAACAGCCATTTCCGGGTCTTTTTGTTGATGAATTAAATCGTTCAATATCTTCTTTTAATGGTACTCCTATCATTCTTGTAGATGGAGTGAAGCGTTCAACAAAAGACCTATATGGCATTCAGCCTAAAAATATCAAGAAGATAGAATACTCTATGAATCTTCCTATGAAATATGCAAATAGTGGAGCTTCGGGCGTGATTTATATATATTTGAAAGATCCAAAGGCTGCCGGAGGTTCATTTTATACAGATTTAATGTTCTCACCAACTACGGGATTTGTAAATGCCGATGTAGGTGCAACCTATAATCAAGGAAAGTCTCAATTTACACTTGATTATGAGTTTAGCCTTCGCGATTATAACGAGCGTATTATTGACCGTAATGAAAGCTATATTGGAGATGATTTCAGGGTGGATTTTAAGGAAGAAGGCAGTAGTTCCCCTTTTGACTACAACACTCACGATATTAGAGCCGGATATAATTATCGCCATGATAATACGATGTATTTTTCGATGAAATTTAACAATGAAATATTTACTCGCCATGCCGAAGAAGCCGGTTATGTGCAAGATTCTTATTCAGGCAATTATAATCGTGTAACAAGTAATAGAAATTATGCTTATACTCCGTCTCTTGACCTTTATATACAGAAAGAATGGAAAGGTGGAAATACACTTGAAGCACAAGTTGTGGGTTCGTTATCAAATAATGGATATGAACGAACTTATAAAGATGAATATGAAACAGGTGAAGAAAAATCGTTTCCTTCAAAGGTGAATACCGACCACCAATCTTTAGTGTCGGAAATAACTTATAAGAAAACATTCTCTCAAAAGACACAACTATCAGCCGGATTTCAAAATGAATTGTCAAAATCGGAAAATAATTATGTGCTTAACGACTATATTACTACACTTGAAGAAAATAACAGCTATGCTTATGTAAACTTAAGCCAAAGTGTGGGAAAGATGGTATTAAACATTGGTACAGGATTAAAGTACATAAAGATGAAAAGTGAAAAAAATGAGCGTGAATTTGCTCGAAACCTCACATCTTTGAGCTTTGCCGGCAGTCCTTTAAACAAACTTTATATATCACTTACCGGAAGTTATTACCCAAATATCCCGGGACTTTCGGCTCTTACCGATTTGGAGCAAGTGAGCAATGATTATTTATTAGTAAATGGTAATCCAAATCTAAAAGTTGGTCATAGATTTAATACCCGTTTGTCGTTAGCAACCGATGTAAAGAAAAAACTCGGTATAGTGTTTGTGAATACATTTAATACAGCCATAGATCCGTTATATAATAATATCAGCTATATGGGTAATGGTAAATTTCTTCGCCGAACTGAAAATTATGACAAATGGCAAGTATATGAAGCAAGGCTTGTGTTTACATTAAATGAGGTGTTTAATAAAAAATTTACGGCAAGAGTAGAATCGTTTTATCTAAACTATAAGACAGAAGGTGATAATTGGAAACACAGACTTAATAGTTTTGGCTTGAATGTTGTGGCCACAGGATATTTTGGCAAATGGATGGCGCAAATGACATATAGACTGCCATATAAAACACTTTCGGCTGAGCAAATTAGCAAAACAGAACCATGGTCATCTTTAACATTGGGTTATCGTCATAAGAATTGGTTCTTTGCTGCATCGGGGAATCTGCTATTTACAAAGAAAGGAACAGAATATCCTTTTTGGAATTTGAGTGATACATATTCGGGTTCTGGCAACTGCTACATTAAAGATAATGCAAATATGATTACGTTCTTGGTGCGTTATAATGTTAATTTTGGTAAGTTATTTGGAAAAACGAAGAAACGCACACTTCACAATCAAGGTACAGGTGCTTCAGTTTTGACATTATAATTCTAAACAACACAAACACGTTGATAATATATATACCCACAAAGGATTTTGCTCTTTTGTGGGTATTTTTGATTTTTATACTAATTATTGTATTGAAGAATAAAATATTGAGGCTGCGCCAAATGCACAGCCTCATTTCTCGAACTGAAAGTCAATCATATTACTTAACAGGAATTTTGTCGATGCGACCAATGTGGCGTCCCCCTTCAAAATCGGTTTCGAGGAATGTTTTCAAAATTTCAAGAGCTTCTTCGTTGGAAATGAAACGTCCCGGCATCACAAGTACATTAGCATCGTTGTGTTGACGAGTAAGGCGGGCAATTTCAGGAATCCAACATAGAGCCGAACGTATTCCTTGATGCTTGTTTAGTGTCATATTGATACCTTCACCACTACCACATATACCAATTCCCGGATAGCATTCGCCCTTTTCTACTGCTTCGGCACAAGGATGTGCAAAGTCGGGGTAATCGCAACTGTCGGTGTTATATGTACCGAAATCCTTATACTCAATACCTTCTTGCTTGAAATATTCGATTACAGCCTGCTTGGTGTCGAAACCTGCGTGGTCGCTACATAATGCTACAGGCAAATTGGGTTTTAAAATAGACATATTTATATTAGTTTTAAGTTTTATATTGAAAACAAAGGTAAGAAAATTTCTTAGTACTTAGAAATTTAAATGGCAATTTTCGCCTCCGGCAAGTTTTTCATCACAGAGTTATAAGATGTAATTTAAAATTGTAA
Organism: Bacteroidales bacterium; assembly: GCA_015061055.1. Taxonomy (GTDB): domain Bacteria; phylum Bacteroidota; class Bacteroidia; order Bacteroidales; family Muribaculaceae; genus RGIG4576. Next base: position 35,047 of record SUXH01000016.1, read on the forward strand.
ATATCCAAAGAAAAGCTGTGCCAAAAAATATTGACACAGCTTCATAAGATTGAAATTGAATTTGGTTAGATTTAGCTAACTTTCAAATTTCTTTTAAAATAATAATACCACATTTTATTCAATGTTTTTTCAATAGGGTTAATATTATACCGTTTCACAACGGGAAAATTCGAGTATTATACTTGTGTGATTTAAACTCATATTTAATTCATAGAATAATTACAGTCTTGTTTTGTAAATTCTATTGCAAATGTAAACAAAAAATTAACAATAGCAAACAGAGAAAAAAGCATTTGCTTATTTATTTACAATATTTAACACAAACACCATTTTAGCAAGAAACCTATTCTGTGTATAAAGTAATTAATCACAAACAATGAACTTGATGATTACATAGGTTGTTTTTAATTAAAATAAATATAACACAACGGCTTATGAAACGACTTATATCAACATTGCGAGAAATTCAGATAGTGGATTATGCTATTTCGTTGTTGAACAAGAAAAGTATGCTTGTCGAACCAAAGCGCACCGCAAGCACAGTGTTTCCAATAGTATTTGTGAGGAAAAAAGGCTGATTTCAATTCCTATATAACACCACAATCAATACAAGTTGCAGACATATCAATAAAGGTACAAAGATTGTGAATTTCCTGTTATGGGTTTTGTGTCGCCAAATTTTCATTCCAAGATAAGCTCCCATACTCCCACCCAAAACAGCGAGAGCTAACAATGTGGATTCGGGTGTGCGCCACACGCCTCGCCGAGCTTTTAATTTATCATAACCAAAAGCAATAAATGCACATATATTCACGATTATAAAGTAAACAAACATAGTTGAAGTAATAAATAAGTGAAGCAAGGTGCGGGAACGCACCTTGCTTTAATTTTTGAAGTGTTACTTATCAAGTGTGTTAATTTATGATTTTGCAATCGCAATCGTTAAGAACCTTGCAACACTCAGTAATATTGTTGGGTCGAATCACTACGTTAGCTTTATCACCTTCAGCAAAAGCATACATATATTCGATAAAAATATCGTTTTCGGCAAGTTTTTCGAGAATTTCCGATAAAGCACCGGCTACATTGGGACAACTGATACACACCACATCGGTGAGCATCACAGCGAAATCCTCATTGCGAAGCACCTCAACGGCTTTTTCAACTTCGGTCACGATGAGTCGCAATATGCCGAAATCGGTGGTTTCGGCCATACTGAATGCGTGCATATTGATGCCGTTTCGACCTAAAATCTTTGTTACTTCATTGATTCTCCCTGTTTTATTTTCCAAGAAGATGGATAATTGTTTGATTGGCATAGATATATGATTGTTTTGAGGTTAAATATTGCGTTTGTCGATAACACGTTTGCTCTTGCCTTGGCTTCGCTCTATGCTGTTAGGCTCCATCAGTTTCACGTCGGCACTTATAGAAAGAACACTCTTCAACTTGTCGCTCAATCTCTTTTTGAGAGCAAGCATTCTACCAATGTCATCGCTAAAGAAATCCTTTCTCACTTCCACTTGCACTTGTAGAGTATCGAGATTGTTTATTCTATCAACAACAAGCATATATTGAGGTTCAAATTCAGGAATTTCGAGAATAACGCTTTCCACTTGTGATGGGAATACATTGATACCACGAATAATAAGCATATCATCGCTACGTCCCATAATGCGTCCCATACGCACCGATGTGCGTCCGCAAGCGCATTCATCGGCCATTAACGAACAAAGGTCCTTAGTGCGATAACGTAATAGCGGCATACCTTCTTTGGTCAGAGTGGTGAATACGAGTTCTCCTTGTTCTCCCAAAGGCAGCTGTTCGAGAGTTTCGGGGTTGATTATTTCGGGATAAAAATGATCTTCGCAAATGTGAGAGCCGTTTTGCTCTTGACACTCATAAGACACTCCCGGCCCCATAATCTCGCTCAACCCGTATATGTTGAATCCACGCAAGCCTAATCGTTCTTGTATTTCGCTGCGCATATTCTCGGTCCAAGGTTCAGCACCGAAGGCACCCACCTTAAGGTTTATATCATTCTTCGAAAGCCCCATCTTATCCAATGTTTCAGCTAAATATAACGCATAAGAAGGGGTGCAGGCGATACCTGATATTTTGAGGTCTCGAATGAGGCGAATATGTTTTTCGGTATTTCCCGTTGAAGTAGGAATTACCGTTGCACCAAGATTTTCCACACCATAGTGCACACCCAGCCCACCGGTAAAAAGACCGTAACCATAGCTTACTGAAAATGTGTCATCACGAGTGACACCATAAGCAGTCAAAGCTCTTGACATAACTTCGCTCCACACAGCCAAATCCTTGCGAGTGTAACCCACGATTGTAGGATTACCTGTGGTTCCCGATGAAGCATGCACGCGTACAATTTCAGATGGCGGTGCAGCTTGCAACCCATAAGGATAGTTGTCGCGCAAATCCTGCTTTGTTGTGAAAGGTAGTTTCACTATATCATCAATACTTTGTATATCTTCGGGAGAAATGTCCATAGCTTGCATTTTGTTGCGATAGAAAGGCACATTATGATATACATAATTTACAAGTTTATTAAGTCGTTTACCTTGTAATTGTCGCATTTCGTCGCGACTCATACATTCTTTGTTAGGATTCCAAATCATAATATAGTAATGCTTTAAAATTATCTATTAGTTTATAGGGTGGTCCTCATGGAAGGCTTTCATTCGTTCCTGCATAACGTCGTACAAGTCGTCACGCATACGTGAGGTGCAGGCGCGTACTCCCTGTTGCTCACTACCTGTGGTAGACAGCGAGATACTGCTCACTCCATAATAAAGCAATTCTTTGAGCAATTCGCCACCGCTCATATTGCCATATCCGATAGTAAAGAAGAATCCATCGCCCACTTGACGTGTTACGTCGTAATCGTACACTATGTGGAATCCATTATCGGTGAATATTCGTTTCATCTTTTCGGCACGATGAGCATATTCACGAGTGTCGGCCACGAAGTTTATTTTACCTTCGGTCGATAAGCGCAACATCTCGGCATAAGCATATTGTGTAGAAGCTGTACAACCCGAAGTAATCATATATAGTATGGAAGCGATAAACGTAGGACCGAATACACCTGAATCTTTGTATCGTTGAGCCAAGTCGGGGAATTGTCGATCAAACAATTTGTCGCTCACGCAAGTGAGAGCAATGCGCTGTCCGGCATAACTAAATATCTTAGATGCCGACAACATTAGGATGTAATTGTCGGTGTATCGAGCTACTGTGGGAGGGTAAGGAGGAGCAAAAGGGTGTCCCATATCGGTACGGAAATCCATACAGAAATAAGCAAGATCCTCCATAACTATCACATCGTGCTTGGTGGCAAGTTCGCCAATAATAGCCAATTCCTCTTCTTCAAGGCATATCCAAGCCGGATTGTTTGGATTGGAATATACTATTGCAGCTATGTCGCCACTGCTCAACATATCCTCAAGTTTGGCGCGTAATGCTTGTCCTCGGTGATGATAGATATCAAATTCCACCCATTCGGCACCAATAATACGCAGTTGGGATTTCTGTATTGGGAATCCCGGATCGATAAACAGCACTTTGTTTTTCCCTTTGATGCGTTGCGTGCAGGCAATAAACGAGCCATAAGACCCTGCTACACTACCTACAGTGGGAATACAAGCACGAGGCGAAATATCTATATCAAGAAAAGCCTTTACAAATCTCGATGCTTCGTTTTTCAGTTCGGGAACCCCCGCGGCAGCAGGATATTGAGAACCCACCCCACGATCAAGAGCCGCTTTTTCGGCTTCCACTCCCAATTGATTCACAGGCAACCCTGGAGAACCTTGATCCATACGAATAAACTGAATACCTGTTTCCTTTTCGAGATATTGTGCCACAAGAAGCACCTCACCGATGGTAGCTCTTGACAAATCGGCAATATGCAGTTCCTTTACGGCCTTTTCAACCAAATCTTCACTAAAAATCTTCATTCTATGATATTTTATTTACCGGCATTTAAACCTATCTCGAATGCCTTTTGATTCTGTTCTATGACTTTATCCCCTTTAGATGCAAAAACTCTTGCGATGCTGTTGCGTAATTGTTCGGGAGTGAGTATTTCAATATATTTTGCCGCCATACCCAACAGGACAATGTTGGCACTCTTAGGCGTACTGTTTTCGCGTGCCACATCTTCGATCGGGAGCGAAATCATATTCGGCAGATTTCCCAACTCTTGCATTACAGTGTCCTCATCGGGATAATTGGGAATATTCTTGAATGCTTGAGAAGAAGTAACCACCCAACCATCTTTATTCAAGAAAGACACATATCTAAGAGCCTCCATAGGCTCCATTGAAATAATCAGGTCGGCACATCCTTGTTTTATAAGATCGGAATGAATGGTATCGGTCGAAAGACGCAAGTTGGATTGCACATCACCTCCACGTTGGCTCATACCATGAACTTCAGCCTGCTTAAGATTCACTCCGGCATTAGCAGCCGCATCGGCTATTATCGTTGCAATGGATAGGATTCCTTGTCCCCCCACTCCGGCTAATATTATATCCTTTTTCATTGTTGTTGAGCTTTTTGTTTACGTAATTTGCGATTAAGTGTTTGTAAACATTCTCTTCGAGGAATAATTACCGACACACCATTATATTCAATTTCTTCGCGTATTATGCGAGTGATTTCATCCATATTTTTTGGCAAAGGTACTACCACGCGCACGTGTTCGGGTTCAACGCCTAAACCAAGACATATAGCTTCAAATTTGTTGGTTCCTGCCGAATCTTGTCCGCCCGTCATCGCAGTAGTGAGATTATCCGATATCACTACCGTAATATTAGACTTATCGTTGACAGCATCGAGCAATCCGGTCATTCCGGAGTGAGTGAAAGTGGAGTCGCCAATCACAGCTATAGCAGGGAAAACGCCTGCATCGGCAGCACCCTTAGCCATAGTAATTGAAGCACCCATATCCACACAACTATCGATAGCTCGGAATGGAGGCAATGCACCAAGAGTGTAGCACCCTATATCACCAAAAATTCGTGCTTCGGGATATTCGGCCGCTACTTTATTGAGGGCATTGTACACATCTCGGTGTCCACATCCTTGACAAAGAGCAGGTGGACGAGGCATTACATTCTGAGCTGAAGCAAAAGCTTGCTCAACCTTAATCCCAAGAGCTTCACCCACACAATCAGGAGTTAATTCACCCATACGAGGAAGGTCGCCGGTAAGTCGACCCTTTACGGTATATTCCGAACCAAGCAATGCTTTTACTTGTTCCTCAACAAGGGGCTGACCATCTTCGGCTATAAGCAAGGTTTCGCAATTGGCAGCAAGTTCTTTGATGTCCTTTTCAGGTATAGGGTATTGCGAAATTTTAAGCACCGGGATACCTGCTTTTTGAGGCTCGTTCTCCATAACATAGTTGTATGCTATACCGCATGCTACAATTCCTATTGCCGACTTGCAAGCAGCCGACAAAAGAGAGTTGTGTGGAGAAGCATTCGAAGAAGCTTGTAATTGTGGTTGCTTAGCCACAAGACTTGCATATTGGCGACGAGCATTACCGGGAAGAAGTACCCAATGAGTGCGTTCGTTATCGGGATTAAGAGCATTCTGAGCTACAGCATCATCCACTTTCACCCCTGCACGCGAATGCGCCAAACGAGTCACAATGCGCATAAGCACCGGCAATTTCAATTCTTCCGATAGTGAATATGCATATTTCATCATATCATATGCCTCTTGTTGTGTAGAAGGTTCAAGAATAGGAATCATGGCAAATTTGCCATAAAAACGAGAGTCTTGTTCATTCTGTGATGAGTGCATAGAAGGGTCATCGGCTGCAAGCACAACAAGTCCGCCATTCACCCCGGTGATAGCAGAATTTACAAATGCATCGGCAGCAACGTTCATTCCCACGTGTTTCATACACACGAGCGCACGTTTTCCGGCATACGACATTCCGAGAGCCGCCTCCATAGCCGTTTTCTCATTCGTACACCAACGGCTTCTCACGTCGGTTGCATTATTTTGAATAAATTCGGTGATTTCGGTTGAAGGTGTACCCGGATAAGCATACACTCCACTTATGCCGGCATGAATAGCACCAAGAGCTATGGCTTCGTCACCAAGAAGCAATTTTACATTAGTCATATATAGAATAAATATTATTAATCGTGATGAACTTAATTATATATCGGCATCATTAAGCACCGGAAATTTCTTTCTAAACGCCTCGAGAGCATCAATGTCGATTGTAGCAGTAGCTTCACATTCTTCTCGGTCGTTGCACGATGCTATTATCTTGCCATAAGGGTCGATAACCACACTAGCACCACAGTATTCACACACAGGATCGCTACCCACGCGATTCACACCAGCCACATAGCATTGGTTCTCGATAGCTCGAGCCACAAGCAATGCACTCCACGCCGATATTCTTGGTGTGGGCCAACTTGCCACATAAAGTATCATATCGTAATCCCCTCGATTGCGCGCCCAAATAGGAAATCGCAGATCGTAGCATATTTCAAGCAATATGCGGATGCCCAGAAATTCCACAATTACACGCCGGTCGCCGGCAGTGAAACGTTTATGCTCGCCCCCATAAGTGAACAAATGCTTTTTATCGTAATAAGTTACACTACCATCGGGTTTTACAAAGTAGAAACGATTATAGAATTTACCATCCTTTTCGATTGCCACACTGCCTGCTATTGCAGCATCAATTGCCGCAGCTTTGCGTATAAGCCACTGTAGGGTTTCACTATTATCGCTTTCGGCTATACCTTCGGGATTCGTACAAAATCCTGTTGAGAACATTTCGGGCAAAACGTAGATGTCGGAACCCGGATTTCTATCAATAGCTTCATCGGCTCGTTTGACGTTTTTGGCTGGATTCGCCCATTCAATATCTCGTTGTAGAATAGTAATTTTCATATATTTGCTAAATAAATATGCAAATATAACATTAAAATGTCATATTTTTTAAATAAAATACGGCTTTCGGAGCAAAAAAATTAATTTCTACATCTTGAACCGATACATAAATGCACTTATTGTATAATTACTGATTAATCACTTTCGGGCATTGTATCCCAATGATGACGCAAATGAGATAAAATGCGATCATAATCCTTGATAGTAAAATTATAGTTGCCATAAATAAGGATGCAATAGGTGATTCCCTCAAAAGTACGCCCCACGTGAGAATCTTTAAATCCGTTTCGCAAATAGAAATTGTAGCGTCGCTGTCGTTGTTCGGAGTTGGTACATTCTTGAAAAGGCGATTCAACATCAATAATCATAGGAGAGTGTGCATATCGCTGTAACATACTATCGAGTATTCGCTGTCCGTAACCATTACCTCGCAAAGATGGAATTACAGCAAAATACCAAAACCAATTAAAATCGTTTCGCTCATTCAAGATAGTGAAACCAATAAACTCATTCTCAATATAATATGCATCGATCGAAAGAGGCATCACAATGGCAAGCCTCATAAGGTCGTTCCAATCGATACGTTCTTCACGAGGAAAAGCCTCCTCATAGAGATTTCTTACGGCTGCTATCTCCGAAGCATCAGATGATTTATAGATCGGTTTGATTTTCATATTGTATAATCAGCGTTTGCCCTTGTTGATGACGTAGATACCCGCAGTGGCAAGTGTGGCAGCTATGATATATTTCCAATAGAACGTTTCGTGCAGACACAAACAAGAAGTGATAGCTCCAACAACAGGGATTAAGGAGTTGAAAATAGCCACTTTCCCCACAGGATTACAACTAAGCAGCTTATTATAAAGCGCAAAACCAAGTGAAGAAATACCTATTAAAGCCATGAGAATGGCAAGTCCGGTAAAGGTGACGTGAGGTAGTGTTCCGTTCATTGCCACACCGGGAACGATGAGAAGAATACCTCCAAAGGCAAGACTATAACCGGTACCAACAAAAATGTCTACTCTACGACTCAATCCCCGAGTCATAAGTCCTGCCACAGCCGAACAAAGAGCATTGAGGATTATCATTCCATCACCAATTAATGTGAATTGTCCACTATCGGCACTCCCTATATTGAGTGCAAGTATCCCGGCAAAACCTACTGAACAACCAACTATTTTTCGCACCGTAAGGCGATCACTCTTAAAGCACATACAAGCCAATAGCACCAAAAGAAACACTCCCAGAGAATTAAGAATGGCAGCTCTCGCACCCTCGCTATGCGATAATCCAATATAGAAACAAGCATAATGCAAAGATGTGTTCATCAATGCAAAAACAAGAATATAAAGCCAACTCGCTTTGTTCCTTACCGCAAAGTTACGCTTGGTCCCTCGCGCTATGGCTAGAATAATAAATCCTGATAAAGCGAAACGAATACCAGCAAAAAGAATCTTGCTCCCCGTCATATCGGGAGTGATACAAAACTCTTCAAATCCCAACTTGATGAGCGGATAAGCCCACCCCCACGCAATTGCTGCAGTGAGAGCCAAACCCACAACCCATATAGGACGTTGAAATATACTTATCGATGATGTTTTCATAAAATCGATGCAATATTCGCAAATATTCTTGAATTATGCAATAAAAAATGACTCTCCTTATTCTTATTGATATTTTTATATCGTATTTGTAGGTGAATTATAATCAAATTTCATAACTTTGAGAAATATTACAATTGCCACATCAAAACTAACACTTATAGAATATGAAAAAGAAACTTACTATTGCTATGTTGACAGCTCTTGCAGCAATCACAACATTTGCACAAACTGATTCGGTTACAGCAGAACCAACTTATGAGTATAAATTCACTATTGTGAAAGAACATCCTGCCACACCGGTGAAAGACCAAGCCAAAACTGGGACTTGTTGGTGTTTTGCGATGACTTCATTTATGGAATCGGAATTACTTCGCATAGGTAAAGGAGAATATGACTTGTCGGAAATGTTTGTTGTGCGCCACAACTATGTACGCCGCATCAAAGATAACATTCTGCGTCGTGGTCGTGGCAATGTAGGTCCCGGAAGTATTGCACATATGTACACTTGGGTGATGAAGAATGCAGGATTGTTGCCCGAAGAAGTATACAACGGAATAAACTATGAATCGGAAAAACATAATCACACCGACCTCAACACATGGATAAAAGCTATCAATGCCACTGCCGTAGAAATGAAAAAACCGCTTCCACAGGAAATTGTTGATGGAGTTCTTGATGCCTATCTCGGCAAAGTGCCCGAAAAATTCACCTACAAAGGAAAAGAATACACTGTTGAAAGTTTCTATAAAAGTCTTGGGTTGAATGCCGACGATTATGTAGAAATCACAAGTTTTACACACCACCCATTCTATGAAAAAGTAATGGTGGAAGTGCCCGACAATTGGGATTATGCATTGATGTATAATGTACCCCTTGATGAGATGATGCAAATTATCGACAATGCAATCAACACAGGTTACACTGTGGCTTGGGACGGTGATTTGAGCGAGCCCGGTTATGCTTTCAAGCACCACGTTGCAGTGAACACTAAAGAAGATATCAACAGCCAAAAGACACTTAAAGCTAAAGCTAAGGAAGAAAATGTAACACAGGAAAGCCGCCAAAAAGGATTTGAGACATTTGCAACTGTCGACGATCACCTCGAACACATAACAGGTGTTGCCAAGGATCAAGATGGAGTGAAATACTACAAAACAAAGAATTCTTGGGGAACCGAAGGCAATGGCACAGGTTATCACTATATTTCCGAAGAATATGTAAAGGGCAAGACTATCTCAATCCTTGTACACAAGAACTCTATTCCTAAAGCTATTCGCAAAAAACTCGACATAAAATAACCCTCCGGATATGGAAGACGAATTCTATCATTTCTATTTATGCTTACCCGAAAATTTGCAGAAAACACTCGATAAATTAGGTATCAATAATTTTGATGACCTGTTCGGTTATGCCGTACTAAGGGGCGTTGATTTGGTGAAACTAGAGAAATTTATCGATAGTAACAATGAGGAGGGTATAATATCTGTTTTTGAGGACTTGTTGAACGATAAGGACAACAGTCTGATGAATCATACACTCTCCTCCGGATATGAGGAATATGATCCACTGAGGCTACCTGTTAATTGTATTATCAGCGAGAAACCACAAGAATTGCATTTGCGAGTGAAACTAAACGATGCTCCTACTCCTGTGTGGCGAGAAATATTGGTTCCTTCAAATGTAACATTAGAATTTTTTGCGTTTGTGATAAATTGCGTGATGGGCTGGGAAGGAATCCATATGCATAAGTTCAAGACCAATGACGCTCAATACAAAAATACGGAATGCCTGAGAATGGATCGAGAAATGAACTTTGGTTTTGGAAGAATCTTGACGATGGACTCAAATGTGTTTCCCATATCTAATTTCTTTACTGAGAAAAAGGATAAAATCTACTATGAATATGACTTCGGTGATAGTTGGGAACACGTGATTTGGCTGAAAGGAATAAGAGAATATGCTCCCGACGAAGTTCCAACCCTGAAAGTGATAAAAGGAAAGGGACAATGCCCTCCCGAAGATTGCGGAGGAGTGGGAGGCTATGCCGAATTATTGTACATTCTGGCAAAAAAGCGCAAGACAAGAGATGATAAAGACCGCCTCGAATGGTACGGTATCGACAAGTGGTGGGATGCCGAGTTTTTTGACATCGAATATGCCCAAGAAGAATTAAATCTCTTGTGGGAGGAAGTTTTGTCATAATAACACCATAAAAGGACCGGCGGGACAAGCAATAATAATTTGCCAATCCCGCCGGTGTTTAATCATTTGGTTGTTCAAATCAATTTATCTTGGTCACTTTTATTCAATGAGTGACTAAGTCTATGCCCGTTTATATTTTTGGCTCCGACTATTAGGTTTCTCGGGAATAGTCATAACCAAGAAACCTCCCTCTATAAGTGGGTCAATATAGCGATGCTTTACATTATATCTATGTTTAAGTCCAAGATGTTCCATGATCTCAGCCATACTTCGGGGAGTAGAACAGAAATCAATTATATCATTAAGCATGTCACTTAACTTAGTCACTGACTTAGTCACTTTTTCTTCATCAGTGACCAAGTTAAGTGATAAAGAAAGCCTCACGACAACCTCAAAAGCAGTAATCTTATCCACATTAAATATAGGCTCAGGATTACCATTCTCTTGCAATAAGTTCTTTACACGCTGAATTCCACGATTGAACATGTTAACGTACTTCAATCCACGCATCGCTTCTGCAACAATAGGATTACGATAATCATTTACCGTTGGGAAGTTCTCTGGACGAGCCTCGCCATACAATCCACCAGCATTAAGAATCTCAATACGATCTTCATATTGATATAATCGTATTGGCATATTAGACTGGTAATCCCTGTGCATACAAGCATTCATCAACAACTCTCTAAGAGCCAAGTCGGGATAATTCAATACATTCTTCTCACGTAGCATACTAATAGGCATAGGCCGAGAAGTAACCACAGCATCCCGCACAAAGTTTTCCAATTGTGGCAGCATCTTACAAAGACTTCCTTTAATCTGTCGTTCATTAACGATTTCACTACCACGATCCTTCCCGGCAAAATGAACATATTGCACATAGCACCCATGCATGTAATACTGTGGGTCATTACCAAAAAGAATCATTGCTGCATTTGTAGGACATTCATGTGCAAGGTCATACAAATGAATTGCTGCCAACTGTTCCTTGATATCACGAGTATCGTTAGCCAACACTTCGTGGTCAATTATCTGAGGAAAATATTCTCTTTTAATAAAGTCAGTATCAATATCGTTGATGGTTGCACCAAAGCAAGGCGTAGCATCGAATGTTGCCATATATGATGTTCTGCGTTCAAGCAATATCCGTTCTTCCGCCTCACTGGCAATATCTCTGCGAGGGCCAATGCGAATAAATGTCCGACCACGATATCTTACAGGAGGAACCAATGATGGTGATACTTCAGCAACGAGCAAATCTCCATCCTCATATTCAAATCTTTCGACCGACATAATAGGAAGAGGCAATATATTACCGTTTGAACGTATGGCTGAAATCTTTTTTAGTAAATCATCATCTACTTTCAGTCCCGATAAAGTTCCATTATCGTATGCACCAAGAATCAGATACCCATTCTTTTTAGAATTTGGTAAATCGTTTGAGAAGGCACATATAGCTTCTTGAAACTTGTCCATATCCCCTGTTGATACGGTACGTTCGATTCTATATGTCTCAGTGCTATGCAAAAGCTCACGTACTTCTTCTTTTGATATCATATTTAGATTCTATGTATTTATACTACGCTAAATATCATTAACATTACAAATGCTTCAGTATATTTAGCAAATAAATTTTTCTTATCAATTTTCTCAATGTCTTTATCTACAGAAAGGAGTTTATCAATATCTTTCGCAGTAACATCTGATTTTAAACAAATATTACCATTCTTTATTTGTATTATTTCGTCAAACAAAGACAAATGATTACGAAAATACAAAAATTGATTCTTTACTGTTGTAGCTTTCGCTCCCCAAATGTCTGTTTCTGTTAATGAAGTAGCATAATGCTTATTAAGAACCTGCAAAATCTGAGGTTGGTTAGCAATGCTAATTGCCTCTAATTTTGGATAATTCTTCCTCAAATACTTAATATCATCAATTGCTGTTAGAATTGATTCTTGTGTACTATCGTACATTGGATATATACAAAATGCAAACTCATTAAAGGTCAAAGGTTCCGTTGAGCCAAGCCCCTTAAGAATTTCCAAACACGCCCTGTAAGGGAAAAGCGTTCTTTCACTCTTTTGTTCTTCTAAGGTATGAGAATATCGGAGCATTTGCTTCTTGAACAAATCTCGTGATTTAATTCTCCCATCAAGATAATATTCTCCTAATGGTGTTAGTTTGTAATTCTTACCATCTTTCTCTGTAAGGCCTAATCTAAAAGTATGACTAACATTATTGTGATTTACCTTTAATTCTGTTCCTGGTAAAATGTTTTTGCCTTGTCTCTTATATATGTCGATGGTCGGATCCACAAGGTTATTCATGAAAGATTCGAATGAGAAATCACCAATCGTCTTGAAAATTCGTGAATGTCCAGTTTTCCTCTCACCTTTACCAAATACCGTTTTCTTTTGAGTATGTATTGGATTCGCGTTAACTGTTGCAATTTGAACATATAATTCTTCTGAAAATTGTTGAATGTCAACGCCCTCTATCTGAATAGATATAGGCGTGCTGTCTTCTGGTGTTCTACCAATTTTCCCAGTTTTGACATATTCACTATTCAGACATTCAATCCAATCTTCAAGACGATTATCTTGATCTCTCAAGGCTTGAATAATATTATATACAATTTCAAAGTCTTCAGAATGAAGTATGTCTTCTGCGACAGATGATTCGGGTATTAATATTGGGATTATGAAATATGCTGTTTTATCTACGCCTTTCTTTGTTCTAAGAGCTCGTCCACATGCTTGTACAATATCAACAAGCGATTTCTTTCTGTCAATAAAATAAACACTATCAATAATAGGTACATCCACTCCTTCTGTAAGGCATTTTGCATTGGAAATTATAGAAAACTCAGATTCCTTAAATTTTTCAAGTATTTGAGTTCTTACACCTGAATCAATTTGACAATTAATATTGTCAATATAAAGATTTGAGTTATCTATATTTTGATTGAATTCTCTTATAACACTTGAAAGTGATATTTCTTCTCCACCCTCCGATACAAAATTCTTCGCCCTCTGGATAGACGAATGAAAAGAAATGGTTTTTTTTATTGAAAATTCTCTCATAGCCTTTGCCAAAAGAATTTTTGAATACAAGTTTTCTGCAGACTGTACCTTTGAATTTTCATCCAAATCCTCAACTTTAAGATGCTTATTTTCTGCAATATAATTGTAGACTTCACTTTCTTTTACTCCAGCTACAACTATTTTGTAATCAGAGATAGTCTTATCTTTAATGGCATCACCGAAGTTATACTTTGAGAACAATGGTCCATAAACATCCTCATCATCCATAGAAAAAATAACTTTTCCGCTTTCTTCGGCATTTCTTTTCAATAACGGTCTAACCATTCTCTCGGTTGCAGTCATGAAAAGTCTCTTCTTTGAACGTATAAACTGATCCTCAAGAGCTAATGAAAAGTTAGAACGCAAGCCCGCTGTTCGATGTGCTTCATCGCATATTATCAAATCGAATGTATCTTTTGCTGCATTTTGTGCTTCAGATATTTTATCAGCAGATTGATACGTTGAAAATATGTAACGAACTTTACCTTTAGTGCTATCTAGGAAACTTGTTATCTCTTCAATATCTGTTGTTACAGGAACTCCTAATTGTGAAACGGTTATGTCGGCTTCATCATCGGAAATATTTGACGAGACGGTATTATCACTACAAACACATAAATAAGCGAATGGAACTTTTGCTTGATCAGCCCAAGATTCCAATGTTTGTTTTACAAGAGAGATACTAGGAGCAAGAAAAAGAACAGTTTCCGCCTCCATTGCTTCCACGATCCATAGAGATGTTAAAGTTTTTCCTGTTCCACAAGCTGCAATAACCTTTCCTCTATCTTCAACAGAAAAGCTATAAACGACATCTTCAATTATCCTTGTTTGATAATTATGAGGTGTATAAAAAACTTTATTTTTGTCTATTTTATGGCTGTTTACAAGAGTATATAATTGCTCAAAGAATGAGGAATCAAGAGAATCAAAATCTTTAGCCAAGATTTGAAGATTCTCATTATGTTTATCTGATAAATTACTGACTGAATAAGAATTTGCAACCGTACAACAAAAATCGCAATATCTACCATCAGACCAAAATTTTGTAAGCTCCTCATATGTTGGTTTAATTCGACCAGAGCGAAATTTGCACTGATAAGCTATAGACTTTCCTTCATTTGTAATTATAAGACCATAAACACCACTATCTAAATGCTGAGCATTGCCTAACTTATATTTCTTACGGTATTCATCTGGAATATCCGCTGATGTGTATACCTCCGAAATCTGATACATTTGAGATTTTATGGTGAAATACGCAAAAGTAAACTCTTCGAACACATTTCCCCTAGCTTTTGCTGTGGGCAAGGCTTCAATAGCTCTTTCTAATTCCAGCCAATTTTGATAACGTGATTTTAACGTATTGGAGTAAATCATATTCCATTAATTTAATTGAAGTTCTATTACTGATTCTCTCATCAAATTATCATAATCATTCATAAGAATATGCATCTGTTGAGACGAGGAACGGATTTTGCGAGCATGATAAATATTACATACTTTAAACCCATATTTTACAGCGATATCAGACAGAAGCAAGTCGGTAGGAACTAATATTCCTTTGTATCCAGAATTTGCGACAACGATATAGCATTTAGCACCTTTGATAAGTACTTTAGAAATATTTCTAATCATTAATTCCATGTCGTCAAAATATCCTCTTATCATATCTGGGATGTTTTTGTTCCAGATATTAAATGAGGAGATTAATGAAGCTATCACATCTACGTCATGGTTAGTATTTTCGAATTTATGGCTAAATTTCGAATTAACGTGTGAGCGCAATGCCATTGACCTGTAAAATTCAAAATCATCATACGATTTAACAAACCCGCCAATCCAAAATTCAAGTTTATACACCTCGCAATAGTCAAAACAATTTGCATATGGCGGTGAAAAAACACATAACCCAATAGGCAACTCTTGCAATTTTTCTAAATTTTCTTGAGTCATCATAGACCCAAAGAAGATTCGATGTTCTACATTCTCATTTGATCGTTTAATATCAGATAGCATGTCTGAAACTTTATCTATATATAGCTTAACGATATCAGGTACAGGAACATAGCTTTTTTTAAACTTTAAACCATTTCCATCTTTGATTTTTAATGAGCACTTATCAATAATTGAAATTAATGCAAATCTGAATAAAGCTTGTACATATTCAGATTCAATACATTCAACGAAAAAGCGAATTTTTAACAATGAATCAAGAACGTCTTCAGTAAATGATGTTTGAATCACTTTGCCTATCTCAATCTCAATTTTTGATGACGGCAAACTAAACCCATTAACAAGTTTCTCTATTAACAGAATTTCGTCGTCAGAATAACAATGTGTTTTTGTCTTAGTTGCCAAAATCGCCATAGGATTGATGTCAAATCCTACGGTTTTATACCCCATATCTATGGACGTTAGATTTGTCGTACCAACACCACAGAATGGGTCTAAAATAAAATATTCTTTGGGCGGATTCTCTTCTTCTATGATATGCCTTACAAGTCTTTCGGAATAACCATGTTTGTAATCATACCATTTGTGCTTGGGCACGGCCATGTTGGTCTTAAAATTCACAAGACCTTCATAATAGCTACCATCTACTACAGTGTATTTAGCAGCAAGTTGCTCAATAATCTTTTGATAATATGGAAGCATGTTATTAAATACTTCTTGATTTATTATCATTTTAGATTCACTCGTCCTCATTGTTCTTGTTATATAGTTTGGCTAAATACTTTTTATTAAAATGCTCATACAAATGATGGGATTCAGTCTCTCTGAGATATGTCTTTGCAAATGCATTGATTAATGGTATTGCATCTTCAAACATCTGAAAGATAATATCATTTCTATTCACATCATTACAATTAATATCTCGCATGAATATACTATCTATGTCTTTAATAAATTCATCTTCTGTTAAATATACTTTTATAGGCTCAACAGCAACCTTTTTGAATGTGTATATAAAATCCCCATAAGGAGATCCTTTAGCCTTTGTATGAGCAGTTTGACGATAATTCTTTACTCCATCTTGGAAATACATATTATCATATGAAAATCCTGCTCTAAATATTGAGAAGAATAATGCTAACCACGAACAAATATCTTTGTTGTTAAATGTTAAAGACAAATATCTCCCAGGTTTTAGCACCCTATACGCACTGCTAAAAACCTCATACAGATTATATTCATAATCATATTGGCTTTTAGCACCATTAAATCCTTTCTTTCTATTAGCAACGGCTTCCAATTCGAAGATTGGATAATGCTCATATAAATCTTGATTCCAAGGATACCAAAAATGAGAAAGTTCAAGATATTGAACATTACTTCCATATGGTGGGTCTGTTATTATTGCATCCACACAATCATCTGGAATATCAGTATAGCCCACTGGGGAATTATACAACAGAACGTTAGCACTATTGAAAAGTAATTCATTAATTGACGTCGTGCGTATTGGATTGTAGTCTTTCGTATTATTATATTTTATTGAAGCCATAACCCTTGATACTGATTTGTCATAAGCAGGTATTATGGATACGTCACAAAATTGATTAGGAACCCAATATGCATGTTTACTCCATGTCGTAGGTGCACCACCTTGCCATCCCGCATTGGTGAATGACATAATATTACAATCCTTAAGTATATTGCTAAACATAATTCTTACAAGTTCGTAAATCTCTGAACCAAGTTTTGTTTCGTATGAAGCAATCTTATTCTTAAGAAGCAACAAAACCATCAAGTTTCTTTTAGTGAAAAAGTCTTGAAAGTAAAGGATTCCCTTCTTTGCAAGGCCATCCTCAAATTGACGGTCCCAATCCATCGGGATTAAATCACGAGGAATTTTTATCTTGTTGTCAATTATTTGCTTTTTAAGAAACTTCAAGTGCGACTTAAATCGAATCATATCCTCCTCCTCAAAAGGCTTTACAATTCGATTTTTATTGACTGAACTTACCAAAAAGATGTATTGTGGTTCTGCTCTTTCACAAGACGCAATATCTATTTCTCCGTCTTTGCTTAATTCACAATACTTATTTAAACAATGATATTTACCATTTTTAATTTTAAGATCGTTAGTTAATGTCGAAAGTTTACCACATTTGGGACATCTTACGGTCAATGCCATTTCTGCCCATGACAAGTCGTATCTTCTGCCACCAACTTCGAAAAACATATAATCCTTTGTTAGGTCCTCAATGTAATTTCTTAATGCGACAAAACAATCTTCTATACAAGATGTGTCATCTACTTTCTTAATCATGTTACGTACAATGAATGTAGAAAGAGGATTTAAATCACATCCAATAACTCGTCTATTTTTAATAACCCCTTCATATATGGTAACACCACCTCCACAAAATGGATCAAGCACAATCTCACCTGGTGAAGTAAAATCTTCAATCAATTGATTAAAGACATTATGTGGTCTGCGAGCAAAATACTTATGAATCTTGTAGGGGGGAGTATGAGGCTCTGCTACTATTGGGGTATAAGTATATGATGGCATATTATAATATCTTTTCTACAGCATTAAGGGCTTCCTTTGCAGCCGGTTTATCTTTTACCACATTGTAAACTTTGTCCGCAAGCCATATTTTAGCAAGTGAATCTTTTTCCAAACCATAAAACTCCTCTATAATAGGAACGAAATCTTTCCTAAGTGCAAACTGCCAATTTTCAATCTTGCTATAAGTTACAGTATCTATATTTAATAAAACAGAAAGTGTTCTTTGTGGGAATCCGTCCTTATCTATTAACCATTTTAATCGCAATCCAACCATATGCTTGAAATATTTATGCAAAGATAGGATAATTTTTAGGACAAAGTATAGGATAAATTATTTTTTTAACTATTTGATATTTAACCCTAGTTTTGGGCAATAAAATAACCTCACAAAATGTGAGGTTAAGCATAAAATACTGTATATAAGCATTTTTCGTTGTTTAATATTCTTCTTCGTCGAAGAAGAAATCGTCTTTGCTTGGGTAATCAGGCCAAATGTCTTCGATACATTCGTATATTTCGCCTTCATCTTCCATTTCTTGCAAGTTTTCGATAACCTCAAGAGGTGCACCCGAGCGCATCGCATAATCGATAAGTTCTTCTTTAGTAGCAGGCCAAGGAGCATCTTCTAGTTTTGTAGCCAATTCAAGTGTCCAATACATAGTAATTTATCTTTTTTAAATGTTAATTTCTATTATTAAAACTCTATCACAAAATTTTGCGCAAAAGTACGGAATATTTATATAGTTAGCACTCTTTATTCCATAAATTTTCAGCAATATGTTGCTCAATATTGTTAAATCTTGCAAAAACGAAGAAAAAATCGCTCAATCGATTCAAATATCTTATCACAAGCGGATTAACAAAACATTCGTCGGCAAGTTCTACCACACGACGCTCGGCACGACGTGTAGTGGTGCGACACAGGTCGGCTATAGATGCTTCCATAGAGCCACCCGGAAGCACAAAATTGTTTACTTGGGGCAATTTAGCTTGAATAGCGTCGATAGCTTGCTCTATATGCTCCACATCGGCTTCACAGAGTCCGAAGGGCGTTGTTTCAGCATTATCAGGGTTATCGGTAGCAAGATAGCAACCTATGTTGAACAATTTGTTTTGTATCACTAAAAGAAAGTTGTGCCATTCCTCACATCTGTCTTTCACAGCAGAAGCAAGCATACCCACCACCGAATTTATTTCGTCGACAGTACCATACGCCTCGATACGTACTCCATATTTCTTGATTCTTGCGCCTCCCACAAGCGATGTTGTGCCTGAGTCGCCTCCTTTAGTATACACTTTCATAATCAACAGTCCTCTTGGGTTAATATTTCGAGTTGCTCAATCATCTCTTGGGCGTTTTTCACCTCCACCATTCGGCACATCACATCACCATGAGCAAATGGAGATGCGGCTGTTTCGGCTATTTGCTTCATCTGCCAATCAAAGATACCATCGAGATTCACAATCACGAGTTTCTTATAACTTCCTGCCGAGATATTATGCGATAGCGTAGCAATCCACTCATCGAGAGTGCCAATGCCTCCCGGCAGTACCACGTACACATCGCCAAGTTCAATCATTCGAGCCTTGCGATCGTTAAGGTCTTCGGTGGTTATCAGTTCGTCGTTGAGTTCCGAACGTCGATATAAGAACATCTTAGGTATCACCCCTATCACCTTGCCCCCATTATCGTGAGTGGCTTGTGCTGTGATGCTCATCAGCCCTGCGTGAACACCTCCATACACCATCGCATTTCCACTCTTGCCAATCCACTCACCAAGTCGCGCGGCACAGTCCTTATGAGCCTGTGGGATGTTCTCACGCGACGAACAATATACTACTATATTTTTTTTCGATTCGTTCATTTTCTGATTTTTATAAATGGCTTAATAATTCATCTACTTGTTCGTCGGTAGTTGCCCAACTTGTGGCAAAGCGTACCACAGAGTGATTAGCACCAACTTTCTCGATGAAATTGAATCCCACATATTTGGCAAGTTCAGCAACCTTACTGTCCTCGAACACTACGAATTGCTGATTGGTGGTGCTATCGAGGTAGATAGGATAACCTTTTTCTTCAATAGCCTTGCGAATGCGCATCGCTTGGTCCACACCGTTTTTTGCAATACGGAAATATAAGTTGTCGGTAAACAGTGTGTCAAACTGTATACCCAACAGCCATCCCTTAGCAAGCAAAGCTCCACGATTCTTAATCGAGCCTTTCGACATTTTTATATCCTTATTAAGAATCACCACAGCTTCGCCAAACAAAGCCCCTACCTTAGTGCCTCCAATATAGAACGCATCACATAATCGAGCCAAATCGGGCAATGTCACATCATTGTCGGGAGCTGTAAGAGCATATCCAAGACGAGCACCGTCGATATAAAGCATCTGATTATACTTGTTGCACACTTTGCGAATCTCATACAATTCCGAAAGAGTGTAGATAGTGCCATATTCCGTAGGATTCGAAATATATACCATTCGAGGTTCTACCACGTGTTCCATTCCATAATCCTCCGAAGTAGCTTCTTTGAGATATTGCGCAAGAGCTTGAGCCGATATTTTCCCTTCCTTGCAGTCCATAGGAAGTACCTTATGCCCACACGCCTCAATAGCACCCGCCTCGTGAGTGCAGATGTGACCGGTATTAGGCGACACTACCCCTTCGTTGTGTCGCAGTATCGAATCGATCACAATAGCATTGGTCTGCGTTCCGCCTACAAGAAAATGCACACGAGCATCAGGGGCTTTACAAGCACGAGCAATCTTTTCACGAGCCATTTCACAATAATTGTCGTGACCATAACCCGGGTTTTTGTCGAAATTTATCTCGGCAAGACGTTGCAAAATGAGAGGGTGCGCTCCCTCCATATAATCACTGTTAAACTTAATCATAATACAATAATTATATCACACTGCAAAATTAGCATAATTCGGCTTTTCACCAAAATTTAAACATAATATATAGAATGTCAGTTTTTTAAATTTCGGTTGGCAATTCCGCACGTGGCACATATAACAGCCCGGTGCAGAGCAAAGCTACACGCCGGAGTAGGCATATTCCCCACGTATTTACAGGCTGAAAGCCTAATACAATTCCGAACTATTCAGGTTTTGTATATTGGGCTTACAGCCCGCTTTTTTAATAATGTCATTTTACCCCGGCGTGTCGCTTTGCTTTGCGCAGGGCTGTTGTATAAATTGCTTTCAGCAATGTGAAATTCGTTTACTCTTTTATTATCAATCAGTGTAACGCTATGTCAGGACGGGACAATGCTGAGTAAAAAAAAGACCGATTCATCACGAATCAGTCTTATTGCTTAAATAAACCTTTTAACCATTTTTGAAGCTATATTACTTCTTACATTTTTATGAAAAACTATTGCTTATGAAAAACATTGCAAATGTAATGCGATTTGTTAATTCCCACAATAGTTTATGTTAAAAACAATCGTAATTTAACCTTTTAAGTGTTAAAATCGGGGGTAAAAGTGAAAGATTTACTTAAAAAGTATATCACCAACACTCTTATACCACAAAAAAGAGAGCTAATCCCGAAGCGGAATCAGCTCTCTGTATTCAATAAGCCCGACGGCTATGTATTATAGCACTACCTTAGTAGTCTTGCTGCCTTGCTTCTTGATGAAGATGCCGTTTTCAGGACGAGCCACCTTCACACCTTGCAAGTTGTAATATTCCACAGGCGCATTAGCTTCAACACCCACTTCTTCGATAGCAGTAGCTGTGTCGTAAGTAACTGTGATGGTATTTATCTTATTATTCTCAGTTGGGCTGAATGTTACTGATTGAGCAGATCCACTCCACGTCTTACCAGAAAACTCGCCTGTGCTTGCACTTAGTTTAACAGTACCACCAGTAAACACGATGTTTGTAATATCAGCTCCGGTTACTGAAATTGTCATAGTAGAATTTGTATATGTGCGAAGATCGTACGCGCTATTTCCTGCCCAAATGCGACAGTCTGTTTTAGCACTGCCCTTGTCAAACGAAAGTGATACACTTCCAGCAGTAAAGACCACATCGTTAACAGAAATTGATGCAGATTGACCAAATGCAGGTTCTTCTTGTACCGGATTCAAAGAACTTGGATCGGTGAAATCGAATGTTACACTTGCCACTGTACCACTCAACAAAGTGAAGGCTGCTTCAGCAACAGAACTATTTTCCATACCTTCGGCAACGGCGATAGCCTTAACTGTAGCTTCTTCAGCAAGAGTGAAAGGAGCTTCATAAAGTGTTCCGTTTTCAGCGCTTGGTTCAGTACCATCAAGTGTGTAATAGATTGAAGCACCTTCAGTGGCACAAGCGATTGAAATTTCAGTTTCTGCATAAATAGCACCACCATTTGGCGAGATTACAGGAGTTTCTACTATTTCTAATCCAGAAGCACTTATGATTTCAATTGGTAACAATTGTATTGTTGTATTAAAACAACTTACGAAACCATAAACTGTAAGATTTTCGCCTGAAGTAATAGTTATACTAGCTGAATTATACATAGTAGCTGTACCACTTGCATCTTCGATAGTATATGATTTTGAAGAACCTTCAGGAATTGTTACTCCTTCAACCTTTACATAAGTAAGAAGTTCTGTACTTTTAAGTTCCGAAAGAGTGATTGTTTCAGGTTCGATTGGTGTTCCTTCTGTTGCAGTACCAAAAGAAGATGCTACAACTTTCAACTCAGGAAGACCATTATAAAGCTCATAAGTACCCTTAACACCTGTCAATTGGTCACCATTGCTATAAGTATTATCCAAAGTACCGAATGCTACAATTTTAGCAGTTTCGTCTTGTAAGAACAAGTAAGAACCTGCTTGACCTACTACGGTAACAGTACCACTGATAGAGGTTGCTTTGCTAGGGGACTTCTCAATAAATTCAGCAATATTTGCAGCAGGCGCAGTAAATACAGCTTCAGCAATTTCACTATTTTCTAATCCGTCAGCTACAGCAACAGCTTTTACTGTTGCTTCTTCAGCAAGAGTGAAAGGAGCTTCATAAAGTGTTCCGTTTTCAGCGCTTGGTTCAGTACCATCAAGTGTGTAATAGATTGAAGCACCTTCGGTAGTACAAGAAATTGAAACTTCAGTATTTGCAACTATTTCGCCACCATTAGGAGTGATTACAGGAGCAGCAACCTTTGTAACCTCAGCTTCTTCGTATGTCAATTCAATTTCTACTATTCTCAATTGTATATTAGAAGCTGTATTGGCATTTCTAAAAGTAATTTCCTTTGCATTTATATCAGTTAGTGACATTATAGGATTATCAGCATTTGGGTCATCCCAACTACCTTCAACATCACTTCCATTATCAATATTAAACATCACTTTAGGGGCATATGATTTTACTGCAGTTATTGTGATGCCAGTAAAATTAATACTTCCATCTGAAGTAAATGTTGCAGAACAACCATTACCACTATTATGATAATATAATCTTAATTGTTTATAATTTGAATTATATGCAGGAGCTGATGATGCACTATTTTTTGCACTAGATAAACTTACAGCTCCATTCAAAAAAGTACCACTTGTTGCCGTAATATCTTCTCCTACAACTAATGTTAATGTTTCTGCATTAATAGCTATTACGCTTATCAAGCAGATTAAAGAAAGTAAAAATTTCTTCATAATGTTAAATTTTAATGATTA
>SUXH01000017.1 GCA_015061055.1 Bacteroidales bacterium
TGCGGAAATAACTCATCAAGGTCTGCTGCCCCGAAGCCATACCCAAAAGCAGGCACTTGACATCTTCGGCAGTTACTCCTTCTCGTATTGCCGATTGTTCTTGATAGATATGTAGAGCCGAGGCTCTAATCTCGTCTAACTGACGATTGATTTCGCGTGCTGCGACACTCTTACCCGTAGCACGACCTGAGTGCCACATCGTATGTGGTACCGACATTTTCACACTGAATGCCGCCTCGGAGTACTTGCCGACATTCAACCTTGCCATTACAGGGCAGTTCCCTTTGGCATCTGCTTCGCTCTTTTTGAGGTAGAACGACACCTTTACATCTGCCTGATTCATAACTCATTTCTTTGGTTGCAAAAATAAATTTTACAGAGTTAATGAACGGCATGTAGAACATAGCGGAACAAGGCAACAAGTACTTGACAACTAATCTCATTCCCGTATTTTTCTTCCAACGAGAAAAAATGATTACCTTTGTCAGTGCAATGATAGAAAAAACAAGCGTTCTTTGTGGCTGTTGTAGGGTATGTGCAAGAGATTAAAGATGCTGTTTCTACCAACTTTCCCTTCCATAAAAAGGCAACGGATAGGTAGCAATTCTTTCTCTAATACCCACCATATACGGCTCCTTCTGCCGAAATTAACAATATGGTGAGGTAACACAAAAATGGTATATGTACCAACCACTTATCAAATTTCACCCTCATTCTGCCATTATTACGCAAGTTCTTCGTATCTTTGTAGTATAACTTTGACATTTATATTTAAATGATAAAAAACATCCTTTTCGATATGGGTGGTGTGGTGTTCCATCAGAACACCGCCGAAGCGTGTCATCGATTTCAAGCTATCGGCATCAACACCGATTTCTATATGGGAGAATATGGGCAAAAAGATTTCTTCCTTGAACTTGAAACAGGCAAGATTGGCGCTGAAGAATTTTGTCGTAAACTTGCACAAGTCACCGGCAAAGACAGCCTTTCTTACGATGAAGTAGAACATTGTTGGCTTGGATTCATCAAAAACATTCCACTAAAAGGACTTCACGACTTACTCGAACTTCGCAATCATTATCACATTGGGCTACTTAGCAACACTAACCCATTCATTATGGGTTACACTCGTAGCAATCGTTTCTGTTCCGAAGAAAAACCTATCACTCACTTCTTTGACTCATTTTTCTGCAGTTACGAAATGGGTGTATGTAAGCCAAATGCCGAAATCTTTCGAAAGACTTTAGAAATGGGAAATTTCAAGCCTGAAGAGACTATCTTCATTGATGACAGCATTGTGAATATTAAAGCAGCCGAGGAAGTTAACATTAACGGACTGCATATAACAGCTAACACCGATTGGTTAGAACCGCTAACCGAAAGATTAAAACAATTATAACTCAAATTACAATATGAAATTCATTTCTTGGAATGTAAATGGACTTCGTGCCATCGTCGGCAAAGGCTTTACCGAGATTTTCAAACAACTCGATGCCGATTTTTTTTGTCTGCAAGAAACAAAAATGCAAGAAGGACAACTCGACCTCAATTTTGAAGGATATGATTCTTATTGGAACTATGCCGATAAGAAAGGTTATTCAGGTACTGCTATCTACACCAAGCACAAGCCAATAGCTGTTACCTACGGAATAGGTATCGACCAACACGACCACGAAGGACGTGTAATCACTCTCGAAATGGAAGATTTTTTCCTCATAACTGCCTATGTACCTAATTCTCAAGACGGGCTTAAACGTCTTGACTATCGTATGACGTGGGAAGACGATTTCCGCAACTATCTTCTTGAACTCGACAAAAAGAAGCCTGTAATTCTTTGTGGAGACCTAAATGTGGCACACAAGGAAATTGACCTCAAGAATCCTAAAACTAATCGTATGAATCCGGGATTTACCGATCAAGAACGAGAAAAGTTCACCGCACTCCTCGGTGCAGGTTTTACCGACTCTTTCCGCCACTTCTTCCCCGACCTTGAAGGAGTTTATTCGTGGTGGAGCTATCGTTTCCAAGCACGCGCAAAGAATGTAGGCTGGCGTATCGACTATTTCGTAGTTTCTTCCCGACTTGCCGATAAACTTCAGAGTGCATCAATCCACAGCCAAATACTAGGTAGTGACCATTGTCCTGTAGAAATAGTACTCAAACAATAGCTTTTATCAAAGATATTGCACTTTTAATGGGAATTCTCATTTATTTTTGCTAAGTTTGCATTAACAATTACTTTTAAAATACATTCGTTTAATTAAACAATAAATTTAACAACTATGAGATTAATTATTCAACCAAATGCTGCGAGTATAGCAGAATGGGCTGCTAACTATGTAGCAAACGAAATCAACAAGGCTAACCCAACTCTTGAAAAGCCTTTCGTTCTTGGTTGCCCAACAGGAAGTTCTCCTCTTGGTATGTACAAAAAACTAATTGAACTTAACAAAGCCGGCAAAGTTTCTTTCGCCAATGTTGTTACTTTCAATATGGACGAGTACTGCAACCTACCTGAAGAACACCCGGAAAGTTACCACTCTTTTATGTGGAATAACTTCTTCAGCCACATCGACATCAAACCGGAGAATGTAAACATTCTTAATGGTAATGCTGAAGACCTCGAAAAAGAATGTGCTGACTACGAAGCTAAAATAGCTGCTCGCGGAGGTATCGACTTGTTTATGGGTGGCGTAGGACCTGATGGACACATTGCATTCAACGAACCTGGTTCATCTCTAAACTCACTTACTCGTCAGAAAACTCTTACACAAGATACTATCATTGCAAACTCTCGTTTCTTTGATAACGATGTAAACAAAGTTCCTAAAACTGCTCTAACAGTTGGTGTTAAGACTATTTGCAATGCAAAGAGTGTTCTTCTTCTTGTAAATGGTTATAACAAAGCACGTGCATTGCGTGAAGGTGTTGAAGGTGCTATTTCTCAACAATGGACTATCACTGCTCTACAAATGCACCCTAAAGCAATCATCGTGTGCGATGAAGATGCTTGTGCTGAATTGAAAGTAGGAACTTACCGCTATTTCAAGGATATCGAAAAAGACAACCTTGATCCTGCTACAATCTTGAAATAATCGAGATAAATATAAACTAATCTGTTGATAATTACTAAAAAACTAAAGCCCTGAGTCTCACGATTCAGGGCTTAGTCTTTTTATGATGTTCAAATGTTACTTATACATTTTCTGCGCGATAAGCATCGCACGCACGCTTAACTTCACCATGAAGAAGAAGCAAACGACGAGCCTCATCGTATGGCAAGCCAAGTTCTTCAACAATCATACGAGTACCGCGGTCAACAAGTTTTGCGTTGCTCAACTGCATATTCACCATCTTGTTTCCCTTAACACGTCCCATCTGAATCATAACCGAAGTTGTAATCATATTACAAATCAACTTTTGACCTGTACCACTCTTCATACGTGAAGAACCGGTAACAAATTCAGGTCCCACAATCATTTCGATTGCAATTTCAGCTGCTTCTGCAATTGGTGAGTCTGGGTTTGAAGATACTGATGCTGTAAGGCAACCATTAGCGCGAGCCGCCTTCAACGCACCGATAACATAAGGAGTTGTTCCAGATGCAGCAATACCGATTACGGTATCCTTATCGTTGATATTATGAGCTTGAAGATCTTTCCAACCTTGTTCAGTGTCATCTTCAGCATTTTCTACCGGATTACGCAATGCGTGATCACCACCGGCAATAAGACCTACTACCCATGATGGATCCATTCCGTATGTTGGAGGTATTTCCGATGCATCAAGCACACCGATACGGCCTGATGTACCTGCACCCATATAGAAAATACGACCACCACGTTTCATTCGCTCAACGATACCTGTAACAAGTTTTTCAATAGCAGGAATAGCCTTTTCTACAGCCAATGCTACCTTCTTGTCTTCATTATTGATTCCTACCAATAGGTCATGAACCGACATTTTTTCCAAATCGTTATATAACGATGATTGTTCTGTTATTTTTTCAAATGCCATAACTTTGATATATGATTTAATTATTTTCTGTTACAATTAGTTTGAGTGATAAGCTATCAAGCCTTCCATTGGAGCCTGTAAAATCTTACCGATCTTACAACCTACTGATTCTGCCGCTTCTTCAAGCACAGGACGATAATAGTGAGCTATTGAACCCACAAAATTGATACTGTAATCCTTATAGTTTGCATAGTTTGCAATGTTGCGCACAAAGAATGCCTTGAATGCGTTCAATACCAAACGATGTACTGCCGGTTCCTCAATGTTTTGAATCAAGAATGGAGTAACCGATGCCAAGAAACGGTTAGCTGGGTGTTCACGATACACCTTTTGAATAATCTTCATTCTATCAAGGTCATATTGAGCAAGGAATTTTTCACAAAGTGCTTCAGGAAGTTGTTTCTTCAACACATCTCCCACAAGAAGTTTTCCAAGCACAGCTCCACTACCTTCATCACCAAGAATATAGCCAAGAGGAGACACATTGTCTACGATTTTCTCACCATCATAGTAACAAGAGTTTGAGCCTGTTCCCATAATACATGCAATACCGGCTTCGTTGCCAAATAAAGCACGAGCAGCGGCCAAAAGGTCAGTATACACCTCAATAACAGGAGCAGGAACGTGAGTTGCGATAGCGCGACGCACATTTGCACACACCTCATCCGAGATACAACCTGCGCCATAGAAGTAAATGCTTTCAAAAGTCATTCCTTCCACTTCAGGTTTCAATTCATTACCAATGCGAGTTGCCATTTCTTCTTCAGTAAGCATCACCGCATTCATACCTGGGGTAAACACTTCTTTTACCACCTTACCATTTTCTACTGCGCACCATTGAATCTTAGTGCTGCCACAATCTGCAATTAGTTTCATATCTTTATATATATTTTTTTCTTATATAACACATAACCTACACACCAATTGATGCACACAAATATAATTGCATACAAGCAAGATGCTAAATATTTATCTCCAATCATTTCCAATAGGAAACTCTTATATATGATATTATGAATTGAGATTAATTCACCTCCAATAGGTAACTTAATACAACCAAACAATATGCTCAATGCTCCTCCAAGAACATACAGGAACAATGGATTGATACCAAATGTCTCAAAGAACTTTGTCCATTTTTTATAGCCCTTAATATCAATAATCCAAATCAACAATGCAAGCAATGTTGAACCCATTCCACATGTCATAAGCACAAATGTAGGTGACCATATATTCTTGTTGATTGGCAAACCATAACTTGCAAACCAACCTATAATCATCAACACTGCACCTATTATAAACAAGTTCTTTACTCGTTGGTCATTATCCTTTATTGTTACTATCAAATGACCACACAACACACCTATAATCACATGTGCGATTGCTGGAATTGTACTAACCAATCCTTCTGGATCAAATGCAGAATTATCAAGTGCCTTCCACACAGCCAAACCTTTATACATATGATTACTGCCAAGCAATACATTATCTACACGATATATTATATTATCCTCCGAAATTGCATATCCGTTACCCAATATCAATATCAATGAATAAGCAACTATTAATCCTGCCGCTACCAAAGACATCGACTTAACAAAACTGCTTTTAGGTACAAGACAAGCTATAATAGACGCTGCACAATAACACAATGCCAAGCGTGGCATAACTCCAAGAATTCGCATTGTTTCAAGATTGTTTATCGAAGTCAAGAACGAATCACCTGCCGCCAAATGACGACAAAAGAATCCAAACCACGACAATCCTAATCCAATGGCAAATATCACTATCGTACGACGCAAAATTTTATATGCTACATTACCTGTCAACTTAAATTCAAACTTTCGCATCGACATATACATTGCCACTCCCATAATAAACATAAAGAATGGGAACACCAAATCAGTTGGAGTCAGTCCGTTCCATGCGGCATGTCCGAGTGGAGCATAAATAGCACCCCACGAACCGGGATTGTTTACCAACAACATACCTGCTATTGTAATACCTCGCATCACATCAAGAGCAAGCAATCTGCTGTTTTTATTCTGTTGAGTCATATCCATCTCTATTTATTGTTACTTTTTCAATTTAGCACACTCATCCACCAAGTACACAATTGATTGGTATGGCACACCCGAATTTGTGGTCAGTCCTATTTCACAAGTACGGCTATTCGAGAATCCTCGCTTTACGCCTGCTTTATCAAGTTGTGGTCGTAACTTACGCAAAGCATACTTATTTAATTCTGGGTGAGTGAATCCCTTATCTCCGGCAAATCCACAACAACCCACTCCTTCAGGTACAATCACATTACGTGAACACATCTTTGCAAGTGCGATTACTTTGTCACCGAGTCCCATGTGACGCATTGTACAAGTAACATGCACTGTTACAGGTTCATCAGTTGGTGTAAATTCTAATTCTGGAACAAGCAAATCATGAATAAATTCAACCGGTTCATACAAATGCATTTTCGTGATGTGATTACGCATACGATGTAAGCAAGGACTTTGGTCACAAAGCACCGGATACTTTCCATGCTCTGACGCCTTCCACAATGCTTCTTCAAGTTCGCGTGTCTTACGATCGGCGATTTCAGGCATACCCTTACTTTCCCATATCATACCACAACACAAATTTTGCATTCCTGCCGGATAAATTACTTCATAACCCACCTTTTCAAGAAATTCTACCATCTTATTTACCAAGTCCTTCTTTTCAGAATCAACATTAGAATGTCCCATTGTTTGATTCAAGCAACTTGGGAAATATACCACTTTCTTTTTGCTTGCACTCTGACTTTGCGGGCATGAGTAATGAGCTGTTGGCATAGATGGTGTCCACAATGGGATTCCTGCTTTGTGCAATGTTTCACCCACTACCTCAACACCCTTATCTCCAATGAGTTTTTGTGTCACAGATGCAGCTGTCAACACTGGGCGCAACACCGCTTTTACCCCTTGCAAATGATCGGCAGCAAACTCGCCAACCTTATATCCAAAACTACCCTTAGGCAAAGCCTCTTCACGAAGATCGTGAATCATTTCACCCACATTAATCTTCATTGGGCAAGAAGTGCTACACAATCCATCGCCTGCACAAGTTTCATTACCTGCATACTTGAATTGTTCTTCAAGACGCTTCAAACGAGCATTATCCTCACCGGTTTCACGCAAACGAGACAACTCTCGTTGAATCACAATACGTTGACGTGAAGAAAGAGTGAATCCACAAGACAAACAATTCACTTCACAGAATCCACATTCAATACACTTGTTCACTCGTTCGTTAGTAATTGGCATTGGTTTCAAGCCCTTTACATAACATTCTGGATCATCATTAAAAATAACACCAGGGTTAAGAATATTCTTAGGGTCAAACAGTTGCTTCACTTCTTTCATCACAGCAAATGCCTTTTCACCCCATTCATGCACCACAAATGGTGCCATATTCTTACCCGTACCATGTTCAGCCTTCAATGAGCCATCATACTTGTCTACTACAAGCTTTTCCACCTCAAGCATAAGATTTTTATACTTATTCAACTCAGCTTCGCTATCGAAACGTTGAGCTATAATAAAGTGGTAGTTACCTTCAAGAGCATGCCCATATATACATGAATCTTCATAACCATGTTTTACAAGCATCTCTGCTAGATCTACAGTTGCATTTGGCAAATCTTCAATATGGAATGCCACATCTTCAATGATTACAGTGGTTCCAATAGGACGAGTACCACCTACACTTGGGAAAATACCCGAACGAATTGCCCAATACTTTGAATATTCTGCCGGATTATCAGTAAACTTAGCTGGGACAGCCAAGTCAAATTTCTCCACAATACGAGTCAATTCAGCAATATTTGCATCAAGTTCTTCTTTGGTGTCGGCCTTTGTTTCTGTAAGTACAGCTGTCAAACCTATACCTGTTGGGTCATTAACCGATGATAATGATTTTTCATCAAGCATCTCGGCACTATGAACCGGACCTTCACGCATTGCAACAACCGCTTCACTGGCTTCACGCAAGCTCTTGAAATATAGCATTGCACTTGCTGAGTGCTTATATAAATGCCCTGAGTTCATTGTAAATTGGCTACCAAAAGCCAAAGTACCTTCAGAGCCCACCATCAAGTGTGTGATAATCTCAAAAGGATCGGTAAATAGCACAAATGGCAAAATATTCAATCCAGTTACATTCTTGATTGCATATTTGTGTTTTATGCGCTTCACTAATTCTTCATCAGCATTTACACGATCACGCAATTCTTCAATTTTCTTTATAAAATCAGGATGCGATGCAGCAAAAGCTTTTCGGCTTTCTTCATTTCCTGTATCAAGCACAGTACCATCAGCAAGGACTAAACGTGCCGACACCAGTACTCGATCGCTATTGGCGTGCGTACCGCAATTCATTCCAGATGCATTGTTCATCACAATACCACCTACCATTGCCGAGTTCTTCGACGCAGGGTCTGGAGAGAATATTCTGCCGTAAGGCTTCAATATTTCTGTTACTCGAGAACCGATTATACCTGGTTGAAGAACGATTTTCATACCATTTTCAAGCACTTCATAATCTTCCCAATTCTTTCCTGCAACAATCAAAATTGAATTAGTTATGGCTTGTCCCGACAAACTTGTTCCAGCTGCTCGAAATGTCACCGGAAGTTCATATTTATCTGAAAGTTTCAACAACTTAGATACTTCTTCCTCATTCTTTGAGCGGATAACAATTTCGGGAATTTCACGATAGAAGCCTGCATCTGTACCCCATGCCAAACGATGCAAATCATCGGTATAGATGCGATCGGAAGACACGAATTGTTTCACTTCTTCCAAATATGCCTTATATTTTTCTGCTTTTGTCATCGATAATATACGTTTTTACCTTTTTATTACTTATAAAGATAATATTTCTTTGACTTTTCCTTGAAAGCGTCAACATCTTTGTTCCAATAGTCAATGATGTCCGACACTTTGTAATTCTTTGAGAATTCAAGACGGATTTTACTTGTTCCACACACCTTATCAAACATATTCCAACGATTACCAAGCGTTCCTTGGCCATTTTCATCAAGAAGACGCTTATCAGGATACATTTCTGCAAGGATTTCCATTGCGTGGAATTGAACCATTGTTAAGTTAGCATCAAGCACGTCAGTGATATATAATTGTACTCCCTGAATGTTTTCACCCTTGCTTTGGCTGTAATATGGTTTAATGTGGATTGGACGGAACACAATACCCTTCAAATTCAATCCATTCATACGTTCACAGAACTTATCTGCTTCAATCCAAGGTGCACAAATAAGTTGGAATGGCATTGTATAACCCACACCAATTGAAATATTATACAATTCACCTATGATACCTGTAGCTGGATAATATACTGCCGATTGTGGATATGGTTGGTGAGGTGAAGGTAAAATCCATGGCATTCCTGTTTGATCAAATGTCATATAACGATGCCAACCTGTCATCGGAACAACTGTCAATTTAGCCTTCTTACCATCTTTCAACATTCCATCATTAAGCATTAATGCAAGCTCACCCGGTGTAAGACCATATAGATAAGGTATTGGGAATTGGCTTACAAGTGAATAGAAGCCATCTTCCACCAAGCAACCTTCCACCTTCAATCCCGACAACGGATTTGGGCGGTCAAGCACCATAAATTCCTTACCATTTTCAGCGCACGCTTCCATACACAAGCCCATTGTGCTGATGAATGTAAACGAACGACAACCATTGTCTTGAATATCATAGATAAGTACATCTACATCTTTTAGCATTTCTGCCGATGGCTTTTTATTCTTACCATACAATGAATATACTGTCACACCGGTCTTCTTATCTACATAAGTATCAACCTTTGCACCGGCGTAAATATCACCACGCACACCATGTTCCGGGCTATAAAGTGCAGTAAGTTTAACGCCCTTTGCTTCTGAAAGAATATCTATTGTAGACTTAAGATTGTTATCCACACCACTTGGGTTGGTAATCAAGCCCACTCGTTTTCCTTTCAATTGTGCGAAACCACTTTCACGAAGTGTTTCAACACCTGGTTTCACTTGTGCCATTCCTAAAAATGACACAAGACAAACCATAGTTAAAATTATTGATAATTTCTTCATCTTAATCTTTAGTTTTATTTCTTTCCGTAAGCTGGATCGATCTTCTTATCTACAAAGTAAGTTACCACCAATGTTGCAGCACAGCATGCCATTACCATCCAGAAGAAGTTTACATAACCGATTGCTTCTTGGATATAACCTGCAAACAGACCTGGAACCAACATACTTGCAGCCATAAATGCTGTACAAATTGCATAGTGAGATGTCTTAAACTCTCCATCCGAGAAATACATCATATAAAGCATATAAGCTGTGAAACCAAATCCGTATCCGAATTGCTCGATAGAGATTGCAGTAGCAATAACAGCTAGATTAGTTGGTTGTGCAATTGCCAAATATACAAATGTGATACATGGCAATGTCATACAGCCTGCCATTACCCACAATGACTTCTTCAAGCCAAGACGAGACACGAAGATACCACCCAAGATACCACCCACTGTCAAGAAGATTGTACCGATTGTACCATAAGCGATACCCACATTTGCAGTCGACATACCAAGACCACCTACTTCTTGTGATGCTACCAAGAATGGCATACATAACTTAAGCAAGAATGCTTCAGGAAGTCGGTAGCACAACATAAAGATAATTGCCAACCACACACCTTTCTTCATAAAATATGTCTTGAATGAACGACCAAATTCAGCAAAGATTGCTGAGGCACTCACCTTACCTTCGATTGTTGGACGGTCAGCATCCGGTTTAGGAATAATAAACAAGTGGTACACTGTTACAAGTGCGAAGATCACTGTTGCTACAATCAATGTTACTGTCCATGACAATGGGATGTTGTCATAAGATGTTTCTACCCATCCTGCAATAGCTACAAGCACACCTTGTCCGAAAATATTCGACAAGCGATAGAATGTAGAACGGATTCCCACAAATTCAGCTTGTGTACCGGTGTCAAGACCAAGCATATAGAAACCATCAGCTGCAATATCATGAGTTGCCGATGCAAATGCAGTAATAATGAATAGTAGTAATGTCACCATAAACATACTCATCGGAGTTGTTCCCGATGCAATTTGTTCAGGGCTTGGAATTGGCAATGTCAACACAAGCATCACAAATGCTATCGACATAATCACCTGCATAGTTACTGTCCACCATCTCTTTGTCTTCATCATATCTACAAACGGACTCCAGAATGGCTTAATCATCCATGGAAGGTAAAGTAGACTTGTAAAGAATGCCATATCGCCATTAGGAACACCCATCTTGGCAAACATAAGCACTGAAATGTTATTTACAAGGAAATAAGGTATACCTTGTGCAAAATATAGCGTTGGGACCCAAGTCCAAG
This sequence comes from Bacteroidales bacterium, assembly GCA_015061055.1. Classification (GTDB taxonomy): domain Bacteria; phylum Bacteroidota; class Bacteroidia; order Bacteroidales; family Muribaculaceae; genus RGIG4576. The sequence goes on from SUXH01000017.1 coordinate 11,466, forward strand.
GGTTTCTGTATTTTACGTTTCCCATATCTTTAATTAATATAATTTATCGATTGATGCGTTAATAAAATAATGTAAAAGGATTTCTTTATAATTGTACCCCTTCTCTCCCATCACTGCAGCTCCGATTTGGCATAAACCTACACCATGTCCCCAACCTGCCCCGTGAAGGATAAACTTTTGTGGCACACCATTTGCGTCTACATCTTGTTTTTCTACAACAAATGCTGAGCTATACAAGTGTGAAGGTGACAATGTACGACGAATTTCAAGTTCTTTACCGATGATTTGAGTTTTCTTATCACCCACAATCTTCATGCGATATAGGCGACCTGAAGTACCACGTGCCACAGGTTCAAGATCAAGAATAGTACCATAATCTACGCCCGAACGGTCAAGAATCAGCTTAGAAAGTTCTTCTTGACTGTATTCTACTTTCCAACGATAGAAATCTGTGGTTTCTTGGTCGTAGTTGTTTAGTACTTGTGATAGAATTTGCTTATCATTAGTGTTGCAATAAGCTTCAGGTGCATTAAGAATCCATTCTCGAGCATTTTCTTCCACAGTCAAATCAGGGAAGTTCATCTCATCTGCACCGTCAAGACGAGCCACAAGATAATCGTAGTGTTTAGGTTCCCAACAGTTCTCAAATTCTTCATACACTCCACCACAGCTCTTAGAGAAGCGAGCATCACAAAGTTCTCCATCATACATAAGAACTTCGCCCCAAGTAGCCTTGATTGCATCACGCACTGTTTGCGTCGACGAACGTGTAATACCTTGATAGCGTTGGCAGTGGTCATCTGCACACACATCAAAGTTGAAGTGATCTTCACGATCATACCATTTCACCAATTCGTCTTCTGTTTGTGTACAAGCACAGTATTTTTCAGCACCTGCAGCAAGTTTTTTGCTCTTATCCATTTGAGCAAGAAGCCAGCTACGTGAGATTACTGCATGCGCTTTCAATAATTCCAGTGATGCCGTAGCACTCATTTCACTCGAAATCACACTCAATAGATATTCTTCTACCGAAAGAATATTTACAGGGCAGATAGCATCGTGTTCTACAATCAAACGCAATGCACCGCGGAACGACTGATTTTCTTTACGTTCCCAGTGGAAATTCACGCCGATTGTTACTCCGACCAATTCAAATGAATCGGTCTCCATATTTGTTGGTTCAAATAGGAATTCATCACACACTTTTCCGTTCCAACTCACTTTGCCATCAACAAGAACTGCCGATTGTGAACCGGTGACTTCTTCTCCATTCACTTTATAAGTGCCATGCAGTATGAAATCTACATTGGGTTCGTGCATAATACCCACTTGCACTTGAGGGACATTGCTCATAGTCTTATTATTTAATGGTATTGATTAATTCTTCTGCATCTTTTTCGCTGAAGCACACTTCATCAAGAATCATTTGAATATCATCCGAAGTAATCTTTTCAAAGTCCTTTTCCAATGGAGTGATAAACACACCTCCCATATCCACCGATGCCGGAGAGATAAGGATATTTGCATCACCTTCAGCCGAGTAGCAAGATGGACGATGTTGCTTTCTTGGGAATACTCCAATCATCCATTTTTCGCCTTCTACCCAACAAAGAATGTTTAGCATAGCTTCTGTTTCATCTTCCTTTTGAGGCAACGCAGCAAATAGTTCGTTAAACAATGCTTCGCCGGCTTCTTTTTTGTCTGCCGACACCACAAATGCCACACGTCCTAAGCCCTTAACATATTCCAATTTTGCGCCTTCTATTTCCTTCACAAGAGTTTTTTCACCCTTTGCAAGGTCGGCATCAAATGTCATAAAGCCCTTATTACCTGCTTGGAAGTGCATATGATCAGGAGCCGATGCACCACACTTTGGTCCATTATAGAACAGAATGTATTCAGGCAACAAAGCCGCAATCGACATCATATCGCCGATGCGACCCGAAATAAGTTGGTCTGTATGGTCATTACAAGGGATAGTCAAGTGACGTGGGAAGATTGGGAAAGGATTGATAAGAACTGTATAGTTTTCCCAAGCAAGTCCATCTTGCACTGCCGGGCGATTAGCCGCACACAAGAAACACTTACGTTCTGCCAACGACTTAGCGTCAACCTTTGCTGCACTTGATACTATGCGTCCAGGGTTAAACTGAACATTGAAAGTGGCGTTACCCACTTTCAATGCCTTTACCTTTACACCCTTGAGCGCATCAAAATTATTCTTAGCTGTTTCCCACACCTCAAATTGGCGTTGGAACAGATTTTCTACGTCCTTAGATGTGAATGTTGCCATTTCTATTAAGCTTTCTTGTTTTTTGCAATACGAGCTTCAAGTTCCCAAGTACGGATGCGGTCCTTGTATAGGTTGTGACCATTCATCTTAACAATATCAAGAGATGCATCACTGTTGTCATCCCAACGACGGCACATATATACAGGTTCGTAGATACGACCGATTTGGTAGTTGCGTGAGATATTCAAACCAAGTGCATAGTCTTCTCCATAGCTTGTGTTTGGAACCTTAACATCACGTAGAACCGGAGTATAGAATGCACGAGGAGCACCAAGACCATTAATGCGAAGTGCATTGTTACGCCCATTATCAGGAGTCCATTCCTTATGGTCAATAATACCCGGAGCAATCATATTCATATTGAAGTCGGTCATCATATAAGTACCAACTACCATTGCACAGTTTTGTTCGTAGAACGCATTCACCATTGTTTGAAGAGTGTTTTCATCTTTATATACGTCATCACTATCCAATTGAACGATGAACTTACCACACTTAGGATGATATGCTCCAAGGTTCCAACATCCACCAATACCAAGATCCTTACGTTCTGGGATAATGTGGATTAGACGTTCGTCATCTTTAAATTCTTGAATTGCTTCAGTTGTACCGTCAGTTGAACCATTATCTACTACGATAAGGTTGAACTTGAAATCACACTTTTGTGACAATACCGAACGGATAGCATCGCGGATTGTACGGATACGATTACGTACAGGAATCATTACTGAGGCTTCTACTTCAAATTCACCCTTATTGAATTCGATTGATTCAAATTGTGGAGCAAGGTAACCTCCGATAGCTTTCAAGTGTTCTGTACATGCTTGTTCCATTTCGATTTGACGACCACGATTTCTTGGATCTACATAGTCGAAAATCTTTTCACCACTCTTACGAGTGTCAAGTTGTACGTCACTGTATAGATATTCATTAATGTGTACTAAGTTAGCAATACGAGAGATACGCAAACGCAAGTCATACAATCCTGCGTGTTCATATTCTTTATCGATACCGGCTGCAGCCTCCTTATAGTTAGCAGCATTGAATACAAGCACCGAACCGAAATCGAAATCATCACGCAAACTACCAAATTGATAGTCGATTACAGGAGCATTTGTTTGAACGCCGTCTACTACTTGATAGTGGTCAGCATAAACCATAGCAGCACCACTATCGCTTGCAAGCGATGTCATTCTTTCAATTGCAAACATACCTGGCACCAATGTGTCATACTTAGTGTAAAGAAGAACATAATCAGCATCAGCTTTTTCTGCAATCTTCTTGATAGTTTCTGTTGCATAAAGCGACTTGATTTCTATTTCTTCACAACCTTCCAAAGTTCCTTCTGCCTCAGCAGTCTTTAGAAGATATACTTTCTTTACTTGTTCACTCGCTTTTAAAGCTTCAACAGTAGCCTTTGCTTGTTCTGCACTTGCAAAAGGTACGAAACAATTAATTGTCTTGCTCATTGTTCTTAAAATTTGTAATTATTATTAGTTGTTTATTTATTATTTTTCAAAAAAGTTCATTACTCGTTGCATCAACGCATTGCGTTCTACTTCAGTCTTAATTACTTCAAATGGTATACCCATAACAAATGTCTTGTAGCCTTCTTTAGATACTGCAACACCTGCTGGGATATTATTTTCTGTGTAGCGAAGCACTGTAGCTCCAGTCTTATTGTCAGCCGGATACAGAGCATCAGGTGACTCTACGGCATATATCTTATCATTAAGTTCCATACCGAATGTCCAATTACCGTCTTCGCTCAATGCCTTGTGAATGCTTGGCACTGCATATACTTCACCTACTACTGCTGCACGTCCCACACGCCATTTATAGCCAAGAACTTCGGCAGCAAATTTCTTTTCATCTTCTACGGCATTTTTCTTATCCCAAATATCACTTGCGATAAATGAACCTGTCATTAACACATTTCCTCCATCTTTAGTATATTGTGTAAGCACATTCATCAATTCGGGAGTCATTATCTTAAAACGATTTGGCACTGCACCTCTACCTATTTGTACTTCTTTTTGCTTACCCATTACCAAATCCACTGCACAATAAGCATTTGCATCAACAGGTTCACTCACAAATGCAGCCATACTGCTCGACACAAATGAATACCCTGCTGCCATAAGAGCTTCTCCATGTACGATTGGATAGTCAAATGTATTACCGGCAATTACGCTCTTTTCGTAATTTGAACGGCTGTTACCGAATCCTGAAGCATCGTCGTCCATCCATGGGATTTCACGACGGAATTCATTTTGTGATCCAATATAGCTAATGTCGTTGATATAAGGTACACCATGGTCTTTTTCATCATAGAATCCCGCAATTTCACCTGCGTCAAACCAGTCAGGTGCCGAGATACGTGTAAATCCGTTCACTACCATTACCAAGCCTTTTGATTCTGGAGCGACACCCAAAGAAAGAACTTCGCTTGGGAAGCTCTTTCCTCCCTCATTCATTGCCACGACCTTATAACTATGAATCAAATTATCAGTCACTTCCACTTCATATTGAGGTAGAGTTGTCTTTGCAACAAACTTAAATGCGCCCTTACCTATTCTTTCATATACAAGATATGCTGTTGCATCTGAGTTTGCAGTCAATGTATCTACAGTTGGTTGCCAAGTAAGGAAGAATTTATTACCGCCTTGCTTTGCTATAGCAAATGAGTTTACAGGCAATGGTTGAACTGTATAAGGACGACCGTCGCGCTTAGCTATAAACTGCAACATACCCTTGTAAATTGCACGACTCACTGTAAAACGGAATGTTGGATCCAAACCATACTTCATATCTGCGAAGTTTTGGTGTGAAAGAAGTTCAAGAAGCATTGTTGGCACTTCAGGCACGCGAGCTTCTGCATAAGAACGGTCCCACATACCGCGACGCATCCAGTTTGGTTCAAATTGCGCACGTACATCGTTCACAATATTTGTCATAATCTTATCAGTCAAATCACGCGACAAGATACGTGGAGTGCCATCGGCATATTCTTCAAATTTCTTTGTCATATAGATACCTAAAGTACCTATAATTGAATCATTTGGAGTTGTTCCGGCATCGGTATGGAAAGCAAATGCCATATCAACAGGAATATTTAAACCTTCAGCCTCAGGATTCACTCTTGAGCCATTTGCCAAGTAGTTTACCCAACGTCCTCTACAGCTATAATCATCAGTATAGTCGTTTACGCCTTCAGTTGGAGAATAAATTGTATCAGGAACACCTGCCCATTGCAAGAAATAACGAGCTCCCTCAGTGAAACGAGGATAACCACTTAATTGCCAGCGATAATCAACATCAGGCATATCAATCTTTTCCGATTTCTTATTGTGGTCGCTCTTAACGTTCTCGCTCATCGCTTGAACCTTACGTGCAATATTTCCTACACCACCACCAATCTTTACAGCATCGGCTGTAATCACACCTTCTTCCTTCGAATAATTACTTATTTCTACAACAGCCTCATTCAAACCTGCCTTCAACGGGAAATGACCAAGATACAACCAAGTACCGCCACCCATTGTTTGGTTAACTGTATACTTCTTTGCTCCGGATTGGCTATTAACAGTATACTGAACTTCTTTTACGCTATTGGGAGTTGTTACGTATGAAATATATACTGCATAATTACCTGCTTCAGGAACTTCTGCGTCCCACTTTGCAGTTGACACTTGGTCTGATTTCTTTGTCGTAGCAATTTCACGATAGTTACCTTCTCTAAATGGATTTTCAAAATTGCGATATTCTGTGCGATTATATGCAAAACCTTCGCCATCACCTTCGTGCCACTTTTCTCCATTACGTTGCTCGCTATATCCACGATATGAATACTTTCCATCGGCATCAACAATTTGTTCAAACAAATTAATGTCACGTTCACGTGGACTTATCACATACGCACCGGCATTTTCAAGCATTGGCATAAGGAACGGCATCACATAGCCTTGTGTATAGAGGTCCTCTACTGTTTGAAAAATACGAGCACGTTGCCATTCCCAACGATTCAATTTTGGTTCAAAATACCAACCATGGCTTTGCCATAGAGCAATGATATTTCCATTCAAACCTTGAGTATATTGGTCATTTGGGTCAAGCGATGTAATGAATTTCTCGTTCTTTTTTCTGTACTTCTTTGAAAATACAGGAATATACTTACTTACATCATTATCTTTAATTGTCAAATTTACTTTATAAGATTTGTACTTAGCTGGCAATGCTCCACTGATCTGTTTCTTAACATTCTTCAAATCTGCTTCAGTGAATGGCACATCACCATACACATCATTCACATCGATTGTTACTTCTTTTTTCTTTTCGTTCACAGTGGTCTTTTTCACAATCACACGTCCAATTCCCATCTTATCAGGCACAGTTGAAGCAATAAGTGATTGAATGCTATCTTTTACTTCAGCATCAAGTTTCTTTTGAGCTGTTGCATCCACAACGCCCAACATACACACCGACAATAACGTCAATAAAACCTTTCTCATATTAGTACAATTTCTTTATTTTACAGCCAAGTTTTCTCTAAATATTTTACTAAAATCGCACACTAACTGCAATTCATACAAATATAGCACATTCTATTCACATTACGAAACAAAAAACAGCTTATTTGCTGTTTTTTAAACAAATTTTTAACATCATACACATTTTTAGGCAATTCATCTCATTTTTTCGCCAATTCATTTCAAAAAAACTCATTTTTCTTGAGAATGATATTTTACCAATCCGCCAATAGAACTTACTTCTATATTTCCTATTTCCACCCCAAGTTCTTGTGCCACACTTCGAATCGTTTCTTCAAAAATGCACGCAACATCACCTACTATGTTCACTGAATATTTTTCATATTCATATTGGTAAATATTTCGCACAAAAAAACGTTTAAACTCATCCCGTACCAGCTTATTAACATACTCATCATCGAGATGTTCCGACAAAAAAACAGCATACTGGCTTAACCAATTATGAACCGATTTATTCGAAAAGATGTTTTCTAAAACGCCTTCGGGGGTAATATTATATTTATCATAGAAAGCTTCGCTAATTCCTCGTGGCAAAAGCCCCTTCAAACAATCACTTAACAATAATCGTCCGAGCGATGAACCACTCCCCTCATCACCAAGAATAAAACCTAACGAACGAACTTGTTTTTCAATCTCACTACCATTGTATTGGCAAGAGTTTGAGCCTGCACTAAGAATACAAGCAATACCCGCTTTATCGCCCAACAATCCACGAGCAGCACCAAGTAAATTGCTTTCTACTATTGTAGGACTCTTAAACTGCGCCACTGCCGATAATTCCACAATCTTTTTTCTTTCCGACGTACTGCACCCCGACCCATATATATGAACACATTCCCAACGGCGCTTGAAAAACGATTCAGGCAATTCCAATCTCATTGTGTGGCTGATTTCTCTTCTCGATTGAATAAATGGATTAAATCCATTCGTTTTTACTTTTTCAACGATACTATCTTTATCTACCAGAACCCACTCCGATTCGGTTGAATTACATTCTGCAATAATCCTCATTACGAGTTTTTTATATTATATATCTATCATTTTTATTGATGCAGGATACTTTCATTTGCATCCCACTAACACACTTATACACCGACAGATAAGCACACTCATCTTACTCTATCAATCCGGTAATTTTATTATGTGAGTCTTCGTCTTCATCACTATCAGTCTCAGGTATAATTCCACCAAGATTATACGGATTATCGCAAGAATCAGGCAACTCTGCTATATCTCCAAGTAAATAATCTTCTCCCTCAGAATCATCTACAATCGGCACATTATTATCATATAATTCGCCATCAATAAGCATATCAAGTTCTTCCAATCCCAACTCACGTTTCACAACAACGCCCTGAGTTTCAAGTTCATTCAATCTATCATTCAAGAATTTCACTTCAGCCTCACACACAGGGCAAGTTCCCGGGCAATCCCCTTCGTGAGTACAATCAGCTGGTTTGTAATCAATACCATTCTGCTCGGCAATTTTTATTCTTACTGCACGAAGGCAGTTACATATATATTTTCCCTTATACATAACTCCTATCTTTTATAGTTTATATAATACCAAGAGTCGACCGCTTTGCCGTCTTTTGTGCCTGGGATAAATACCGGCAAATTTTGTAAAGCAGCTATTATTTCAGGTTTATATTCATCTTTATAACCACACTCCGTAAATTGAACTCTACCCACCGTACCATCTGCTTTTATCACAATACTTGCCTTAAATCTTGCTTTTTCTCCCTTTTGTGCCTTGCGCAATGTTTTTTTTAGAGTTTTCTTTAGTTCCTTATCGCTCAATGTACACTTCGGAGCCGATTCTGTTTCACTATCGTCAAGCAGATACACCGCATCAGGACTCGCTCCAATTTCCTTGGGTTCTTCTTCCTCCTTCGGCGTTTCGGGTGCGGATTGTTCTTTCTTTTTAGGTGTTTCTGTCTTTTTCTCTGCCTTTTTAGGAGTTTCTTTCGTTTTTATTGTATCTTTTTTAACCTCAATGGTATCTACTACCACCTCTTCTACAGAGATATCTGTATGTTCCTTTTTAGTCTCCGTTTCACACGATGTTATCAACATAACAGATGCTGCAACAAGCATTAATCTAATATTCATTTTCATATTCATTATTGTATTTCATCTTCTTTTGATAAAGTATCTACCGACACTATTTCAGTAGAATCCTTTATTTCTTTTTCTTCTCTTGCTATTGCCTTCCAACCACCATAAGCCAAATACCAACTATCCACCGCTTTCCCCTTGTATATTCCCGGAGTAAAAGCAGGAAGATTCATCAATATTAAATCTATCTTATCCCAGTAACTTGAAGCGCAACCATATACTCTTTGATGTATCGATTTCACTTTTCCATCGGCACCTATCACAAGCCAGGCCTCAATACTGAAATCAAGATGATTCTTGAAATCAATCTTTTCCAACTCACGAGAAACATACGCATTCAACGCATCACCACCACCGGGAAACGTTGGACCATCTTTAGCCGGAAGATCATACACCCCTTTTATCACAGGGTTTGGATTGCCCGCAACCAACAATTCGGTAACCTTTATCGAATTCAATTCCTTTTCTTCTTCTTTCGTCTCTATTACACTATCTTTTAATTCATCTGCTACCGAATCGGGTACAACTTCTCCAAGCAATACTGATTTTCCTATTTCTTCTATGCTTATCTCATTCTTATCTCCACTACTTTGGTTACACGATGACATCGCCACACTTGATGCTAGCATTCCCACCGATAGTCCGGTAAGTATCACTGTCTTACCCATCTGTCGGCGAGCATCAAGTTGTTCACACAAATACTGCACCTCAGCTTCACATTTAGGGCAAGTGCCGGAGCAATTTCCACGATAAGTACACTCCGATATAATAAATTCTATATCATTTTCTTCGGCTATGCGCTTTCGTATATCTTTCAATATACGGCATACTCGTTTCCCGTTATTCATCGTGATTTCGTTTTATATAGTCAAACATATCAAATCTTTCAAAACCCATCCTCTCAAGTCTCTCTCTACTCCTCAATCTATCATCGTAGGTATTAAATCCTGGTATATGAGGCAACCTTATCAGTGTATTATATTGACGAGAATTATCACACAATAATTGTAGATTATCAACCACCTGAGCATTATCATTACCGGTGTAATTACAATATATAGTGCTATTCATATCTTTCACATCCACAATCCAACCATCTACTACATCAAGCAATGCACAAAGACACTCTTGCGGTACGTTCAACGATGTTTCAACATAAATGCGCCAATTCGCTCCACACAATTTACGAAATTCATTGATAAAACGATGACGCAACATCGGTTCTCCCCCTCCAAAAGTCACTCCGCCATTTGTAGCAAGAAAATAAAGTTCATCTATCTTTACTTTTTCATAAAGTTCCTCACACTTATACCACTTCACCTTATCAGTCAAATTATTAATCGACTGAGGATTCAAGCAATAACGACAACGCAACGGGCACGAGTGAAATGCCACCAATGTAGTAATTCCCTCTCCATCAGTTTCAAGTCGATGACGGCTTATCCCAATTATTGGCACTCGGTCTCCCATTGTTACAATCATTGTATTTTGTACAAATTTAATGATTCTTCTTCACAATATCAAATTTCTTTACTTCATTACATACAAAACAAGAATGGCAACCCTGCATTTAGGATTGCCATTCTATATATAAATTCTTTTCTTATTAGAAAATACCTACTACATTGCCTGATGCAACTTCTACCATATATGCATAAACGCAACTTACAATACCAACAAGCATTATACCCAACACGCAAATAACCATTGCAACACGTTCGCTGCATGCGCTCTTGAATGTTTCGATTGCTCCACCTTCTCCAGGTTGGTTGATAAACATTGCCTTCACTACAAGCAGATAGTAGTATAGTGAAATGATTGTATTAAGCAACGCTATGAACACAAGTACATACAATGCTACATCGCCTGTACTCAATGCACCTGCAAATATGAAAAATTTACTAAAGAATCCTGCAAATGGAGGAATACCTGCAAGCGAGAACATCGCAAGCATCATAGCAAACGACAACCAAGGGTTTGTGCTACGTAATCCATTGTAATCACTCATCATAACCTTACCTGTCTTGTTTTCAATAGCTCCAATTACACCAAATGCAGCCAAATTTGACAAGACGTACACAAGAACGTAGTACATCAATGATGCAAGACCGAAATCGTTTGCAGCCACTACGCCAAGCATAATATAACCGGCTTGCGATACTGACGAGAACGCCAAGAAACGTTTCATGTTGCGTTGGCGTATAGCAAACAAGTTACCAAGAGTAATTGTCAACACTATAAGTGCATACAACATCCATTTCCATGCCACATCATAAAACGAGCCAAACACTTGAGCCAAGATTACCATAAATGCAAATGCCGCTGCTCCCTTAGAGATAACCGAAAGATATCCGGTAACAGGAGTTGGCGCTCCTTGATACACGTCGGCTGTCCACAAGTGGAAAGGTACAAGAGATAATTTAAATCCGATTCCGGCAATTACAAATGCCAATGCAATGATAAGCATAGTCATCTTTTCGCCTGCAACCATAGCAGCAATGTCACTGAAATACAATGAACCTGCCAATGCATACACAAATGACAATCCCATCATAAACAATGCTGAAGAGAAGATTGCTGTAAACAAATACTTAGCAGCTGCTTCGTGACTTTCATAGCGATTTTTCTCGAATGCTACCAATGCAGCCAATGGAAGCGATGCAGTTTCAAGACCAATAACAAACATCAAGAAGTGGCGAGCCGAAATCATAATATACATACCAAACAATGTGATAAGTAGCAATTCATAGAATTCTCCTCTACGCACTGTCATATATTCGCTATTTGCCCATTTCACCGATTGTATAAGCACAATAAGTGTACCGATATTCAAAACTGCCTTGATTGCTACTGTTGCCGATGTATTAACAAACATTCCGCCAAATATCGAGCAACTTGCATCACACAAGAACACATTTGCAATGGTGAATATACCGAAAGCTACACAAGTAAACACAGGCAGAGCGTTTTGAGCCTTCTTTGACAAAAATGTGTCATACAAGAACACCAATAAAAACACTCCAAGTAGTCCTATTTCTTGTGGCATACTTAAAAATTGTGAATAATCCATTTTCTTTTCGTCTTTTTATTTCAACATTACAAATCTATTAGAAAGCTCCCAACGCCTTAATAATTGGGCTGAAGCTATCATAAATAATCTCGTTAAAGAAGTTAGGGAAGCAACCAAGTCCTGCCACACACACGATTAGTGTGATAACTGCAAATTTTTCGTGCCATACAGCATCGGTCAACTCACGATGATGCTCATCATAGACAGGTCCATAAAGCATTTTTCCTACTACTCGCAAAATATACACCGCCGTAATTACAATTGCGCTACATGCCATAATGGTAAGAACTCGGTGGAACATATCAGCGTGAGCAAACGAACCCACAAAGATTGTCATTTCGGCAACGAATCCACTGAATCCAGGCAAACCAAGGTTAGCAAGACCGGCAATAACGTATCCTACTCCCAAGAATGGCATAATCTGCATAAGACCACCCATCTTGCGGATATCACGAGTGTGAGTACGACCATAAATCATACCGATTAGCGCAAAGAACAATGCTGTCATAAGACCATGAGAAAGCATCTGCATAATAGCACCTGTCATTGCAGTCGTGTTAAGCATCAAGATTGCAAAAAGCACCATACCGCAGTGGCTCACCGATGAATAAGCATTGATATACTTCAAGTCAGTTTGCACACACGCGCTGAATGCTCCATACACAACACTAATACCGGTAAGAATCAAGAATATCCATGCCATTTCATTTGCTGCATGAGGCATCAAGTAGATTGCGATGCGGAAACATCCATATCCCCCAAGTTTCATCAACACACCTGCGTGAAGCATTGATACTGCTGTTGGCGCCGATGCGTGACCATCAGGACTCCAAGTATGGAATGGGAACATTGCACCAAGTACACCGAATCCGACAAAAGTCATAGGGAATAAATAATATTGCCATTCGTGAGGAATTGCATTATTCTTAGCAATCTCAAGAAGATTCATTGTCAAGTTTCCATCGGCCGATGAATTGAAATAGATACCGAGAATGCCAAGCATCAACAACGCCGATGCACCCATAAGCATCAATGTTAGTTTCATTGCCGAATAGTTCTTATTTCCACTACCCCACACTCCAATCAACAAGTACATTGGAATAAGAGCAACTTCATAGAACATAAACATTGCAAACAAGTCAACAGCGATAAAGAATCCGAATACTCCTGTCGACAACAACCAGAACCACAAGAAATACTCTCGTGGAAGTGGATCCATATTCCAAGATGCAAATACTCCCGCAAATACGATTACACAAGATAGCAACAGCATTGATACGGAGATACCATCGACACCAAGCGACAACTTGATATTCAACGATTCAAACCACATCCAATCGCCACGGAACAACATCTCATCAGCTACACCAGCCGCTCTTAGTTGCAAGAATTCAACGAGCAGATACACGCCGAGTACCATCAACGCAGATGCACCGACGATTGACACTGCCCTCACCTGCTTGATATTCTTACATACCGCCAATCCTGCCAATGTAAGAACAGGAATTACGACGAAATAAATTAATATATTTTCCCAAATCATTTTTCTAAGTATTTAAGACTGTTCCTACAATTAGATTAAACATATCACAGTTATTGCTCCTAGCAACAATGCACCTATCAAATACACATACACATATGCTTGAATGTTGCCCGATTGCAACTTGCGCACTGCATATGAAGCTGAGTTGGTGATATTAGCAAGCATATTCAATGATCCATCTACAATTTGGCGGTCAAACCATGCCAATGGACGGCTCACTCTCTCGAAAATAATCTTATGAGTGATAAATTGATACAATTCATCCATATAGAAACGATTATATGCTGCTGTCCACACACCCTTGAAAGCATCTTTCATCTTTGCTGGTGCTTCGTTTTCCTTCAAATACAACTTTGTTGCAAGAAGAATTGCCACTACCGCCACTGCAACACTACTTATTGCAACCCACATTGTCATATGAATTGGATGGCTTGCACGATCATATGTTACCATTTCGCCAAATGGAACGAATCCTGCTACAATTGATATCCCTGAAAGGATAATCAATGGCAACGACATTGTCATAGGACCATCATGTGGAGTGTGATGATAATTTGGTGTATTCCACCAGAATATCTTATAGTACAAACGGAACATATAGAATGCTGTCATTCCGGCTACAAGCATCATCCACACACCCCATATTGGGCTATTCAAGAATGCTGCAACAAGGATTTCATCCTTACTAAAGAATCCTGCAAATGGAGGAATACCAGCAATAGCAAGACAGCCTATCAAAAATGCGATATTACAGATTGGCATATACTTGCGAAGACCACCCATTGCACTCATTTCGTTGCTATGTACAGCGTGAATAATTGCACCGGCACATAAGAACAACAACGCCTTGAACATTGCGTGTGTGAATAAGTGGAACATTGACGCCATATAACCCACTCCATCGTGAAGTTCCGGACGAGCCACTCCAAGCGATGTAACCATAAATGCAATCTGTGAAATAGTGGAGAACGCAAGAACACGCTTAATATCACTCTGTACACATGCCACTGCGGCTGCGTAGAATGCAGTAAAGGCTCCTATCACAGTAATTATTGTCATAGCTCCTTCTTCCAAGCAATACAATGGGAACATACGAGCGATCAAATACACTCCGGCAACAACCATTGTAGCTGCGTGAATCAACGCCGACACAGGAGTCGGACCTTCCATCGCATCAGGAAGCCATATATGCAATGGGAACATTGCTGACTTACCGGCTCCACCCATAAATATAAGTGTCAAAGCCCAAGCTGTTACCGAGCAACCCATAAATGTCGCACCTCCTGCAGTTGCAATAGCTGCTGTAGGATCACTTGTTAGAGTGATAAAGTCGAATGTCTGTGTATAGAATGATAGAATCAAAATACCTACCAAGAATCCGAGGTCGGCAAAGCGAGTAACGATAAACGCTTTCTTCGATGCCGATACTGCAGCAGGCAAAGTATAATAAAATCCAATCAACAAGTAAGATGACACACCCACAAGTTCCCAGAAAATATACATCTGGAAAATATTCGGAGCCACCACTAGTCCAAGCATCGACAATGAGAAAAGCGACAAGAATGCATAATAGCGTTGCAATCCCTTTTCATATTCATGATGATGATCTTGCATATAGCCTAAGCTATACAAATGCACCAAAAACGATACCGTTGTGATTACTATTAGCATCATTGCCGAAATAGGATCAAGCAAGAAGCCCAATTTTATCACAAGTTTTTCGCTAAATTCAAGCCACGTCAAGTCCCAAGCAACAAGTTGCTGACGGATTCCATCCACAAGCTGACCTTGAGTTGTGCCAAAGAAATAGTCGAGAGCTATGGTATAAGCTATCACAGCTGTGATACCCATCATCGTAGTTCCAACTACTCCGGCAGCCTTACGGCTCAATCGAGTTCCCATCAGTCCCAAGAACAGGAATGTTACAAATGGGAGTACTAATACTAAATACGAATATGAGAAATCCATAAATCTTAAAATTTCATTTTAATAAGTTCACGAATATCGATATTCTTAGCCATACGGAACACATTCACGATAATTGCTATCGCTAATGCTGTTTCGGCTGCCGCTATCGCGATGGCAAACAATGAGAAGAACATTCCTTCCATCTCACCCGGGAACAAATAACGATTAAACACAACAAAGTTAATATCTACAGCATTGAGCATCAATTCAAGCGATATTAAAATTGCAATCATATTTTTTCGGGTAATAAACCCATAAACTCCACAGCAGAACATTATCAAGCTGGGTACGATGTACATTAATAGTGTCAATTCCATATCAATATCCTCCTTATCGTTTACGGGCTATTACAACACCTCCGATGATACAAGCTAACAACAGTATACTGATTGCTTCAAAAGGCAATAGATAACCAAACTTCTCAGTACTCAACAACATTGATCCTATCTGATTGATTGTTACATCTATTGGTTGATTGGCCAATGACATACACATATCAACTTGTGTAAATAATGCATATCCACACACCAATGCTGTCAATACTGCTGCACTCAACCCTACAATTTTTTTTTGAGATTCAAGTGGTTCTGAATCTTTCCCTGGCTTTCCTGTAAGGAATATTGCAAACACGAACAACACAAGTATACCTCCCGCATACACTGCTATCTGAACTGCGCCAAGGAACTCATATCCCATTTGGAAATAAATTCCCGCTGTTGCAAACAGCACGAAAAGCAAATATGTCGCCGCACGCAATATCTTTCTTGTGGTCACAGTCATTACCGAGAACACAATAATTGCAAGAGCAATTATGAAATACGCAATAATATTTCCTAATGATTCCATATTTATTAATTTTCTTGTTTCTTATCTTCTGGCGCAGCTGTTTGTGCTGTTCCTTCTGCTTTCACAACTGGTTTTGGTGCTGGTGCAGGCTTTTCCTTCTCAGGAAGATAATTCAATTGCTTAACCAGTTTCTCACGAGTGAACACTGCTTGTTCAAAGTCGTTGTCAAACTCTATGGCTTTTGTAGCACAAGACGTTACACACAACATACAGAAGGTGCAGCTGCCAAGGTCATACATATACTTTTCGAGTTTTTTCTTTTTCTTTCCGTCAGGCATCTCAACCATCTTCGACTCGATAGTGATTGTTCCATTTGGACAGTTCATCTGGCACAACCCACAAGCTATACACTTATGATAACCCTCGCTATCATACTTCAGCTTCAATGTAGCTCTGAATCGCTCAGGTATCTCAAGAGTATCTCTATTTTCCGGATACTGATATGTCAGTTTCGGGGTGACCAACTCTTTCCCTGTCACCTGCAATCCCTTCAATAGGCTGCTTATGCCCTTAAAAAGAGAAGAGAAATATTCCTTAATACTCATAGATAAGTAATACTTATAAATACACTTATATACCGAAATTACTATTCTTTACAAAGGTGAACCGGTATATTCCTCACCTTTTTCTTTATTTTCTCTAAGTTTATCGTTCTACTTGACCGCCCACAATATCGAGCAACTCAGTGGTAATTCCTTGTTGACGCAACTTATTATATTCAAGTTGTAATCCTTCAAGCAAGGTCTTTGCATTATCACTCGCACTCTGCATTGCCATCACACGAGCGGCTTGCTCCGAAGCATTATTCTCGGTGAATTGAGCTTGCATCATAGCAAGAATATACAATGGCAATACACTATTGAAAATCGAATTGCCATCAGGTTCAAACAGGCAAGGAGCATTCTTATTCACTTCACTGCTACCTTCTGCCACAAGAGCTTCATACGACACAGGCAGAATTTGCTCCTTTCTCAAGCGTTGACGACTCACCGAATAATAGTGCATATACACCACCTCTACCAAGTCATACACACCGCTCAAGAAGGCGGTTTTTAGCGACTCTGCGAATTCAGCAACTTCACCTTGAGTACTTCTTGTGTGGATTGGAGCTTTTTGCACATCAACACTCTTACCCATACGAGCTACTGCCTTCGCCATCTTCTTACCTACCGGAATAAACGTGATCTGCACATCTTTTCCGTATTTCTCGCGTGACGCTTCCACATATTCAAGAAGACCCTTGTATATATTATTATTGTAAGCACCACACAAGCCATCGTCCGAACCATATACTACATACGCGATACGCTTCACTTCACGCTCCTCGATGAGAGGTGAAGTGTATTCTCCATCGGCAGCCAGCAAATGACTTATAACGGTCTGAATTTGACTGCGAAATGGAACCAAACGCTTCAACGCTTGCTCATACTTATGCATTTTAGCCGACGATATCATCTTCATAGCACCGGTGATTTTCTCTGTCGATGCTACGGAGGTGATACGTCCTTTTAACTCGCGCAATGTTGCCATAGTATATTATTATTCCTTAAAATTACTTGCTACTTGTTTTGCGACTTCGGCAAGTTTTGCTGTTACATCATCATTTATGACACCGCTCTTAAGCACATCAAGAACTTCTGCTTGATATTTTGCCTTCAATGTTTGAATAAACAACTTTTCAAACTCTGCCACCTTTTCAAGAGGCACTTCACTCATCAAGCCTTGAGTTCCACAATAGATAGCAGCAATTTGCTCTTCTACAGGAACAGGTGAATATTGTGGCTGTATCAACAGACGCTCATTCTTACGTCCCTTGTCGATTGTCATAGCCGTTACAGGGTCGATATCGCCACCAAACTTCGTGAACGATTCCAACTCGCGGAACTGAGCTTGCGAAATCTTCAATGTACCTGCCACCTTCTTCATCGATTTGATTTGTGCATTACCACCCACACGCGACACAGAGATACCTACGTTCACCGCCGGACGTACACCATTGTTGAACAAAGCCGATTCAAGATAAATCTGACCATCGGTAATCGAAATCACATTAGTTGGAATATATGCCGACACGTCGCCCGCTTGTGTCTCGATGATTGGAAGAGCTGTAAGCGAACCGCCACCTTTCACAAGAGGTTTCATATCTTCAGGAAGGTCATTCATCGATTCTGCCACCTTTTGGTTATCGATAATCTTTGCCGCACGCTCAAGCAAACGAGAGTGCAAATAGAAGATATCACCAGGATATGCTTCACGACCCGAAGGACGCTTCAAGATAAGACACAACTCACGATATGCTACTGCTTGCTTCGACAAGTCATCATACACAATTAGAGCATCGCGACCTGAATCACGGAAATACTCTCCGATAGCAGCTCCGGCAAATGGTGCATAGTAGCGCATTGATGCCGAATCAGATGCAGTAGCAGCTACTACTACTGTATAATCAAGAGCTCCATGTTCTTTAAGTTCATTCACAATCTGTGCAACGGTAGATGCTTTCTGACCGATTGCTACATATATACAATACACAGGTTTTCCTGCGTCATAACCACTTTTTTGATTGATAATAGTATCAATTGCGATAGCTGTCTTACCAATCTGGCGGTCGCCAATAATAAGTTCGCGCTGTCCGCGACCTATTGGAATCATCGAGTCAATAGCCTTAATACCGGTTTGAAGCGGTTGGTTTACAGGCTGACGGAAGATTACACCTGGAGCCTTACGGTCAAGCGGTAATCTCACCATCTTACCTTCGATAGGACCTTTTCCATCGAGAGGTTCACCAAGCATATTGATTACACGTCCGAGCAATCCTTCGCCAACTTCAATCGACGCGATTTTTCCTGTACGACGCACACTCATATTCTCAGTTACCTCATTTACCTTATCAAGAAGAATTACACCAACATTGCTTTCTTCAAGGTTCATAGCCACGCCTGTTACACCATTCTCGAATTCAACAAGCTCATTTGCTTTCACGTTTTCAAGACCGTATACGTGCGCCACGCCATCACCCACGCTAAGCACAGTGCCCACTTCTTCAAAAGATACCTTTGCATTGACTGCACTGAGTTCTTTTTTTAATATTTCTGATACCTCGCTTGGATTAATCATCTCTTTAAGAGTTTTAAACGCAATTTCTTTAATTCATTTTTAATAGAAGCATCAAGCACCATCGAATCCACTTGTACTGTAAATCCACCTATAAGTTCCTTATTTACCATCACTGTGCGCTCTATTGTTTTACCTTCGAGCTGATGTTGCACCACTTCTATTATCTGCGACAATTTATCTTCAGGCAATTGTGTTGCCGTTGTGATATTTACTTGCGCTATATTGTTTGCCTCACGATATATACGTCCGTAAGACAATGCCATTTCGCGCATAGCACTTTCGCGGTTGTTCCTAATTACCATCAAGATGAATTTGTCTAGACATCCGTCCTTTTCGGCTCCCGATGCCGACAAAAGCACTTTTTCCCTATCGGCTATGGGTAAAAACGGATTGTCAACTGTCTTTTTAAGATCTGGCAATGCCTCATAACTCTCCGACAGTCGCTTCATCTGCAAATACACTTCCTCGCTTGCGTTTTCTTCTATCGCAAACTTATATAATGCTTTTGCATACCGATTTGGAATAAGTCCATCATTCATAACTATCAGTTTTTAGTCTCAACCTCGTTCAACAATTTATCCACAAGCTCGGCTTGTGACTTATCATCAGCCAAATCACGACGAACCACCTGTTCGGCAATTTGTAACGCAAATTGACTCACCTCACTGCGGAATTGCAACTCTGACTCCTTGCGCGCCTGCTCTATCGACACTTTTGCTGCATCCATAACCTTTTTAGCTTCTTTGGCTGCGGCTTCTTTGGCTTCCTCAATGATTTGAGTTCGCATCTTTGCAGCTTCGCGCAAGATTTCAGCTTGCTGTTTCTGTGCTTCGCTTACATATTTTGCAGCTTCTTGTTGAGCAGTCTCCAATTGTTCCTTTGCATTTTGGGCATATTCCACTCCCTTATCGATAAGTGCAGCTCGTTCTTCGAGTGAATTAACGATAAATGGCCAGCCATATTTCCCCAATAGTACTACCAAGAGGAGAACTGTCACAAACATCCAAAATATCAAGCCGAAATCAGGCGAGAACAGTTCCATTCTAATTTATTTAAACAAATAATGTTAATAGACAAACGATTACACCGAATAGTGCCACACCTTCTACAAGTGCTGCAATCACAATCATATTGCTACGAATGTCGCCTGCCGATTCTGGTTGACGAGCAATAGCTTCCATTGCCGATGCACCAATCTTACCAATACCAAGACCTGCACCAATTGCGATAATACCTGCGCCAATACAAGCACCAAGACGGTCAAGACCAAGACTTTGAGCAGCTTCTACTGCTTGAGCTAAAATCATTCCTAACATAATTCTAAAATTTTAAAGTTAATATTTTTGTTATTTTTTTGTTTTTTGTTTTTATAGTTTCTCGTTAATTGTGCTCTTCGCTATGATGCCCTTCTTCCTGAGCAAGCGAGATGAACAATGCCGATAGCATAGTGAACACGAATGCTTGAATAAAGCTCACCAACACGTCAAGCAATAGCATAAAGAGCGAGAACAGCATTGATACCACTGTTGTTGCTCCTGTTGCGACAGGACCAAACGCGCCAAATATAAAAATGAGCAATGTCAACACAAGCACGATGATGTGTCCTCCCATCATATTGGCAAACAGACGCACTGTCAATGCCGCAGGCTTTGTAAACAATCCGAAAAGCTCAATCATTGGCATAATTGGCAACGGAAATTTAAGCCACATTGGCACATCAGGCCAGAATACCTCTTTCCAGTAGTGTTTTGAACCGAATGCATTGGTCATAAAGAATGTGAACAACGCCAACACGAGCGTTACGGCTATATTTCCCGTCAAGTTTGCACCACCGGGGAATATCACAATCAATCCTAATAGGTTCATCACCAATATCAAGAAGAACACAGTGAGCAAATATGGACCGAACTTAGCTGCTTTCTTACCAAGTGTAGGACGTATAACATTGCCATACACAAATTCAACTATCAACTCAAGAAGAGCCGTTCCCTTACGTGGTGCTTTCAAAGGATTCTTCTTATACCAACGGTGTATACACATCACGCATAACACCACCACCAATGCCGAAATAAACAACGCAGCTACATTCTTCGTGATAGAGATGTCTATAGGACGATATTCCGAGCCATCAGCCTTCACCCCCACAACTTTGCCGTTATATTCTCCTTCGGTTGCAATCTTAAATCCGTCGTATGTTGCTCCGTGTTCCAAGCGTGCTGAACTAAACATATGCCAACCTCCTTCGTCATCAATCACAATTATCGGAAGAGGAATATTGTGATGATGTGAAAACGGAACTACCCAGCCGTATTGGTCTCCAAGGTGGTGAAATATCACGCCCTTAGGGTCAACACCCCCCGATGAATGCTCACTTGCCAACGCAGTCGCAGGACTCATTGCACTCAGCACCATCAAAGACATTAATATGGTCAGTATTTTCTTCATAACACACAGATTTAATACAAACACACTGAAACCACATTGTGATTAACGTCGGCAATTCCTCCCTTAATTTCTAATTCCACATCTTTGCCTTCAATGGTATATACCATCTTGCCGGCAACGAGCGAAGAAATCAAGGCTGCGTGATTCTCAAGCACTGTAAACAATCCAAGAGTTCCCGGCATAGTAACTTTTGTTACTTCACCGGTAAATTCCACCTTCTCAGCCGATATTATATTCAGTGTCATATTTATCTAATTAATATTTTGTTACTTCTTAACTTCTGCAAGCATCTTCTTACCCTTTTCAATCACTTCATCGATTGTTCCGGCATTCAAGAATGCTTGTTCTGGGTACTCATCCATTTCACCATTCAAAATCATCTTGAAACCACGAATAGTTTCGTTCAATGGCACCATAACACCGGGCAGACCGGTAAATTGTTCGGCAACAAAGAATGGTTGTGACAAGAAACGTTGCGCACGACGAGCACGTGCCACCACAAGCTTATCGGCATCACTCAATTCATCGACACCGAGGATTGCGATAATATCTTGCAATTCATTGTATTTCTGAAGCAATTTCTTCACACTTTGAGCTACTTCATAATGTTCTTCACCCACCAAGTGAGGATCAAGCATACGAGATGTAGAATCAAGTGGGTCTACCGCAGGATAAATACCAAGCTCACTAATCTTACGGCTCAACACTGTAGTTGCATCCAAGAAGCTGAACGTTGTAGCCGGAGCCGGGTCAGTCAAGTCGTCGGCAGGAACATAGATAGCTTGCACCGATGTAATACTACCCGACTTGGTTGATGTAATACGTTCTTGCAATGCACCCATTTCCGAAGCCAATGTTGGTTGGTAACCTACAGCCGATGGCATACGTCCAAGCAACGCCGACACCTCAGAACCTGCCTGAGTGAAACGGAAAATATTGTCGATGAATAGCAAAATTTCCTTACCTCCACCATCTTGATCGCGGAATTGTTCGGCAACAGTCAACCCTGAAAGAGCAACACGCAAACGTGCTCCCGGTGGTTCGTTCATCTGACCAAACACAAGCGTTCCTTGCGATTTTGCCACTTCCGACATATCCACATCTTCAAGGTTCCATTCTCCCTTTTCAAGACCTTCCTTAAACTTATCACCATATTTTATAACCCCACTCTCAATCATTTCTCGGAGCAAGTCATTTCCTTCACGTGTACGCTCACCAACACCGGTAAATACCGAGAATCCATTATGACCATGCGCAATATTATGAATAAGCTCCATAATCAACACAGTCTTTCCTACTCCGGCTCCTCCAAACAAACCAATCTTTCCTCCCTTAGCATATGGTTCGAGCAAGTCGATTACCTTAATACCTGTAAATAGGATTTCCGAACTGATTGACAAGTCTGCAAATGCAGGCGCAGGCTGATGTATCGAACGACGTGCCGATCCTTCCTCCATTGCTTTCAAGTGGTCGATTGGCTCACCTACTACGTTCAACAAACGTCCTTTTACTTGATCACCGGTTGGCACAGAGATAGGCATACCTTTACTTTCCACCTCCATTCCACGCTGCAATCCATCAGTACTTTCCATAGCAACACATCGCACTGTATCCTCGCCGACGTGCTGTTCCACTTCAAGAATCAATTCCGAGCCATCTTCACGTTTCACACACAGTGATGTATAGATGGCTGGTACTGCATTACCTTCTCCTTCGAAAATAACGTCAACCACCGGACCGATTACTTGTGCTATTTTTCCAATATTTTTGTTCATAGCAACGTTTATATAAGTATTTTTAATTAATTCTATGATTTTTAGAAATGTAAATCATACATCACAATAATAGTCATCAATATCAAGTTGAACAGACCTATTGGCATCAAATATTTCCATTCCAACTTCAACATTTGGTCAATACGCACACGTGGGAATGACCAACGGAACCAAATCAACAAGAATGAAATAAAGAATGCCTTTCCAAGGAACCACACTACCGATGGAATGTAATCCATTACGGCATTAAAGCCTTCCCATCCGGGAACATGCAATGGCATCCAACCTCCCAAGAACAATAATGATGCAATACCCGACACCACAAATAGGTTCAAATACTCAGCCAAATAGAAGAATCCAAAGTGAATACCCGAATATTCAGTGTGATAACCGGCTGTAAGTTCGTGTTCGGCTTCAGGCATATCGAATGGGCCACGATTGGTTTCAGCATTTGCCGCAATCAAATAGATTACGAATGCAATAAATGCAGGGATATGACCTTTGAACAAGAACCAACCATCAGCTTGTGCCTCAACCAAACCTGTAATCGACATTGTTCCGGCAAGAACAACCATTGTCAATATTGACAGACCGATCGACAACTCATAACTTACCATCTGTGCTCCGGAACGCATAGCACCGATAAGTGTATACTTATTGTTACTTGACCATCCGGCAAGCAATATACCAAGGACACCTATTGAAGATGCGGCTATCATAAAGAATACACCGATATTAAAATCGATTACTTGCAATCCATTACCCCATGGCAAGCACGCAAATGTAAGCATTGATGCTATAATCACAAGATATGGAGCAAGAGCAAACAAGAAACGATCAATATTTTCAAGACGTATAAGCTCCTTAATAAGAATCTTGAACATATCGGCAAATACTTGCAAAGCTCCCCAAGGACCTACACGCATAGGACCAAGACGACATTGAAACCAAGCACATAGCTTACGTTCATAAATAATGTAGAACAACGCCAATAGAGCATACACAAGAAGCAATGCCACACCAATTAGCACGCACTCTACTGTTGTTGTTAGCCAACCTGGCATAAAACTCAAAAGGAAATTATGCAACCAGCTTGTAGCTATACTGAAATCAAACATATCTGTTATTTTTTCTTTAAGTTTCTATTATCAATTAATCTCTATCGGTCAATATCCGGAATTACGTAGTCCATTGATGCCGAAATTGTAATCAAGTCAGCAATCTTATAGCCTGCACAATATGTATCAATTGCTCCTACGTGATTCAAACATGGACTGCTGAAATGCATACGATATGGATTCTTTCCTCCATCACTTTCGATATACACACCGAATGTACCACGACTTGCTTCCACTTCTTGGAACCAATGACCAGCAGGCAACTTAATCATCTTAGGCACCTTTGGAGCAGCTATTTCATTGCCTTCTTCCTTCTCAAGCATATCACAAAGTTGTTCAAGCAAGCTCACACATTGCATTACTTCATCCATTCTCACCATATAGCGAGCAAAGCTATCACCTTCAGTGTAAACTATTTCATCAAACTTCAATTCGTCATATACAGCATATGGGGTGCGCTTACGAACGTCACAAGCCCAACCGGAAGCACGTCCATTAGGGCCACTTGTAGCATAGCTTATTACATCTTCCTTAGACACTACGCCTACGCCTTGTGTTCTCTTTTCTGTAATGATGTTACCGGTGAACAACTTATGATATTCTGCCACACGTTCAGGCATAATAGCACAAAGTTCACGCACGTCCTTAATAAAATCAGGGTGTACATCGGCTGCTACACCTCCAATCACATGATAGTGTTGCGACATACGTCCACCTGTAGTTTTTTCTAATATATCAAGAATTTGTTCTCTTTCGCGGAATCCATACACGAATGCAGTTGTTGCACCCATATCCATTGCCATACAACCGAATGACAACAAGTGAGATGACATACGCATCAATTCGTCCATCATCACACGAATCACTTGCACTCTATGAGGAATCTCAAGACCGAGAGCCTTTTCGATACACAAGCACAAGCAGTGACGATTTTGGCACGAACTCATATAGTCCATACGGTCAGTGAAAAACAATGTTTGTGGATATGACTTACTTTCGCACAATCTTTCAATACCACGATGTATATATCCGCACACCGGTATCACCTTATTAATAGTCTCTCCGTCGATAGCACAGCGAAGACGCATCACACCGTGAGTAGATGGGTGTTGAGGGCCAAAGTTTACCACATAGTCATTTTCACCAAAGATCTTATACTCTTTCTTTGTCAATTTTCCATCTTCTTCGGTTACAACGAAGCTGTTATCTTCATTTTCTTCAGCATCAAGGCGAATAGGATTCAATTCAGGATTATCGTCATAGTCTTTTCTTAATGGATAACCCACCCAATCGGTACGCATAAACAAGCGACGCATATCCGGATGACCGATAAACACGATACCAAAGAAGTCGAATACTTCACGTTCTTGAATCAATGCCACTTTCCACAAGTCGCTCACACTATGAAGCATAGGATTTTCACGATCGGCAGTAGCCACCTTTACACTCACCTTTGCATTTGTTGCAGTAGATGTGAGATAATACATACAGCCCAGTGTCTCTTTCCAGTCCACACCAATCACCGACACCAAATAGTCGAAGCCAAGTTCTTCTTTCAGCGATTTTGCCAAAGAATACCATTCCTTATCGTCAACATTCACAAGAAGGTATTCACCTTCTTCAAATGTAGCCGATGGGCATAGGCTTGCGATTTTTTCTTGTAAATTCACCATATTATATATATGTGTATCTTTTTAGCTAATTTTTACTATTTCTTAATCTCTCTTGCTTCAATTTATTTCATTGCCTCAACTTCTTCCGGATGTTTTGCCAAGAAATCTTTCAATTTTTCTTTGCGATTTGCTCCACCAAAGAACTTTTGTGCATTGATTTTACGTTGCAATTGCATCATTCCATAGAACATTGCTTCAGGACGTGGAGGACAACCGGGGATATATACATCAACCGGCAACAATTGGTCCACTCCTTGAACCACACAATGAGAACCGATGAACGGACCGCCGGAAATTGTACAAGCACCTGTTGCTATCACATACTTAGGTTCTGCCAATTGTTCATACAAACGCATCAAGACAGGCGCCATACGATAAGTAATTGTACCATTAATCATAAGCAAATCGGCTTGACGTGGGGAATTACGCAACACTTCAAAGCCAAAGCGAGCCATATCATGACGCGCTGCCGCTGCGTGCATAAACTCAATAGCACAGCAACTTGTTCCAAAGCACAAAGGCCATAAAGAGTTTGCGCGGCTCCAGTTGATTAGCTTATCCAATGTACCCACTACAACATTTGCTCCACTTGCATTAAGTTCTTCAACGAGTTGGTCGATATATTCATTATCTTTCCAATCCTCGCGTTTCATACTCTTTATCTTTATTTCCATTCCAATGCTCCTTTCCGCCAAGCGTAAGCCAAGCCCAAGATTAATACTGCCAAGAAAATACCTACGCTAATAAGACCGGCAGTTCCCAATGTCTTGCATATTACTGCCCAAGGAAACAAGAACACTGTTTCCACATCAAACATCAAGAACAAAATCGCAAACAAGTAGTAACCTACTTTGAATTGCATCATGCTCTCTCCTCTCGTAGGAATACCGCATTCGTAGGACTTACCCTTTTGCGAAGAGTAAGACTTTGGCGATATTAACGCAGCTATGATTAGCGCAGCAGCCACCAAGCCCACACCGGTAAGCACTGCAGTAGTCATAAGCGTAGTACTTTGAATACTTAATAACTCCATAAAATATTATTATTTCATTTAAATTTTTCTCTTTAAAAAACATATGAGCCAAAACACATGCCTCCGCTTGCGTCAAGACTCATCTAACCGATGCTCTACTCCTACAAACACAACAAATAGCGCCTACATTTACGCACACGCCACCCTCTACTGTAATATTTGCATTACATTGTAAGAACATCAAAATCTCAATTAAGTACTTAATCGCAAAATGAGACTTAACAATCATTCTATCTACAGCCCATAATGTCTACATCCCATTTTACTCTGCAAAGGTAACAATTCTTTTCCATTTATACTAATTATACCAAGAAGTTTCTTAAATAAATTTCAACAACATTATTTTTCAAGTACTTCTATTGAACGAATTTATTATTTTCATTAATTTTGCATTACTACAATTACTTTCACTTCTTATTATAAATTCAAAACTCAACAATATGTTTTTACCTTTTAGCAGATATAAAGTTGCCTGTCGAGAAAAACAACTATTAGAAAAAATTCTTTTCGACACATATTGCGTACTTAAAGATGTACCATCACCAACTGCTCAATCAATTGAAATGAGTATGTTATTATACCAATTTAATAATATACTCAATTTTACTGAAATAAAAATGCCTCAATTATCCGGATACGAGACACATTACTGGAGAGATTACGACAAAAAATACGAGATTCGCACATCTTACCAACTCGATAACGACACCTTAACAATCTACATAGTCATCGACCCCGAGATTTCTCCTATACCGGGTATTACCACTTATGGATGTAGTGCTATGCACCGGCTATTTTACAACAGCAATCAGGGCTTAGTTGCTTATCAATTATCACATAAAGAAAAAGTTAATATGAGAACTCACTACGAAGGTCCCAAAAAGGATTCTTTTATAACTAAATTCAAAAAACTTTTCTCATAATTCAAGCATAATAAATCACTACTTTTAGCTATTGTAAGCATCGAAAGCGGTTAGTAACTTTGCAACCGATATGGTATGTTCTATTATAAATATATCCAAACCAATCGCAACTGTATGCTCACTTGCAATAGCGTTTTGTTCTGCCACATTTGCGCAGGAACACTCTGTCGACACAACTCTTTTCCTCAATGAAATCACAATATCGGCAATCAAGCAAGATGTCAACTTGACGCAATCGGGTACGGCAAACACCCAAATCAAAGGTCGCGATATCGAGAAGTTCAATATCATTTCAGCGAAAAATATCAGTGAAATTGCGCCCAACCTACACATTCCCGATTATGGTTCACGTATCACATCATCAATCTATGTGCGTGGTATGGGTACACGAATCGACCAGCCGGTTATTGGAATGAACATCGACAACATTCCAATAATGGATAAAAACAACTATGATTTCGACATTATCGATATTGCGCGCATCGAAATATTACGTGGTCCTCAGAGCACTCTTTTCGGGCGTAACACGATGGGTGGGCTTATCAATATTTACACTCTTTCTCCTCTCTCCTATCAAGGCGTCCGCATTCTCTCAGAATATGCATCGGGCAACACTTACAAAGCAGCCGTCTCTGTTTACAATAAATTCAGCAACCAATTAGGTGCAAGTCTCACAGCACAATATTCTTCGACCGATGGTTTTTTTATCAATGAATCTAACGGCGAAAAGTGTGACAATGAACGTCAATGGGGAGGACGATTCAAATTACAATGGAGACCTTCACGTAACTTACACATCGACAACACGTTCTACTTCTCCATACTTCGACAAGGTGGTTACCCTTATGAATCTGCAACTACCGGAATTATAGCATATAACGACACTTGTTTCTATCGCCGCAACTCTTTTAACGACGGATTGACAATTCGTTGGATTACTCCACATTTCACACTATCAAGCATCACAAGTTTTCAATACATTGATGATAATATGACTCTCGATCAGGATTTCTTGCCATTGTCTTATTTTACTCTCACTCAAGCACGCAAGCAATCCACCATAACTCAGGACTTCATCTTGAAAGGAAACGACAGCAATCAATACAAATGGATTCTTGGAGCATTTGGATTCTATAAGCATCTTGATATGAGTGCTCCGGTGGCATTCAAGGACTATGGTATTGAGCAACTCATTGAAAATAATCGCAACAATGCCGTCCCGTCTTACCCTATATATTGGGACACTCGCAGTTTCTTGTTGGAAAGTGAGTTTGAGAACCCCAATTACGGGCTTGCACTTTATCATCAATCATCCTATTCTGTTGACCGATGGATTTTCACAGCAGGATTGCGTCTTGATTACGAGAAAACCGATCTTTCTTATCTAAGCCAATGCAACACAAGCTACTCCACCTACGAAGGCAGTGTCGGTCCAAATAACCTTTTTGCCAACAGCCCTGTCAACATTCACGACACAGGCGATATAAGCAAAGATTTCATTCAGTTATTACCTAAGATATCAGCAATATACCAATTACCCACCAAGAATCGATCCACAATATTTTTCAGCCTTGCAAAGGGCTATAAAGCAGGCGGATTCAACACCCAAATGTTCAGCGACGTGCTACAACAAAGACTTATGGGCGTAATGGGACTAAGCGCAAGCTACGACATCAATCAAGTTGTGGGATACAAACCCGAACAAAGTTGGAATGCTGAGCTCGGCACTCACCTCACTACCGACAACAACAATTTCACTGCCGACATTTCGGCATTCTACATTCGATGCACCGACCAACAACTCACTCGGTTTCCCGATGGAAACACCACCGGTCGCATTATGAGCAATGCCGGAAAAGCGAGAAGTTTTGGCGCTGAAATATCGCTCAAATACACTCCCACACAAAATTTGGAGTTCAATGCCAACTATGGTTACACCAACGCCAAATTTATTGAATACAACAATGGGCAACAGGATTTTGCGGGCAAACAGATACCATATTCACCTACCAACACAATGTTTGCTTCAGCAAGCTACAAAATACCCACAAATGTTTTTTGGCTCGAAAGCATTTCCCTCAATGCCAATGTAAAAGGCGTGGGCGAAATTTATTGGGACGAAAGCAACTCTATGTCTCAACCTTTCTATGCCACAGTGGGTGCATCAGTTAGATTTGAAAACAAAGATTATTCCTTTGACCTATGGACGCAAAACCTCACCGATACCGACTTCAACACATTTTATTTCGTATCGATTGGCAATGCGTTTTTACAACGTGGCAAACCTCGTATAATAGGAGCCACATTAAGAATAAATATTAACTAATCCACAATAAAAAGTATTAATTATGAAAAAAGTATTTTATTTAATCGCTTTAGTTTTCGCAGTATTCACAACATCTTGCACAAACGAAGACGACAACAACTTTAATGAAAAATTAGTATTGCAACACATTTATAGCGTTACAAGCAAAAACGGTGCAACGACAACTTATGAACCCACTTATTTCACCTATGAGCTTAACTATAATAATGGCACCGCTGATATCACACTTAAAGATGTAAAATTCAGCCCTATGATGCCAAATATCACTATGGATCTTAAAAATGTCCCTTTCACGTCTTCTATGACCGGAGTTAAAATAAATGCAACTGATTTGATTCCTGAAGTTGGTGGCACCCCAATGAATGATTATACAATTACTTCATTTGCTTGTCGTATTGCACATTCCTCTGTTACAAATATTAGTACAAGTATGGTTTCGTTTGTAGTAAACAATGCTTTCACTATTAATGCATACCCAAATCCATCTACATTTGAACATGACAGCAACACTCATGTAGTAGACATTGTTAGCAGTAGTACTACGACCGATTTTGACTACAACAAAACAAAATATGCTATCGTCCTAAATCAAGAAACAAACCTTGCTGATATCTATCTTTATAATGTAAAATTTGCTGATGGTATGCCTGCTATGAATATGATTTTCAAGAGCGTTTCTTTCACTTCTACTGCATCTGGATTTGATTTTACATGTGAAGAGTTGATTCCTTGCCTAAACAATTCAGAACAAACTCCAGTAGACAGCTACCCTATCAAAAATCTAACTGCATCTGTATCAGGTGGCAAACTTTCTATTAATTTCCTATGCAACAACACTATAGCAAATCGTTTATACTCAGTAAAATCTACTGCATATATGTTTGAATCCGATTCTCTACCGACAAACTAATGATACAATACAGTTGATTTTTTATTTACAGCGTTGATTTTATTGTGAATCAACGCTTTTTTTAGCTCTTTTCACAAACATTTTACGTCCATTTTGCCATAAACTCAAAACTTTGCATTAAATTTACATCAAATTTAGTTTTTAATGACTCAGAAAGACTATAACGAAGAAACAATCATCGAGGAGTTACGCAACGAGGACACTCGACAACGAGCTTTTAATAAAGTGATGCGGCATTACACCCAGCCTCTTTATTGGCAGATTCGTCGTATGGTAATCGACCACGAAAACACCAACGATATTCTGCAAGAAACATTCATTAAGGCTTGGGTAAACATCAATCACTTCCGAGGCGATGCAAAATTATCTACTTGGCTGTACAAAATAGCTATCAACGAATCTATTACATTCCTCAACAAAGAGCGCAACAAGCACACATCATCTATCGACGACGAAGATTCATTCCTTATCAACAATCTGCAAGCCGACGAGTGGTTTGATGGCGACGACTTGCAATATGAATTGCAAAAAGCCATTAATCGACTGCCCGAAAAACAACGACTTGTTTTCAATATGAGATACTTCGATGAGATGAAATATGAAGATATGTCGGAGATTCTTGGCACATCAGTTGGTGCTCTCAAAGCCTCCTATCATCACGCTTCTAAAAAAATTGAAGATTTTTTCTCTGAAACCAATTAAACCATTATCCCTTTATTTTGTCAAACTAACGAAATGAAAAGTAAAAAATCTGACATATTATCACAAGTTGGACACCAATCGGGTTTTAAAGTGCCGGGGAACTATTTTGAAGACTTCACTTCAAAAATGGAAGAAATTATCCCTCAGCACAGCATAATTCCCGAAGTAAAACCCACAATGTGGAATCGTTTACGTCCTTATGTTTACCTTGCTGCAATGTTTGCCGGGATATGGTGTATGATGTGGATTTTTAACGACCTTGCCCGTACATCAAAAAACGGGCAATACAACCTCGACATCGTGGCAGGATTCCAATACGAAGAAAATATCGATGAAATCTTAATGTATGGTGATATATCGGAATACGATATTTACACCTATAAAGATAGTGTGGCTGCCGACGAAGCTAACGATTTACCATAATAGTACACTAAATATCTCTCTGTTTTATGAAAAAAGTCTTTTCTATAGCTATATTATTCTCTGTGCTATTCGCTCAAAGTTGTTTCCTTTTTGCTCAAGAAAACAAATCTCAACCCAACAAATGGATGGAGGAAGTGAAAAACTTTAAGCACACGTTCCTTATCAAAGAAACTCAAATGACCGATGAGCAAAGTAAAGTGTTTATTCCACTCTACACCGAAATGGAGAAGAAAGTATTTCAAGCTAATAGAAATGCACGACAAATGGCAACTGATTTGTCAAAAGAACAAAATGAAGTAACCGACGAACATTACACTGCTGTTGCTAAAGCCCTCTCCGACGTGAAAGCTATAGAGGCAGAAATCGAAAACGAATATTTCAAAATATTTGCTAATATTCTTTCACCAAAACAACTATTCTTATTGAAACGTGCCGAAAATCGTTTTGCAATAGAAATGTTGAACCATAACAAGCGGAGCAAAGAAAAACAAGACAACGATTAAAATTTACAACATATTGATTCATTTAATCTCGAAACATAAAAGCTTTATTTTTATATGTTTCGAGATTTTTTCTAAACAGTAATTGTTATAACTTACAAAACAATATATTATGAAGAATATAATCAATCTAATTATAACATTAGTTATCACTATCTCTGCTACAAATACATTAGCACAAAAATCTAATGTTGATAACAAGAATATTAACATTGAGTTTTCTTTTGAACAACCCGATTTTAATTATCCTCAATCTGTAATAACAGATGCGTCCGACGAATTAGAGAAAGCTCTCAAACTTAATGACGGTGAGCGCATAGTTCTTGCTCTCATCCAATCATCGTTAGCTAAATCTATGATTTCAACCGATTCGTTGCCAACAATCATCGATGAAATCGAGCATTTTGCTAATACCGAGAAAGATGAATGTATCAAGTCTACACTCTTTCTCCTTGAAGCCAAAATTCTTAACAGCTACTATTGCAACAACAAATATAAATTATCAAGCAGAACATCTCTTAACACCACCCCTTCAAGTGTATTTGAATGGAATGCATCGCAATTTAAGAACAAAATCTCACTTCTATTAAATCAGGCTCTCAACTACAAAAAGAAACTGATTAACACACCTGTTTCCGATTACAAGAAAATCGTAAAAATCAACGATGAATCGGTAAACATCTACCCTACTATGTTCGATTTCATCGCATATCAAAGCATTGAAATTTACAAGAGTTGGGATATTAAAAGTTTTAGAAATATTTTTGTTAATACTCCTTTAAACGAAACAAATTATAGCGAAGAAGTCAACTCAATATATAAAACCCTGCTTTCATCGCACAAAAATGGCAGTTTACCTTACATTAATGCTATCTGCGAAAAAGAGATTTTCAACAATTCAATTAAAACTGACTTTCTTGACAATTCTGCTATGCAGCTAAAGTTATCATCTCTTTATGATGAATACAAAAACAACCCGAATGTTGCTCCTATTATACTTAAACTTGAAGGATCTGACAAAAAACTTTACAACATTTATAGCAACTATATTGAACAATACCCTCAAAGCATATTCACTCCAACTATCAAAAGTAAGAAACTAAATTTAGAGAAACGAAGTGCCACTCTATCATTTGAAAGATTCGTTACTACTGCCGATAGTATTAAGATTGAATGCCAAGCTGAAAACACAAACAACATAGAATTAGCTATATATACAACAGAAAATGCCGACTACATTCGTAGCAATAAGTTTATGAAAAATAAGCCTGTAGCTACTCACACGTTCTCAATAAAAGGTGTTATTCCTTTTTCCGACACAATTCATATTACTATCCCACCTCTTGACTATGGTTGTTATACAATAGTAGCCAATTCTATCGATCAAAATGGAAATAAAGAAGAACTTTCAACTAACTACGGATATAATTCTTTTATTGTCACCGATATTTCTTCTTTTTCAATCTGTAATCGCTCTGAAAAGACAAGACAAGTTTTTGCTGTTGATGCTATCACAGGCAAACCTCTTTCCGGTGTGAGAATTGCGTCTAAACCAATAAACAAGAAACTTAAAAAGCTAAACGAAATCTCGACAGAAGACGGCAGTATAAATGTTCCTAATAGCAACTATCGTTATTTTGATTTTATAAAAGGTAGCGACAATTGCTACTCTTGGAATTATTATAGTTATTTCTACAATCAAAACGATACTTCTTTTCAATATAATTGCAATATTTACACCGATTTTGCTATCTATCGACCGGGCGACACTATTAAAATGGCAGCTGTGTGCAATCGAACTAATGTGTTCAAAAAAGAACTTGCCACTAATCTAAAAGTGAAAGCGACTCTCTTTGATGCCAACTTTGATTCTATTTCAAGCGTGAGCTTAATCACCGATGAAATGGGAAGAATTACACACAATTTCCCTATCCCAACCAACAGATTGAACGGTGAATTCTCTATCGTTTTAGCTAACGAAGGAAATGGAGTACAACTTGCCAACCATCGTATCGCTATAAGCGAATTTAAAACGCCTACGTTTTTCATCGAATTCATCGAAGAAAAACATTCATATCCTGAAGATGGGAATATAACTCTTCAAGGTATAGTAAAAACATTTAGTGGAATGCCGTTGGCTGATGTTTCAGTTTTCTGTGAGCTACAAAAAGCTTCATTATATAGTGATTTCTCAAGCATTGCAAATACTACAATTTCTACCGATGAAATGGGAGCATTTTCCATTTCTTTCAGTGCTTCGGCAACAAAAAATTACAATAAACACAATCGATACATTTTTGATTGTTATCGCATAGTTGCCACAGCTACCGACAATGTTGGTGAAACACAAACTGCCAATTCAAAAACATTTTACATCGGTAAAGCTATCGTTATGAATTGGAATGGAGACAACACAATAAGTTCCGATGCTTCACAAAGTGTAAAACTTCCTATTTCACTTATTTCATATGAAGAAAATGCACCGCAAAGTTACCCTTGTATTCTTCGTCTTTGTGACACTTATGGCAAGGAGGTTGCTACAATTCCGTTTGGATCAGAAAATCCCACATTTGATTTTTCTGCTATCGCATCGGGAGAATACTCGATAAATGCGTGGTTAAAGAGTGATACAACCATTCGAATTCAACAAAACTACAAATTAATACTTTATCGCCCTTCCGACACCGAATCTCCTATAAATAGTACTCTTTGGACTCCTGTTAAGACTATAAAAAATGCTCCGGGAGCTAATGGTACTATACTTATCGGTTCGTCATTTGATAACACTCCGGTCTATTACACTGTGTGCTATCTCGACAAGATTCTACGACAGGGTTGGATTACACTTCGTAAAGGCTTATCGCATTTCAATTATACTATGCCAAAAGAAATGCTTGATGGAGAAAGAATCATTATCAGTCTTTACAATATTCATAATAATGTTAAGCAATCTTATGAAATTTCAGTTTATGCTGAAGAAGATAAACCTCAAGCGACATTATCTATTGAATCGTTCCGTAATCTAATCACGCCTAACAGCCACGAGAAGTGGACTTTACATCTTGCCATTGATGGCAAACCTGTTGCTAATGCTGCAATTATCAGCGCTATGACAGATAAGGCGATTAATGCTTTGAAGAACAACGAGTGGAAGTTTTATCACAAGAATTTAACTCGTTCTACTCAAACATCATTTTATAGTCCTTATTCTGTAGGTAAAGCGTCTAATCACTTTCAATGGAATACGGAAATCGAACTACAAATCAAAAACTTAGGAACGCTTCCTGTTTTCAATATTCCTGAATTAAATCTTTACAATCAATCTTATTTCGCAAGTTCCATCAGAGTAAGAGGCACCGGAATAGTATATGCAAAAGCAACCAATGCCGATTATGTAAATGAATCATATTTTGAAGCAGAACAATCATTACTTTACCAAGATAAAAACTTGGATATTACCGAATCAGCATCTGATAAAAATTCAAGCGCTGTTTCCATTCGCACCGAGAACGAAAGAACTGCATTCTGGCAACCTTTGCTCATTACCGACGAACGAGGTAACGCTAGCATAGAGTTTGATGTCCCCAATATGAATACTACTTGGATGCTACAAGCTGTTGGCTACACACAAGACGTAAATTCTGCAACAATTCTCAAAGATATTGTAGCGAGCAAACCTATTATGGTCAGTCCTAACCTACCTCGTTTCCTTCGTCAAGGCGACAAGGCTACTCTTATGGCAAGTGTTCAAAACGCCACAGATTCGACTCAAAGATGTACAATTTTTATCGAGCTGTTCAACCCTCTTAACAATGAGATTTATTCACGCAGTTCATTTCTATCGATTATCTTAAAACATCATTCTTCTCCGGTATCCATAGACTATGAAGTTCCTGACTCCATCAATGTTCTTGGAGTAAAAGTATGGGCTTCTAATGGAACTTTCAGCGATGGAGAACAGGATATTGTCCCTATTTTACCTTCAGTAAGTCCTATCGTTGAAACCAAACCATTCTATATAACTCCCGAAGAAAGTGATTTCACCATCAATCTGCCTACATTCCCTGAGAATGCTCGCATCACATTTGAATATTGCGACAACCCTATTTGGTATGTTGCGACAGCCCTTCCATCAATCAACAGCAACGACAATACTACTGTAACTCAAATAGTTCACTCTATCTTTGCCAACCTCGTCGCTCAAAAAGTAGCAACCGACAACCCCGAAATTGCGCAAGCTCTCACCTATTGGAAAGATAATCAGCAAGATTCAGTTTTAATCTCGATGTTAAGCAAAAATCAAGATATTAAAATAGGTAATCTTCTTGCATCTCCTTGGATTAAGGATAGCGAAGAACAAACTTTGCGTATGTCACAGCTTAACAATCTTTTCGACAAAGATAAAGTACAAGTTGCAACCGATATTCTGATTCAAAAACTCGCTGAATTGCAACTCCATGATGGAGGTTTTGTGTGGTACAAGTATCCTAATGCAACATCATCAGTTCACACTACACTCTCTGTTCTCCAAGTTCTTGGACGAATTAAAGCTTTAAATGCTATCAGCGATAACAATAAATTAAACGACATCATCGCAAAAGCAATAAAATATATCGATAATGAATTGATCAAACTATATGAACAACAGAAAAACAAATCCGATTATTCCGGATATTTACAATTCGCCTATACTCGTTCGCTATTCTTATATGTTCCTATAAACAAAAACGCAGAAAATCTTTATGAAAAGATTTCTCAATCTCTTGCTAAGGAATGGAAAGAAATGAATATTGCTAACAAAGCATTTACAGCTATCACTCTCACCAACTTTGGAATGATTGACCAAGCACGCCCTATACTTGAATCCATCAATCAATTTAGCATTTATAATCCAAACACAGGACGATATTGGGACAACATTCAAAATGATTGGTATCAATTCTATAGCAAAGTGTCAATCACATCTCTCATTCTTCAATCATATCACTTAATTGAACCAAATGCTACTGAAATAGACCAAATCCGTCAATGGTTATTGCTCGAAAAACAAACATCCGACTGGGGTAATTCAAGCCTTGCAGCCGAAGCTGTATGTGCAATACTGAGCACAGGAACCAACTGGTTGAAAGTAGTTCAAACTCCTACTATCAATCTAAATGGATCCAATCTTGAAACGACCAAAATTGATAAGATTCTCGGATATGAAAAAATTCAACTGAACATTGAAAACTCGACTACCAAGAATACTATCAATATCAAGCGAAATGGGAACAATCCTTCTTGGGGTGCAATATATTGCCAATATAATGCTCAGATGAATAGTGTAAAAGCTGCATCTACCAACGAGCTGTCAATTAGAAAAGAACTTATCAATTACTCCGATAATGACACTATCAAGATTGGAGATAAAATTCAAATTCGTCTTATAGTAAAAAACTCTAAAGAGCTTGAATACGTTACTATTACCGACGAACGTCCTGCTTGCTTTGAACCTGCCGACCAAATT
Organism: Bacteroidales bacterium; assembly: GCA_015061055.1. Lineage (GTDB taxonomy): Bacteria > Bacteroidota > Bacteroidia > Bacteroidales > Muribaculaceae > RGIG4576. The sequence continues at coordinate 50,305 of SUXH01000017.1, forward strand.
TCCGGCTATCGTTATGAAGACGGTATTGGCTATTATCTCGAAACTAAGGATAGTGAAACAAATCTATTCTTCAATTATTTACCCAAAGGAACTCACATAATCACTTATGATGCTTATGTTACCAATACCGGCGAATTCAACAATGGTGTAGCTACTATTCAATGCCAATATGCGCCACAAATTACGGCACACACTGCAGGTAACACAATTTCAGTAAAATAAGACTTCTTAGTTACGGCATTTCTCAACAAAATGTCGTAACTTCGCATTATATATAAAATATTAGAGAATGAACTCACGTATTTTCCTATCGTTACCTCATCTTGGAGGGAATGAAATGAAATGGATTGAAGAGGCTTTTAAAGATAGTTGGGTTGTTCCATTAGGTCCAAACGTAAATGAGTTTGAAAAGCTTCTTGGCAATTATTTAGAGAACCCAAACATTGTCGCACTTAGTGCCGGCACAGCAGCTCTGCATTTGGGATTGATTGCGCTTGGTGTTGAAACAGGTGATGAAGTAATATGCCAATCTTTCACATTTGCTGCAAGTGCCAATCCTGTCGCATACCAAGGAGCTAAACCTGTGTTTGTCGATAGCGAGCCCGATACGTGGAATATGTGCCCTATCGCACTTGAAGAAGCCATTATCGACCGTAAAAAAGCAACAGGCAAATACCCTAAGGCAATCATTCCGGTACATCTTTATGGTATGCCGGCCAAAATGAATGAAATTCTTGCAATAGCAAACAAATACAACATCCCTGTGCTTGAAGATGCAGCCGAAGCTCTCGGTTCAACTTATTTCGGTAAAAAATGTGGTACTTTAGGCAAATATGGTGCTTTAAGTTTCAATGGGAACAAGATTATTACGACTTCAGGCGGAGGGGCACTGATTTGCCCTAATGAGCAAGCTGATAAGCACATAAAATTCCTTGCCACACAAGCGCGTGAAAATATGCCATACTATTACCACAATGTCATTGGATACAACTATCGATTGAGCAACATTAGCGCAGGTATAGGCTGCGGACAGATGCAAGTTCTTGAATCGCACGTGGAACGCCGTCGTGAAATTCACGCTCTTTACACCGAATTACTCAAAGACATTAATGGCGTTACGGTAATGCAAAATCCAACAAGTGATTATAACTCTAATTTTTGGCTGACTACAATCTCTTTCGATAGTTCTTGGGATATATCACCCGAAGATATCCGACAAGCTCTCGAAGCACAAAACATCGAAACTCGATGGCTATGGCGACCTATGCATATGCAACCCGTATTTGCCAATGCTCCTTACTATGGAGGCAATTGTGCCGAACATTTATTTAAGCATGGGCTTTGCTTGCCAAGTGGCTCTTGCTTGACAAATGATGACATTAAACGTGTAGCCAATGCTATTATAGCATTTTTCAATCAAAATACTAAATAACATCAAAGAATCAAATCACATCAATATATGGAAGAAACTAACAAGAAAGTAGCACTTATTACAGGTATCACAGGACAAGATGGTTCTTTCCTTGCAGAATTTCTACTCGAGAAAGGATATGAAGTTCATGGTATTATCCGAAGAAGCAGCTCTTTCAATACCGGACGCATCGAGCATCTTTATTTTAACGAATGGGTGAGAGATATGAAGCAAAATCGCACCATTAATCTCCACTATGGCGATATGACCGACTCAAGTTCGCTTATTCGCATCATTCGTGAGGTAAAACCTACTGAAATATACAACCTTGCGGCTCAAAGCCACGTAAAAGTATCGTTCGACGTTCCTGAATACACTGCCGAAACCGATGCTGTGGGCACACTTCGTCTGCTCGAAGCAGTGCGTATTCTTAATCGCGAAAAAGTTACGCGTATCTACCAAGCAAGTACATCTGAATTATATGGAAAGGTACAAGAGGTTCCTCAATCAGAGACTACCCCATTCTATCCACGCAGCCCATACGGCTGTGCAAAACTTTATGGTTTTTGGATTACAAAAAACTATCGCGAAAGCTATGGAATGTATGCCGTTAATGGTATCCTATTCAATCACGAAAGTGAACGTAGAGGCGAAACATTCGTTACCCGTAAGATAACACTTGCTGTGGCTCGTATCGTAAACGGATTGCAGGACAAACTTTATCTTGGCAATCTCAATGCACTTCGCGACTGGGGATATGCTAAAGACTACGTTGAATGTATGTGGCTAATCCTCCAACAGGACGAGCCCGATGATTTCGTCATCGCTACCGGTGAATATCACAGCGTGCGCGAATTCACTACACTTGCTTTCCGTCGTGCAGGAATAGAACTTGAATGGCAAGGCGAAGGCATCGACGAAAAAGGTATCGACAAAGCTACAGGCAAAGTACTTGTTGAAGTCGATCCTAAGTATTTCCGCCCTTGCGAAGTTGAGCAATTACTTGGTAATCCTACTAAAGCTAAAGAAAAACTTGGATGGAACCCTCGCAAAACATCTTTTGAAGAATTAATCAACATCATGGTGGACAACGACATCAAAAAGGTGAAAGAAAATCCTGATTGTGTGCGTTAATCAAATATCACAATGAAGAAAAACTCAAAAATATACATTGCAGGGCATCGAGGACTTGTTGGTTCTGCTATATGGAATAATCTTGAAAGCAAAGGTTATACCAATCTTGTGGGACGCACTCACAAAGAACTCGATTTGCTTGATGGGGCAGCTGTAAAACGTTTCTTCGACGAAGAACAACCCGAATACGTTGTGCTTGCTGCTGCACACGTAGGTGGTATTATGGCAAACAGCCTTTATCGTGCCGACTTCATCTACGAGAATCTGCAAATTCAGCAAAATGTTATTGGTGAAAGTTTCCGACACAACGTCAAGAAACTACTTTTCTTGGGTAGCACTTGTATCTATCCTCGCGAAGCAAAACAACCTATTACAGAAACAGAATTGCTCACTTCTCCTCTTGAATACACCAACGAACCTTATGCAATAGCCAAAATTGCAGGACTAAAACTGTGCGAAAGTTTCAACCTTCAATATGGGACCAACTACATAGCTGTAATGCCTACCAACCTCTATGGCCCACGTGACAATTTCAACCTCGAAACAAGTCACGTCCTACCGGCTATGATACGCAAGATCTATCTTGCAAAACAGCTCCACGAAAGCAATTGGGAAGCTATTCGCAAAGATTTAGCATCACGTCCGGTCGAAGGCGTTAATGGAGATAGCTCTGAGAGCGATATAATTGCGATTCTCGCTAAGTATGGCATACACGCCGACCATCTGCTCCTTTGGGGTAGCGGAAAACCTTTACGCGAATTCCTATGGAGTGAAGATATGGCAGATGCGTCGGTATTCATATTAGAAAACATCAATTTCAACGACACATATCAGGGAGAACCTGTTACTCCATGCACTCAAGAAATGGCAAAACGAGAAATTCGCAACTGTCACATCAACATTGGTAGTGGAAAGGAAATATCTATTGCCCAACTCGCCGATTTGTGTAAAAAAGCTATCAATTACAATGGTGAAATTCGTTGGGACACCACAAAACCCGACGGCACAATGCGAAAACTCACCGATATATCTAAACTTCATAGTCTGGGTTGGCATCATAATATGGAAATTGAAGACGGAGTGAAATCACTTTTTGAATGGTACATTCAGAACTTATAACTATCTAACAACATAACACTATGACTATCAAAAAAATATTAACATTCGTAATGAGTATCTGCACTTTGTCGGCTGTTGCTCAAAATACAGCCCAAGAAGCTCAAGACCAAGCAAACAAGTACACTGATTACTACTATCAACGTAAATCATTGTTTGCAGAACTACCAGTAACAAGCAACGACATCGTTTTCTTTGGCAATAGCCTTACCAACGGCGGACGTTGGCACGAAATGTTCAACAATCCTAATGTCAAAAATCGAGGTATCGTGGGCGACATCGTACAAGGCTTATACGATCGTGCCGATTTAATACTTAAAGGCAAACCTAAAAAGATTTTCCTTCTCATCGGTACCAACGACATTTCTCACCACGTAGGAGCCGACAGTATAGCTCGCGCTCTCGACAAACTTATTGCTCGTATCAAAACCGAAAGTCCTACAACACAACTTTATTTACAAAGTTTATTGCCTTACAACAACGACTTCAAACGCTACAAGAACCTTTTCAATGAAGAAACTACCGTTCTTGAAGCAAACGTGCTATACGAACAAGTAGCTCGCAAGCACAATGTGCCTTGGATCAATCTATTTCCTTGGTTTGCCGATCGTGAATGCAAATTACGCAAGGAACTCACCAACGATGGCCTACACCTAAAAGAAAATGGTTACAAGATTTGGCGCGACGAAGTAGCTAAGTATGTCGGCGAAGACATCCAATTCCATCCTACAGAGCTTTATCCTATGAGCCATAACGACATTATTATGCTTGGTGGAACACTTGTTGGCTATGCCGAATGGAACGAACTGCTTGCAATGCCTAACGTAAAGACTCGTAGCCTTGGTGACGTATGCGACTATATCCACGCAAGCGCTAAAAATTACGCAAAGAATAAACCACAAAAAATCGTTCTCCTTTCAAGCTACAATCACGATAAAAACGCTAAGAAAGTAAATGTTTCTGCCAATTTCAGCGTCGACACTATCGTTATGTCAATGGAAAAAGCAATCACAACCATTAAAGAAATATCACCAACTACCGAAATCGTACTTCAAAGCATCATCCCGGTAAATTCATCTTACGAAAAATATGCACCATTTAAGGATGCGAGTAAGAAACTCAAAAAAGCTAACAAAGAGCTTAAGAAACTTGCTAAAAAGCACCAAATCGCGTGGGTTGACCTAACTCCTGTACTTGCCGACGAAAATGGCGAACTTAAAGCAGAATTCACCAACGACGGCTACCACCTAATGGGTAAAGGCTATGTTGCGTGGGCTAACGAACTGAAAAAGGCACTTGCAAAATAAGCAAAACACTCAAATACTTTATACAAATGATGGTATCTGGACACTTTTCTGATACCATCATTTTTTTATCTCTAAATTAATTCCTACATTTGTATATCATCAATCATAAACTCATTATTATGAATAGAAGAGATATGCTTAAAATAGCTGGAACAGCAATAGCCGGTGCTTCTATATTTGGCACTCAAGCATTTGCTGGCGAAAACACAAAAGGTGGAAACAATAAAAAACCTAAAGCACTAATCATAGGCGCTCACCCCGACGATCCCGAAACAGGTTGTGGCGGGACTATGTTATTACTCCGCAAAGCAGGATATGAAGTTGTATCAGTGTATATGACAAAAGGCGAAGGTGGCATTCAAGGCAAGACACACGACGAAGCAGCAGCCATTCGCGTTCCCGAAGCCATAAATGCTTGTAAAATACTCGATGCACGCCCTATCTTTATGACTCAAATCGACGGTAACACCGAAATTAATAAAGCACGATACGTAGAAATGCGAGAACTTATCGCAAGCGAAACTCCCGACATCGTTTTCACTCATTGGCCAATTGACTCTCACCCCGACCATAGGGTATGTTCACTACTTGTTTACGACGCTTGGCGTCGTCTTGGCTACAACTTCGAGCTATATTACTTCGAGGTAATGAGTGGCACTCAAACACAATTATTTAATCCTACCGACTACGTAGACATCACATCTGTAGCAGAACAAAAGAAAAAGGCTTGTCTATGCCACGTAAGCCAAAATATGGAACCCCTATACGACGGCTGGCATATACCAATGGAACAATTCCGCGGACTTGAATTCCGTTGCAAACACGCCGAAGCATTCATACACCTCCGCCGTTCCAACAGCGACATATTTGAATAACAACAACCAATTTACAACGTAGATAGCACGGCTCGACATCTATGGTAACCGAGTGCTTCAGCGCCCGGACGAGGAATGTCAGATATAAGTGCGCGCCCGCAGGGCGTCATCTATGGTAACCGGGTGCTTCAGCGCCCGGACGAGAACAACCAAAGCTACAGTGTGCCGTTTAGGTACACCACCTAAAAAACACATCTGGCTCTATTGTACGTAACAATTCTTTCTTGTTTATCTATTTAAGCCAGTTTATACGATTTATTATTTCAGTATAATCACGTACTTTTGATAATTGAGTTACATTAAATTCCCCTTTGCTTAATTTGTTTAAGTCAAACTCAAATGCTCGTTTATTAAGG
>SUXH01000018.1 GCA_015061055.1 Bacteroidales bacterium
CATTTCCATTGATCATTGAGGTTTTAATGGTATCCATCATACCTTCTACAACAGTTAATACAACCTGCTTCTCCAAACCTGTCTTTGCAGCGATTTCGCTGACAATTTCTGCTTTTGTCATAGTTCTCTATCTGATTATTTATAAAATTCAAAAAAGGATTGCAAAGGTAATGCTTTTAAAAGAAAGAAACTCTTAATGCCTTGGCTAAATCAGCTAAAATGAGGAAAAAATCAGGTTAACTCAATGTTCAGTGAAGGATTATCACTACCTTTGAGAACAATTTAGACAAGATACCATTTATGAGTGAAAAGGGAAAGACATATCGCTTCACAGTCAAGCTACGAAAGAAGCCACTTCAAGGAGGCCGTTTCTCGTTGATACTTGACTACTACAACGGTAATGTTGAATACCTATCAAACGAGCAGCGTGGTGAAAGAGTGAGAGAGCATCTTGGTCTTTATTTAATTCCAGAAAATTCCCCTGAAGACAAATTGGCTAATGAGAGAACTATGGAGTTAGCAAGGGAGATTTTGGAAAAGAAAAAGGCAGAGCTTGATGCCTTGAAGAAAGATGGTCTACAGCCAATTGTAAAGAAATCAAAGGACGAACCTATTGAATTGCCTAGTTCGCTGGCCAAATCTTCAAATACCGTTTCTGAACTTTTGATGGTGAACGCTTCAAAATGCGTAATCAACAACATCAATACAATTTCAATTCACATAGGACATAGGAAGATAAAGGATAATCGTCTATCGCTTTTCCTTGACTGCAACTTCGGATCCAATATCATCTATCTAGGAAATGATAAATTCGAAGGTCGCAAGAGAAAATTCCTTGGGTTATACCTTACAGATGATGATACTCCAGAAGCTCGTATTGCTAATAGTCAAAACAGACTTCAGGCAGAGTCTATACTTGAAAAAGTAACCGAATATCTTAATGAACTGAAAAGAATTCATATACTATCTGAAAATACAAAATCTGTAGAATCACCATCTACCACACCGTTAATGTCAGATGATACGTCCAAAACAGAATCTGATGATCCGACTATCTTGACCGACTTGAAACTTACAAAAACGGAGGAAGAAAGCTACCATAATGCTTTGGACAAATTAGACCAGATGCTTTCAGAAATTTGATTGCTTGACAAAAGAAAAATGAACAGAATCTGGTTTAATTTCTCTTCTTTTGAGAAGCAAAAAGAGTATATTTGGCACTTCTCAGAAACTCGTATTAAAAGGTAGACGGATATAAAGAAACACATAACATCTGCAAATGAGAGGAACAAAGTCCATTTTAGAAGAGTGTAAAGCCACTGCTATAACAGACCTCTTAGATTTGACGATGAAGGCAGTTTAGTTTACTTCTATTCTATATATACATTGGACTAAACTAAACCACTAAATTTAATAGCTATCGCAGGTGCAATTTCTGCTCAAATTAAAGGCCATTTTACCATGCAACGAAATGCAAATATGCTAAAAAATCTAAAAAAAGTGCATTTTTGCAGATTGTATTAGTTTCTTTGCAGAAATGCAGTCCCCAGTTTGTCCCCCCGAACGAACTTATGTCCTTCGGTAAAACCCTGCAATATATTATATATCAAGCACTTACAAAAACATAAATAGGCGTTAAAAAAATATTTTGCATCGGCAAGTAAATAGTCGATTGTCAAATAGTTAAATCAATCATAAATGATTAACATAGCACTCCTTTAGGGTGCTATGTTTATTTGTGCAAGCATTTTTTCGGGTATAATTGACAAAAACGGTTGGGAAAATCTTGTAAACTCCTCATACAGATTTATGCCGACCTCGTGAACTCCAAGAAACGCGAAACAGCCAACAAGATTTCACTAAAGTAGGGTAAAAACTCAAAAAAGTAGGGTAAAAATCGCAAAAGGTAGGGAGAAAACACACCTATCATCATATAATTATCTGCATCATTCGGCAATGAAATGATGCAGATAATTTTTGTTTGAGGTAGTTGTTGTTTAATCCTAATATGACACGATAGGACAACCTATGACACGTGCGGTCAAATGCCCTCCGATGGGCTTTTAAGCCACTTTTCGTATTGATTATTCATATATCTTTGCCTTTACAAATGGCGAAAACAGGCGGCCACTCGGCATAGTAAGCAGACATTCTCTGCGCTCTTACGGTGTCATGGAGTGTATAAGTTGTTTTATGTGTTTAAACTAATGCTTTCCACAGCACTTTTTATATTTTTGTCCACTTCCACAAGGGCATGGATCGTTACGCCCAATTTTCTTGTTGCCGTTGATTGGAAGTATTCTTGATTTGTATAATGTCTTGAACTCCGCACACGTTTGTTCATCTTGTTCATTGTATATCCAAGGAGCTGAATCGTAATAATAACAATCAATGATATTGGGACTGTGTGGATATGAACCTAATCCAAGCCAACGGTCGGCCTTGCTTATGTATTTCTTTATGTGAGCATAAACAGATGTCCTTGTCTCTAAATGCTCTTGTGACATTGAATCAATAGAAACAAAACTGATACCAAACTGTTTGTCAATTGGCATAGCAAACGAATGCATTTTGTCGTCTTCTAACGTCCTTTTTTTTGTTGCGTTTATATACTTGAGTAAATCTTCGCGTGTTTTACTGCAAAGATCAAATAGAGCAAAAATGATATCTACAGCCCCGGGTATGTTTTTGGATTTCAATTCAGAACATAAACGGTCAAATTCTGCATTGCGCCATGAATTCGCGATATCATCGGTCTCTTTTGGAAGCTCGTCCAGTACGCCCAATTTATATGGATAAAAATTACGGTCAATGGCATTCCCATAGTCAGATTCCAGTAACATAAAATCAGATTTAGGCTCCTTCCATAATTTATGAAGAAGATGGTAACCAAGGTAAACCATTTCTTCGTCTGCTCTTAAATAGTCCATCAATAGGATTCTTTGACGCACATAATACATAAAATCGTATGGATCCTGTAAATAATGTGCCAGCAACTCTAAATCGAAAACAGAAATAAACAATGGGTTCGGTTTTGATTCGTCCTTTTTCAAAAGCACATATGAGTTATGTACAATGGCAGGATAATTCTCTGTAGTCACGCCCATTATGTATATTTCCTTTATGTATTCAGGAATTTGAAGTTTGTTCCCATTATTGTCAAGGAATGTACATTCTTTAGATGCTATATAGTTGCAACATTTCAATCCTTGTTCATATGCGTCTTGAAAAGCCCCTTTGAAGTCTTTTATTAGAGCGTCTATTTCTCCTCGTCTGGCTGCAATAGTCATCTTCTTGGATTTTACCTGCACGCATAAAGCCTTGTTTCCAAGCAAACATAATACATCAATGTCTGTTGCTGTTTTTTCTCTTGATGTCTTTATTTTTACTGATTGAAAAACATTATTTTCTCCAAATACAGGTTTAAGCAGATTGTAAACAATGTCCTCGCCAACTTTCCCTCTATTGTGCAAAGCTTTACGAATATACTCTTTGTCCTCGCACATCCAATAAAATGGGGACTCATATACAGCCTCTGCCAGAAGATAATAAAGTGGCAGGAACCATCTGCCATCCGGCAAATGTATTATTGGTCTGGAATTTAATATATTGTAATCTCCAACGGTCTTGAAATCTTTGTTCTGCGCAGGTGATGTAACTCCAAAATTCGAGAAGAAACTATCTATTCCGCATAATTCTGAAAGTTGAGTGTAATCCAAAATAAATAAATCCAATAAGTTATCATAGAAGATGTTCCAATTCAATCGAAACAAATTTTCTCTTTCTAATTCTGTAATACCCGAATGTTCTGGAACCGGTGGAAATAAATGATAGAACTGCATAAATTCCATTAGGACAAGAGCTTCTTTCAATTTTTTATCCTTATTCCGACCTTTGATATCTGTCTTTATGGATTCAATAAATTCAGGATTTCTTAAATTGACATGTTCTGCCTTGTTTGCCTTTTTCTGTTGTATCTGCCGAATTGAATCTATAATCTTATAAACTTCCTTAAAATCAAAATCTCTATTTTCCCTGAGCCATTGTTGGTCTAACCCATATTTTTGTGACAGATATTCAATGTATTGCAAATCATACGCACCATCACCGGCATAGAATATTGCCTCCTGCATAGAGCCATCCTTAGTAAAGAATTCAAACTTAGTGAAAGGAAAATCTACCTGACTGCCTTTATTCAGGATTTCAGTAAGCATTTCTCTTTGAGGTTCCATGAATGTAACATGCAATTCTTCAAGGAGCTCATATGTCTTATTCTTGTTCTCTATCAAGTGCTCAGTTGTCTCAGGGTAAGTCAAGTCGATATCTCCTTGAACAAGGTATCCTAGAATCAAAGCAACTTCTTTAACACTTAGCCGTTCCCTGCTGTTAATAACTCCAAGTTCCTCAAGAGATAAATGAAAATCATTAAACAATATCAAGCACAAACTGTATATATATCCAGGACGTCTGATTAATGACTTTAACTCTCCAAGAACTTCATCCCGTGTCTTGATTCTTGTTTCTAATTTTATTCCATTTTTTGCCATAACTGAATTATTAAAGTGTTTACATTCTTCAAAAAGTTTGCCAATAATGCAATTAAGCCGTATGCGGCTAATGTGGCGTGGCCGGATGACAATATGTCAGATGTTGCGGTTTTATCTTTCCGCCACCATCCCAAAGCTTTCTTCTTCGTTAGAATAGTTCGCAGTGACCTTTACATCGCTGTTCTGGAGGGAAATCTTCCATCTTTTCATGTATATTGGGTTACATTATATAGTCGATTTAGAACTAAAACCTCTCAAATACCTTTATAGCAAAAGCGCTAATTCCATTAAGATACAGATTCGGGTTACTATTATTGCAAGCCCATTTCTGAGTATATCCATCTCTTTAAAAGAGAAATCCGCCAGATTCACAAAGAATTGACGGATTTGTCTTCAAAATGTTCTGTCCCAAAAGTTGGACAAAAATCTTTAGAGTACAGTTCAAATTTTACTAGTTTTCTTAATCTTTAGAAATCTTGAATCCCAATTTGCTTATTAATTTCAATGTTTCAAGTGCGGTGTCTCGGTCGTATGCCTTTTCAACCTCCGGCAATTCCTCGTAAGGAATCAAGCAAGGATGCTGTTTCAAGGTATCGCTACGTTCCTCTCCATAGGTCCAGCCTTGGTCAATACGACTTTGTGCCCATACCTCATGAACATTTTTAGCCATTTGTTCTATCAATTCATTCAATTCTTCTGGCAACTGGATATCACTTGTATCCATTGGTTGCGGTACATAATTCTTTTTCATTGTTCTTTTCTTGGTGTTTCTATTATAGAACAAATTTCTTATTAAATTCTATCACCCGACTTCCTGTTTTTCTTTCAGTGCTTCGTTATACGCCAATTTTATGGTGGTGTCGATCACCCTACAATCGTAAGATTTTGTTATTTCATCTTTTAGTTCGTTAAAAGGACACATATCTTTATGAGTCTTTTTAACAAGATCCGTTTTCTCCCCATAAGTAAAGCCCATAAGCTTATGAGATGCAATCCAGCGCTCGTGTTCCACAATTGCTAAATTCAGCAATAACTGTGCAGCTTCAGCGGGACAATTATATTTTGTAGTTTCTTCCTTGCGAGAATTTACATAGCCATAATAATCAGTTAAAGATGTTTTATCAAATCCCATAAGAATCATCTTTGTTCGACAATGCAATGCATTAGAAATATTCTGACTTATTTTACGATTAAAATCATATATCGCATAATAACGTGATAAGTTCTTCGTTTTTATAGTATTTTCTAATGCTTCATTTCCAAAACGTTTCTTCCACTGTTCTTCAGCCGTTAAATTCGAATTTTCGTACACACGATGAAATTCCTTAGCATCATTTAGAATAGCATCTGAGATTATTGTTTTATAACTATACAGCCTCGATTCTTTCCCAAATATTTGTATCTCTATATTGCGTCCCTCTATTGATTTATTTAGATTTTTCACGACTTTATCCATCCTATTTTCATTACTATGATCATAACACCTAACCATAATCTTCAGCATAGGTAGATTTTTATCTCGATGCTGCAAAGCATATTTAAATAAGTTTACAGCAAGCGATAATCCTGTTTTATCATCATTAAGTGTAATAACAACATAATTCAATTTACCTATAATAGAATCTACAAGAGTCCAGAACTCTTCTGAATTCACAGAAGCTTTCTTTAGCTCAAGTTCTTTATCTTCTACTATCTCAGGCATTCTTTTTCTTACAAGCCCCTCTATTCTATCCATTCTTTCATCCACAGCATAACACTTAAACGGACTTTTTTTCAAATTGGAGTCTACAAATGCAGCAAATTCATATAGGAATTTAAAGGCTTCTTGACCTGTTCCACCAAATCCTACAACTAATGATGTAAATGGAGAATTTACAAATCCCATTTTGATATCATCTTGTTTCACACATTTAACAGGCAAACAATTATCATCCTGTTTCAATGTAGCCACAGAAAGATAAGCCGAGTCAATCACCTTGATTTTCATTCTTCCTGCTGTATCATCATATTGAGAATAGTGATCAAACACCTCATTATTAGCATCTTTTCGGGCATGCACATAGATTTCAATAACCTCATCTGTCTTCGATTTATTGATTTTCTCATCATTCGACAAAATCGAGGCGTTGGTCTTTTCCACATTAGCTGTTGCCGATTTATTGATTTTCTTATCATTCAACAGATTTAGCGCACTTGAAATATTCTGAGCTTCATCATCCGAAAGGAAATAGAATTTACATTTACTGACTTTTCTCACAATATAACCGATATCCTTTAGTTTCAATGCACCAAAAACATCTTCACATCTCTTATCTCTTGAAGAATTCTGTTTGTTATCGCAATCTTCACTTCTTTTATCCGTTAAAGAATCCGGTCCGTTATAGCAATGGTCAACAAGGGCATTAACATCTTCCAATCGCTGTATATAACTATCTTTTATTGTAATAGTATTTGTAATTTTTGTCAAAGAAGGTTTCTTTTCTGCGTTATCCTCATTTTCTATATCAATATCGACAAATATAATTATGGATTTAGATTTTTTCCTTTTTTCAGATTTCTCCTCATTTCTTATACTCTCAGCCAAAAGTAGAGAATGCTCATTTACACCCCAAAACAAATGAACTTCTTTGCTTTTTATAAACCTAAATCTATACCCTGATTTATACCACTTTATTTTTAAATATGATTTAAACTTAAAACCTATCAATTTCAAAATAAATATAAATGCTATAACTGCTGCAAAATAATGAACTATAGAGAATACCAACATATACAGCATATCATTCTGTAACAATGAATTTACACGAGCAAGGTCATGCGACAAAACAAACATTTTAAACGATGAAATAACTGCTCGTAAAACAATCGATACCCCAGCTACATTTTCGTTATAAAAGCCAAAAATATACACTATTACACCCACTATCCATATAAAAATTGCAGAGGGCAATAAATATTTTGAACACTTTTCTATAATACGATAACAACATAAAAACAGACCGGAAACAATTAAAAACAGCACAAAGAATATTAGCCAATTCCCGATCATATCTGTATTTAAATTAGATATGTTCCCCCAAATATTATGGAGATTATTGCAAATATCACACGTAAAAAATTTTTCACCAAAATTATTCTTTAGAAAATCAGGTACACAATACATATCCACAGTTTTTAGTTAATTATGATTTCACTTTCTTTATCTCTATTTAAATGCTCTTTTATGCGGCGACTGCCATATTTCCACATCCTATAACAGAACACCAAGAATACAATCAACAAGATGCCACTGATAGCAGGAGTAACATCAATTATGAATAATATGGTATCATATAATCCATGAACGATGATAGGAGCTATCAGTATAAGAGCTTTATTTTTCTTTGGTGCCTTGGGGTAGAATTTAGCCAATGAATAATAATATCCCATCAAAATACCGAAACAGAAATGCCCCGGCACTGCAAAAATAGCTCTACTTATACCTACAGTAATAAAGCTTTCTGAATGTACAAATAAGTATAGTATATTCTCAATTGCTGCAAACCCAAGCGACACGCACACCGCATATACTATACCGTCCATTTTTTCATCGAAATATTTATTGTTTCGTAGCACAAGCCAAAGGATAAAGAACTTGGCAATCTCTTCGGGAATGGCAGCACCAAAGAATGCAGCACTTACGCTTCCCAATATACTTGTTGTCTCGGCAGAATATGCACCAATTAATCTTAATGGAATTGATATACTGAATGACAACGGAGCCGACAAAACACCTAAACAGAAAGCCTTCACCAATTGCCCCGTAGGCTCCGGCTTATTCTTATCCTTATGGTATATATAATACACCAAAATAGCTATTGGTAGTAATGCTGTAAATAAAATTACTATTGTTCCCATTTATGTAAAATTTTATTTTTTGAAAATAGATTTAAGTCTTTGGGGAAAACTTGTTTGTTTTCTATACTTGATGAAATATTCTTGTAAAATTGTTGAGATAGCCGTTTATAATGGTCTTGATATTTTGGAAAATATTTAGCCGCTTCTCTATAATAATCAATAGCAAGACCTAAATTCTGTTCAGTTCCATATCCATGCTCATAACAATATCCCAAAATCCCATTTGCAGAATCGCTACCTATTCGTTCTTGATGCACTGCAATTTTGAAACAAATAGCATAAAGTTTCTTCGCTTCTTCAATATCGAGATGCCCATAAAAACCACTTTCAAAGTTTTGAGCATGAGAAAGAATTGCACCTGGAGGCAAAATTCTTTTTATTATTTCATCTACAATGTAATCACTGTGCTCTGCTGGTTCAAAGTCAGACGAATCTATTGGATTAATTTTACATAGGCTTTCTAATTCTACATCATCAACAAGTTTATCCCACAACAATGAATCCTTAATTACTGGTATGATAGCTTGTTCTGTATGTATCTTCCCCAAGTGTAAAGCGGTAATAACTTCTTTTCTCACCCAACTACCAGGATCGAGTATTCGGTCATTTAGCAATGTTATTACATAACCATTATTGACGGCATGGGATAATGAATTTGTAATATTATCAACAATACAATCACCAGGTTCAATACCTTCATAATCATTCCAAACATTAAACTCGTATTTTTTTAGTCGATTAGCTATTGACTTTGCAAGTTCAATATCATCACGATGACATGATATAAAAATGTTTGATTTCTTTCTGAAGTCATTTAATTGCTCTATTATTCTCGCCTCAGATTGTTCAATATCTATTGTCTCAAATATTCTATCTTTTGACTTAATATACTTTAATTCCTCATCTACCCATTTTGAAGCCTCTGCATTAGAGCTTTTACAATAAATAAACCTATTACGATGGTCTATCTCATCAAATATCAACTGCCGCAATTCCTCTACTTTTGAAGAATCTTCTTTAGAACGAAGATAAAGCATTATAGGTCTAAAACCATTATCTTCCAATAGATTCCTCAATATTCTTACTTGCTCAAAATCCTTATTAGAGTGAGAGAGAAACACCCATATTGCGTTATCTTCTTTCATGAACTATATCACTTCAAAATTATAGATTTCTTTCATATCACTTGGTAGGTCAGCACGTGGCTCAATGCTGATAGGGTGAATAGTCAATGCTCCCTTCTTCTCATCAATATTTTTGGACAAAGATAAAGCCTGCGACTTCTCTTTTTTACATATTCACTCTCAGCTGCATTTTTCGACCAACACAAAATAAACAAATCAGATGTGGGAGGTTCTATAAATTCATTTTTTCATTAGCGAGTAGTCAGAACCTCATTAAGACTACAACTAATGTGATTGCATAGTAAGCAAATTTAGTAAACGTATTCTTAATAATCCTAATAATTTACACAGATTTCAATGTTCTTTAGGATGGGAATGGCATAAATCTATTAAATTATCTTGTATCTGATGATTTACAAATGTTGGCTAATACGACATCCAATCAACACAGAATAATCCGATTTTAAACGATTCATTCAAATAGACTCTCCAGTTATCTCTTCTAAGAAGTCGTG
The DNA here is from genome assembly GCA_015061055.1 of Bacteroidales bacterium. Classification (GTDB taxonomy): domain Bacteria; phylum Bacteroidota; class Bacteroidia; order Bacteroidales; family Muribaculaceae; genus RGIG4576. Next base: position 10,084 of record SUXH01000018.1, read on the forward strand.
TCGCATACAGAATAATAGCTCGCGAGTATATTCTTCAAGCAAACCTTTGTAGTAGGTAACATCTTTATGATTACTCTTGGTGATGCGTTCCCATAAAGTACGTCGCTGTGCATCCCTATATGCTTCGGCAACTCTTTCCCTATCATCTTCGGTCATCATATCTCGGAATTGCTTCTTGTCAAGCAAATCATCTATCGTGCGTTTGTCATCAGGCGCTATTTCGTCCCACAAATCTTTCAAATAAGCACGATATTCCGATTCAACCTTAAGTGGCAAATCCAAGTTATACTCTCCTATGGTTTCCGGACAATCCACCGAAGCCTCTTTTATCAGATTGCCGAAATATTTCCTCAATAACGCTTCAGCCTTTTCAGCACAAAGCCTCTTTACGTTTTCAATATCCATATATAGTATTTATAGAGGCTTGCCACATCCGCAACAGAAGTTTGCCGATTCTGCATTCTTTGTTCCACAATCTGTACAGAATTTACTACCAATGAAACCCGTAGAGCCGGCATCTTTATTGCTATTCATATTAATTATATTTTGAGCTATTTCTAATGCCTTATCATCAAGCTTTGACTGCTTCACTATACCCCAAATTTGAGTAATGAGAACAGGCCAAAAGAAAAGCATCGAAATTATAGTAGGAATTAGTTGTTGTCCCCAGATTCCAACACCTGCTTCAAAATGGATATTGCTACCTTGAGGAAGCAAAGTAACTTTTAAAGCAGTTTTCATACCCAATACAGCTTTGAATACGCCACCCTTTGTGATGGAAATATCATAACCACCACTGCTCAAAGCATCCATAGCCACTTCATAACCGTCATTACGGAATTCTTCTTGAATACGGTTTGCGATAATAGGAATCAAAGATGTTGAACCGTATAATATCTTTTTAGTACTGAAAGTTGCCATAATTCTTATCTGTTAATGTTCTGAATTGAATAAAAATTGTACACTGCATACAATACACTTGACTCTACAAGCAAGGTCTTAATCTCTGCAAGTTGTTCTTTGCTGTATTTTGCTTCCATATCGTGAAGCATTGCTACGACCTTGTCTGATTGAGCTTTTATCTCCTCCTCGGTAATCTCTCCATCTTCCATAATATTCTTGAAAGATGCATTGTTGACGACCATTTCGTCAATATTCAAAATTCCTTCTTCGTTGAAAAACATAACTTTAGGTTTTATTTTTACATTCGATTAATTGCGACTAGCACACATAGTTCTGCCAATAATTTCTTTATCAATTCGATCTCTTCGTCAGAACAAATCTCATCCAACTGATTTAAAATGCCGATTACTCTATCTGACTGATCTTTTTTCTCATCATCAGTAATTTTATTATCTGAAATCATTTTTTGGAAATTACTATTTTCCAAAATCAATTCTTCAACATTTAGATATTCTGAATCAAATATTAATCTACTCATAATTCTATTTATTATTTAATTTTTAAACCACAGTTTGAACAAAATTTCGCATTTTTGTCTAAAGTTGCATTGCAATTAGGACATTGAGGATTATTCTTGGCCCTTTCAAAATCGCCATTCTTCTTTGCCTCGTTATACGCTTGTTTTCCTTCAGTTATTGCTTCTTTCATATTTAACTCCGACGAAGCCTTTTTTATTTCATTTTTGAGTTCATCATCACCCATCGACGATAAATCACAACTGCCATTATTAGCCTTGAATAATCGTGTTATAAATTGCAAATATAAAATTGCTGCAACATATATGACCACATAACCAATCATAGCCTCTACAATTAAAGAAGTGGCCGACCCTAATCCTGGAATAAAGGAGAATAATGTGGCTGCCACATGACCGGCTATTAACATTCCTGCATTTGCAGTGATGTTGGTGAGGGCTGCCGATGCTATAAATTTCAATTTATTTTCTCTTATTGATATGCCCAATTCTTTAGAAATCTTCACATATAAAGACCATATAAATCCTGCCTGAACCATCGTAGCAACCACTGCTGCTCCTCCAGGCACAACTGCAGTTGCTCCACCAGCAATAGCCGACATTACTGCATATTTGTTGATTGAGTCCTTAATGTTTTTAATTATAGAATTATCGATTGCATTGTTTGTTATACGATCTAATTCTTGAAAGCATTTTGTTAAAATTGCTGCTCCTCCACTCATAATTTAGTTATTTTAATTTTGTTCCACAATATTTGCAATAAGCCCAGTCTGTACATACAGCTTTGTTACATTTTGGACATTTTTTGCCCGATGCCTGAGCCTTTAGATTCTGCATTAGATTTTTATATTGAGGACTTTGTCCCCATTTGAGAATTTCACGTACACGCACAGCACTGAATGGATGAGTCATTCCAATGGTAACTGCCAATTGCAATGTCTTATTCCATATACCATCGTTTTTTATCTCATCATATTTATCAGCCTGTGTTGCCCATTCTTCCATATTGATGTTACCGGTAATCGCCTTAGGACCTCCTGCCAATCGAGCCATTGTGCGTGCGACTACTTCAGGTGACGTAATGATACTACCGCATCTGTCACACGACAACTCCGCCTTACGACTCCAATACAACAATGTATATTCAACCGGTTTTGCTATCGTTCCCAATAAACCAAGCGCATCAAGCCCCATTTTGAGATAATCAGCAACCATCTTATATACTACATGACGACACAAGATGTGTCCGCATTCGTGAGCCAAAATGGCATCAAGTTCTTCATCATCCATCATCTCCACAAGCCCTGATGTCACAACGATGAACACTCGTGTATCGCCGGATGTGTATGCATTAGGCATAGGATTCATTTCAAGATAGAATTCCGGTTCCTTAATGCCTAATTTCTCACAAATGGGTGGAAGATGCTTGTACAATTTAGGAAGCTGAGTAGGAGACAAACGAATGGTCGATGCCATATTTAATCCGTACTTCAACTTCTCATAACCCAATTCCAACACTTTCTTGGCAATCGCAGGAAATCCCGGAATGCTTTCCAATTGACGCAATGCCGCTGCATCTTCCAGATGTATAAATTCTGCCGGTTTAATCATGATAACTCTTGTTCTGTATAATTTAAAGTTTTTTATAATTGTCCTTTATTGTTTGGAACCACAATATTTACAGTAGTTCCAATCTGCAATAATTTGCTTATTGCAACTATTGCATATCTTCATATAAGATCTTGACTTCATTTTTGATTTCAAATTTTTATACTGCTCAGTTTCACCCCACTTTAATATCTCAGCAACACGTGTAGAGTTAAATGGATGAGTACGCTTCATAACCAATGTTCGTTGCAGATTTTTTGACCACAAACCTTGATTATGTAACTTATCATACTCATTGGCCTGCGCAATCCACTCTTGCATGTTCAAATCATCGATTATGCTTTTCGGACCTCCCGAAAAATGAGATATCATACGAGCTAGTGTCTCGGGAGATGTAACTAAACTTGCACATCGGTCACTTGATAGTTCGCTTTTACGATACCAATACATTAATGCATACAACATCGGTTTGGAGAAAAGACCTAAAACTTCAGCAAAATCCTTTGTATATTCGACCAATACACGATATAAATTGTGTTGACAAATAAGATGACCACACTCATGAGCCAATAATGCATCGATCACATCATTATCCATATATTCAAACGCACCCGACGTTATACGTATGTATGTCCTCTTTATACCCGAAGTTGCTGCATTAGGTTTGACATTCATTTCCAAATAAAATTCCGGTTCTGCAATTCCCAGCACATCGCATATCGGTGGAAGTCTATTATATAATTCAGGCAACTGAGTAGGTGACAATCGGATTAATGATGCCATATTTACACCATACTTATATTTCTCATATCCAAGTTTCAATGCCTTTCGAGACAATGCCACAAAACCCGGAATATTTTCCAGTTGTCGTATTGCTGCCGCATCTTCCGGGTGGATAAATTCTGCCGGTTTAATCATTGCCTATTAATATTAGATTATTCAGATTCATTAATTCGTTAATTCAACTTTTAAATGCAATTGAATTAAATTCGCTCCTTTCGGGATGTATTGCCTAAAGAGTCCTTTTGCATTTTCATTAGTGACTCGCTCTCAATAATAATGTATATTGCAAAAATATGAAAAAATAACCAATTTCTTTGCAATTTATTTAAATATTCTGCAACTTCTTCTCCACTGTCAGTAAAATATGGTATGTATATATTTTTTTATTGGTTACAATGGTCTTTAATGGTAATGTGGTTCATTCTCCTGTTAACGTTCTAATCCATACTTTAGAAATAAGCATATGGTTTATTGTAACAAGTAATCCTTTATGGCTACTTCCAATTATAGTATCTATTTTATTGTTCAAGAAAAGCACATAATCCTTCAACTATCTTTTGATCAAATGAAGAATAACTTATGAATACATCGTACTTTTTCATATTCTGATAGATTTCACTACTGGTGTTCGGTAAAAAACGAAGCTCTAAAGTCTAAATTCTAAAAAGCGGAGACAGCGCGCACAGAGAAGGTGCGGTTCTTAGAGTCGTAGTTGTCTCTTCCGTCAGGCATACTGATATAGCATGCAAAATTCCCACCCATCTCCACTGATGACCAATGACATATTCTTAATGTATTACAACCATTGGCAGACAGCGTGGAGTTAATTTTATATTTGGTGTTACAAATGGCCTTCAACTCATCTGTTGCAGGCAAATACCACCCATCTCCCAGATTAGCACACCACGCAAATGCGGGAAATTTCTTTTGCCACTGAGGTATTTCTTGTATTTTCTGCATATTTACATAACCATTCTGCCTATCACCACATCCTTCCCCTGAATTAAAATCTAAGCCCCACTGGATATTCGCATAACCATCATAACTCCTCCACTCCATCTCTGCTCCTTCTATGAGGCTCACGATCTTACCGTGCTTGCCATCTGCCGAAATTTCGAATACTACACCTTTCTTACCATTTTCATCATATAGGTCACCCACCTTATAAGTCTTTTCTTCGGTTGGCGTACTCCTGAGTGGCATCGAATTGGGAACCATTGTTTTACCCAAAGAGCGATTCACCGCTTCAACAAGGGAGGCAAACTGTGACTTATAGTCGGGATAGGCATCAAGCCAGTGACGCTGATTAAGCATCACTCGCACAGCACCTTTCATAGGAGTTGTATCGATGCGATATGGTATGATTGTTTTCTCCTCGCTGAAAGCAACATTCAACTCCCCTTTACACCACACAGAATTAACCGACTCAAAAGAGTAGATAAACAAAAAGACTTTGCTCGCTATGATGGCTTCATCTATCAAATCTCCATAGTCGCCCCCTGGAGGGATATTTCTCGGTGCCATCCAACACTTAATACCATGTTCTTCGAGCGTGTGACAGACCGCTAAGGCAACCTCGGGGTTCTTACTCGAATAGCTTATAAATACATCGTGGTTCATTTGCTATTGATTCTTAAGGTTGAACATCATTTGCGTTTCACTAAGTCGTAACCGAGTTTTTTGAGAAGTTTGATGGTGTTCATTGCCATATCTCGGTCAAATTTCTTTTCACTATCGGGTAGTTGCGAATAAGGCACCATACAAGGAGTCTGCTTCTTTGCATCATCACGCATAGGTCCGTAGGTCCAGCCCTGAGCCTGACGCTCTGCCGCCCACACATCGTGTGCATTTTCGGCGATGGCTTCACGCAAATCGTTCAAATCCTCGCCAAGTTCCACATCCGACAGGTCTATCGGTTTCGGAATATAAGTTTTCATATTGTTTGAAATTATAGTTACTAAATAGTTCTTTGAATCATTCCAAGCATCCTCGAATTGCTCAATCGGGTAAGTATCTTCAGCACTTGAAGAATTCGGATCGTATATCGTTATCGACTTCACTTCGGAGTTGAGCGACAAAACGACAACAGTATGGTCAGGGATTTGTCCAACTACGACATCTTCATTGGTCTCTTCAACCCTATTGCCTAACAATTCACCACCATCGACAGCTACTATCACGTTTGCTTTTTCATTCAGCGCGTTTGTAATATCATCAATCGTGGCTTTATATTGGCGAGTCACAACAAGACCTTCGCTCTCCAAATGTCGCCCCACATTATGAAGTGCCGTTCCGGCTTGCTTTTGCCACCCATTCCGAATAGCATTTTGAAGGAGTTGTTCCTCATCGAATTCGATATTAAGTTCTCGTAGGATATATTTCTCACATTCTAAACTGCAATAACATTCTTCGTTACAAGTGGCTGCCAAAGCTGTCATCGGAATAAACTCACACTCTTGGGATACCATGCCCAACTCTGCATCAACCGATTGAGAAATATGTAACAATTCTCTCAACTCAGCATCTTCAGTGAGAGCACCAAATATCTCTTTGCTCTCCTGTGCAGTCGCATTGCCATCGAGGAATGCTGCCAACACCTCTGCCGAAATGTTATTTACCGATTTCTTTTTCATATTTCTCTACTTCTTTCAACGCTACCTCTGTCAATGCAGCAATAGCACGCTTTTTAATGTTATACAAATTATCAACATTGGTTCCGAGTTCCTGAGCTACAATTTTTGGTTCAGCCTCCTGCAAAACCAATCTTCTGATGACATAGACATAGCGTCTGTTAGGCATTAGAGTGAACAGATGTTCTATATCTATTTTTACTGTCATCTTATTTTCTCCGTCAACAGTTTCGTTGTGAGCAACACTCTCTAAAAGAGCATCTTTCGACTCATTATCTATCATACTATCACGTTTCGCGATAAAATAACGAATTGCTATAACCTTCATCCACTGATAGATAGAACTGCGCCCCTCAAACTGCCTCAAACGATATGCGTCGTTCTCCATAAGATATAGATAGAATTCATTCACGAACTCATCATAATCCACCTCATACGAGAACACATAGCGAATGATGCTCAAAAAGAGCGGACGGCAGTCCCCAAAGAAGAACCGCTTCGTCACTCGCTCATCCCGAGCAATCAATGCTTCTATTATCTCTTTATCAGTCATTTTTTTCTGTCATTTTCATTATCCAAGGGATATAGCGCGAGAATTCATAATCCAATTCTTTAATAGTGCTTAGCTGATCAAACGGACGAATGTCATGATGAACAAAGAGGTCTTTGTTCTTCTTCAGTGTTCCAGCAAACTCCGGATACACGTATTTGTCCTCATCCTTCTTCGGTTTTCTATACCCCATAAGTAACTTCTCCACATTCCAGCGGTTATGCTCCACAATAGCTAACTGCTCTACTTCATAATCAGACAATGTGTCATAGTCACGGCTTTCGTCATCAATACCTATTCCACGCATAACCCGAAGAACTCTTTGCTTAGTGCGCATCGTGTACGAATTGTAGAGATTCGACCACTTCAGAGCTACTGACAACTTTTGCCAATATGCATTTGCTTCTTCCCAAATTTTAGCTTTAGGGATGGCATCAAGAACTATGATACCTTGGAACTTGTATGTTTCATAGTTAGCCGTTTCATACAGATAGTTGATAAGTTTAGCTCGCTTCAGTGAGTAATCATCAGCGCTGAATGCAATCTCGTTCATACCGAATGGGTATATATGAGCGTAACGGGCATCGCGTTCTTTCGACTTAACCTCCCCATCCTTGACCACAGAGTAAGTAAACTTTTCGCCTTCTTTCTTTGTATCTTCATTTCTAAGGTTCGTCACAAAGTTGTCGGAACGATTCTGGCGAATAAACACAGGTACCTCATTGTCATAGACCTCATCGGGCATATTCATGCCCATCACAAAGTTCTCACGCTGGTCAGCAAGAGCAAGGAAAATGGACAGACATTGTTTATCATCTTTATGTTCTCTTGCCCATTTACTAATTTCATCCTGAACTGTTTTGGAGAAGATATCACCCTTGATAAATTCAAACTCTACATCCAGGAAATCCCTGTCTTTACCAGTAAAGATTACATATTCATCTCTCAGCCCTTGTTTTTCTTTCTTCTCGTCCTTTTCGTTTGTCAGGTCATAGAAGTAATATGGTTGTACCTCAAAGAAATGACGGTTGCGGGTGATGAATTCGTCCTTCTCTATATCGACTTTCACATCGATAAATGTGATGCGAGTCTTTCTTTTATCCGCGTTGGGAAAATGTAACACATGAGCAGACTCCATAGCAAAAGCAACGGCAAAGTTGGTGGTACCCACGAATACCAAATGCACATACTTGTCATCGTCAGGTTTGATGCCGTTTCCATAAACAAGTGGATAACGATACTTCTTGCCCGGATTATCGAAATCGCGGTAGAAGCATTTGACAAACACCTGTTTGGCCCATCCTGTATAGAAGTTGTATGGTAAGAAATCAATTTTAAGATTCTTTATTCCCTTAAAAATCTCAGAAGTCTTGAAAGCCGCGTATGTGTCCAGATCTTTGAATACGCAGGTAATCCGCGCTGGTTTCCGATCCTTGTCTTTCAGATAGAGACTGATGCTATCCACGCACTCCACGTTGATTGCATCGTGAGCTGCATTGGAGTGATTGCCTACTACGAACACCTCCTCTGCTGATTCCAAACGAATGTCCTTATAGTACTCTGTAGAAGTCCTATGTCCATAATTAATGATTATGTGCTTCATTCGCTGCTCGCTAAACGACTTCAACAGTCTCTCCCTGATGCCTATTGTATCTTTGGCCGTGAGTATCAAGACATAAGCATCTTCGTCCTTGTTAAAGATATGTGAAATAAAGGACGGCACCATATCGTCATACCCCACAATGACATAGTGCCCCGATTTCAAGTAATGCAGATGTCCCTTCCGGTGGTTGTCAACTCGGCGTTCTATAGAAGTTGTGATGATACCTATGATGATACCATTGAAAACGAATGCCCCAAATAGGAAAGTTATGCTGCTTGCTATTAACATCCATCCATGAACGGCATTATCCTGCCCCGTGTCACCAATATAAAGATTATTCAGAGCATTAGAATCTATCAATAGGTAGATTGGCAAGAGCCATTTGTTCAAGTCTTTTCTCTCACAGAATTGTTGCCAATCTGTTCCAGACAATGAGAGGAACAGATATGAAAGAACTAATGCAATAATAAGGACAGCACCTAATACAAGAAATTGTTTCCAAAGGCTCTTCGACAATAGTCTATCGAACCATAGTTTGAATTTATATCGGTTCTTATTCATGAGTTTCTGTTTTTAGATGTTGATTTTGTTCTCAATGCATCGTCAAGAGCTGAAATGTAATTCACAACTGCTCCATCGCTGTATTTCTTTACAACCTTTTTAGGTTCTTCTTTGCTAAGTTCATAGCAGGTATCGCAGAGAATCTGTAACTTCTTATCAAGTATGTGGAACTCCCTTTTGCGGTCACTTTCCTCCTCTTCTTTTGTTGCTATATCAGTTCTTTCGTTCTTTTGTGACTCAATTACCTTGTCCTTCCAAGACAAAATCATAATCTTTGCAATCCATGCCACAATGATGATTGTTGCACAAACAGCAAAAGTAATTGCAACTGCAATTATTACATCCTGCCAATTAGTCTCTGCCCCTTTAACCACAGGCTGTAGAATCTCTATCACCTTACTCATTTTGACGGCAATGCTATCGTTTACAACTATTACATCATCAGGGTTTACAACAACTGTACTCATAATATTATGTTTTTAAAAATATTTATATCATCTCTAATGTTGAAACAATCTTCTTCAGCATCTCTCTGTTCGACTCTTCTGTCTTTGATTTATCATAGACCACATAGTCATGATTGATGATGTCATATCCATTGCATGCAACAGCAAGAAACATTTGTCTATTGAATGACCAATAATATATTTGTGAATATCGTCTTTGGAGATTCCCTTAGACAAATTCACGTGATTTAGACCATTGTAACCAATCGTAATAACATGGAATACATTCTTTTGCGGTAGTGTACCCGCGGTAGAAACGACTACGTCACCAATATCTGCCGGAACCTTTTTCTTTATATCAAGTCTGATAGCGTCGGTACCTTCTTTCTGTCCGATAGCCATAGAAACGCCACCGCCCATAGTTATATTGCAATCATCACTGCTGACAATTACCTCTGCCAGACTATCGAGGATGTTTCCAAAAACCACCTTGATAATCGAATTATTTATACGATATTCTTTTGGTTGTTCCATCTTCTATTTTAATAAAACTCCAGATTCTTTATTTTTGTATTGGGCCAACGAAGACACCCATACTTATCATTATCAAACCACTGATTATCAAAATGTAGGTCGTTATACTTTCCTAACACAACATTATTTCCCCACTCCTTGGGTAGTATCAACACTTCGACATGAGAATCCTTAAACTGACGTCCATATGGTGTAAATAATTACGTCAAAGTATACCAAAAAATAAATTAAAAGTATACCACTGATGTAAGTTGCAAAGTTATCAAAAGATTGTTGAACATTATTATTTATTGGTTATTTTTTTATATTGGTTCCCGATAAAATGTGTACTTTTGCCCATGGTTTTTATGTTTGTAGCAAAACAAAAATAACCAAAAAGGACAGATTCACGCAAATAGAACCAGTCCTAATTTTTTTCAACTCAAAAAAAGTTTTATCGGATACCAATAATATTTTATACCATCATTATATAACAACGAGGGATTTTTCTTGCTTGAAAAACCCCTCGTTGTTATAAATTCAATTATAATTACCACATCTCACTTCCATCTTCGCCATACTTGCCATCCTTTGCCTCATAGATAACAGAAGGCTCAAGAACTTCCACCGTATGCCAAACTCCAACAGGAACAACACAGCCATAATTTCCTATAGTTGGATCAAGTATATATCTGGCAATTTCTCTTAATTCTTTCTTTCCTGAATCAGATTGATTATCTGTTTCTGAAACGTCACTCTCTTCATATAATATCTCAACTAATTTCCCACATAACAACAATACACTTTCATTGCTATTAGGATGACGATGAATTGGGACTTCAGTTCCAGGCATAAGAGCATTAAGCATTCGCTGACCACCATCTTTCACAGATGTACGCAAATCATAATTCTGACGCAAACGTGAACTTGATTGAGCTTGCTTTAATAGATTCAAGACCAAATTCTTATCAATTTCAATCATACTCATCCCTCTATATAAGCAAAATCCCCTCTATGCAAAGATAGTATCTCCTCTCTTTTGACATTGAACTCACGTAAGTTTAAAATCATAGTTTTTTACCCGAAACTATACTCCAAAACGTAAGCCACAACGTTTTCATATCACTTAATTATTGCCTCTTTAATCTTATCTACTATATAATGAACATCTTCATCAGTTACATAAGGTCCACTTGGCAAACACATACCACATTTAAACAATTCTTCACTCACACCATTTAAATATGCTGGATTATTTGCATAAACTGGTTGTTTGTGCATAGGTTTCCATAAAGGTCGAGCTTCAATACCAGCCTTATCCAAAAAGATGCGCATAGCTTCTACATTCTTATTTGGCTCACAATCAGTATGAAGTGATTTTGATTCATGAGTTACACCTGCTGCGCCACCCACAGCACCTTGTATCACTTCTTCATATGCAAGTTCTTCTCCCACAACTTTCAAATCTGAATCTATCAATATAGTATTCAACCAATAGTTACTATCATACTTCTTTGATGGATTTTCGTGCAAAGTAACACATTCAACGTCAGCCAATAGTTCTCTATACAAATCACATACGTGCTTATGATGAGCAACGTGATCTGCAGCCACAGTCATCTGCCCACGACCAATACCAGCACAAATGTTAGACATACGATAGTTATATCCAATCTTTTCATGTTGATAATATGGATAAGATTCACGAGCTTGGGTTGCATAGAACATTATCTCATTCTTTGCCTCCTTATTAGGACAAATTAATGCACCACCACCACTTGTGGTAATCATCTTATTTCCATTAAAAGATAATACGCCATATTTACCAATGGTTCCACACATCTTTCCGTCATAAAGAGAGCCAAATCCTTCTGCCGCATCTTCAACTACAGGAATACCATAGCGATTTGCAATCTCCAATATCTCATCAAGTTTTGCTGGCATACCATACAAATATACCGGTACAATAGCCTTAGGTTTCTTTCCTGTTTTTTCAATTCTGTCTTTTATTGCTTCTTCAAGAAGTACAGGATCCATGTTCCAGGTTTCGCTCTCTGAATCAATAAATATAGGTGTTGCACCTAGATAAGTAATCGGGTGAGACGATGCACAAAATGTAAAACTTTGCACCAAGACCTCATCACCAGGGCCTACACCACAAGCAAGTAGTGCAAGGTGTACTGCAGCCGTTCCCGCAGACAAAGCAACAACTTCTTTCTCTCCACCATGGAATTGCTTCAAATCTTCTTCAAAACCATTCACATTAGGTCCCAAAGGTACTACCCAATTAGTATCAAACGCTTCCTTTATATACTTCTCCTCATTCCCGCTCATATGAGCCAAACAAAGATAAATTCTTTCTCTTCCCATAATATATCTTAATTATTATTTTTACACGTATTCTCCTGCAAACTTCACTTTAAAACCTAGTACTGTTGCAAATATCATCTCTATGTCTTTAATAAAAGAGTAATTTCTATAATAATAACAATTTAGTCTCACTTTATCAGGATATATAATGGTATCATTATACTCTGTTGCAATTTCTTGCATAGGACGAGAGTCTCCCTCTGCTTGTTTTTTTGCTACATAATCAGAAATCATTTCATCTTCTAAACGATATTTAAGAGTAGCTGGTCCTGTTATACCTGGTCGAAGTTTCAATACATCTCGATCATCTCCAACAAGCTTATCAGCATATCCAGGGACATCTGGACGTGGACCAACAAAACTCATATTACCAATCAATACATCCCACAATCCTGGTAACTCATCAAGCTTATAATGGCGTAAAGTCGCACCAAATGGAGTAATTCGGCTATCGCCTGCTACTGATACTGTTGAACCATTGTGATTAACAGTCATAGTACGGAATTTATGGCAATTAAATAGCTTGCCTCCTTTTCCCACACGCTTTTGAACAAAAAAAGCTGGACCTCCAGGCATCTTTATTTTAACCATTATAGCAACCACTAATAGAATCGGCCACAAAAACACCAGTCCTACCAAAGCTACCAATCTATCAAAAATCCATTTCATTTTATTAAAGATATTACGTTATTTCAAAAAAGGTATTTTTAAAACTCCATATAACGATCCTAGTCCATAAGATATATGTAACGTTATAAATGCTAATAACAAATAAATAAAATGTAATCCTTTTGTTATTGATAATTTAATACATACCACACTTAACGTTACTATGTATGTAATTAATGATAAAATTGATACAACCATTATTGGGGACCAAAACATCCCACCTATAATTGGCAATATTAAGGATAACACAAATATTAATGGTATAAAATGTCTTAAAGATAGCGAACTTAACTGTTTAGTATATGCACAAGTCAAAATATTCCACATTCCATTTCCATAATTATTTTTTGCAATTCCGCTATAAGTTTCTCTTGCTAAATAAGTACAATATGTATCTGGTACTATATATATACTTCCCCCTCCTCTTATTATTCTTTTATTTAATTCTATATCCTGATTTCGAACTAATCTAACGTCATACATACCATATTTATCAAATACATCTCGTTTCCAACATCCAAATGGAACTGTATCTACCAATTGAATGTCATCAATTCCTGTTCGAAAAGTTGAATTTCCAACTCCAAATTTATTACTTAAGACTTCTTTTATCGCTAATGTTTTATTATTTTTATTTAAAACATCAGTTTTACACACTGCACCTACATTATCTGCGTTCAATTCATTTAAATGATGTACTAACACTGAGAAATAATTTGTAGGATATTCGGCATGAGCATCAAGTCTAATTATAATATCTCCTTTAGATTCTTTTATTCCATAATTCATTGCATATGGAACAATCCTTTCTGGATTATCAATCAACCTAATAAATGAGAATTTTGAGATATATTCTTTTACTATTTCTCGTGTTTTATCATTACTCATTCCATCCACAAATATCACCTCAAGATTATCTTTTGGAAAATCTTGAGCTAATATTGAATCTATACATTTAGCAATGTATTTTTCTTCATTATATATTGGACAAACAATTGATAACATAATCATCTTTTTTTTATTTTCGCAGGACTTCCTGCATATACACTATTTTCATCTTTTCCAATATTCTTAGTTACAACAGAATTTGCTGCTACTATTGAATTTTTCGGAATTATAGAACCACCTATAACACAAACAGAACTACCTAACCATGTACCGCTTCCAATTAACACTGCATCAATTGTAGCCCCCCTCCACTTTCCATCTTTATCTTTTATATGATTACCTGATGATATCATGACCATTGGTCCTACTAAAATATCATCTTTCATTATCACTTGCCCGTTGCAAATTATATTTACAAAATTTGCAATATATACATTATCTCCTATTTCAATATTTTCTAAACCATTTAAGATAGCTGAATGTGTAATTTGAAAATTATTCCCACATTTTTTCATTCCTAATCCATATAACCAACCTCTAAATCTCATAATAAAAGGAATATCTGGGAAAAAATATAACATAGATCGGACAAACCAACTATATATCAATAAAAATTTATGCTTCATATGTAAAAACTTTAGATAAAAATGATTCAATTGTGTAATTCTCTTTTACTTCTTTATATGCAAACTCACGTTGCTTAATATATTTAGAAGTATTATGTCTATAATCATCTATTAATTGTGCCGCCTCCTGACTATTATTAAAATTAAAGAAACGAATAGATTCATTATCTACAAATGTTGTAGGCAAAGAGCCAACAGGAGTTGAGATTACAGGTACCCCCTGTGACATTGCTTCAATTACAACACGAGGAGAGCCTTCAGATAATGAAGGAAAAAAGAATAAATCACAACTTCTCAGTATCTCATTAATTTTGTTCCTATCATCAACATGACCATATAAAATTACTTTATCTTCCAATTTCTTCTCTGAAATAAAACAGTTTATATCTTCGTACATTTCACCATTTCCTACTATATGAAATTTAAATGCTATTTTCTTATTTTTCAATTCTTCGCACAAAGACATTAAACAATTCATACCTTTAGCATATCTTAGATAACCAACATAACAAATATGAATAATCTCTTTTTCTATCGGTAGTTGTGAATGTTTATCATCCATATTCTTTTCAGCAATTGTTGATGATATTACAGGTTTTGCTGAAACACCCCATTTTTTTAATTTCTTAGCTAAATGAAAACCATTTACACGTACACAACTTTTACGTGCAGCTAATATAGTTAAGAAATAGTCTGGTAAATAGCCTAGTATCATTATAATCTTCTTTAACAAATTCCATTTCTCATTATGTTTAGTCGCATCAATTGTATCACCCACAAAATGCATAATTGTTGGTTTATTAAAACATAATCTAGGCATCCAACTAAACGGATCTGGAACCCGTGCATAAACATATTCAACCTTGTCAATAACGGATTTTAATATTTTATAATACGATTTGATGTTTAATAACGAATTAAACAAGCCTTTCACCTCTGGCAGAGGAACAACTTCTATATTTTTTAATTCAGCAACTCTATAAGAATTCGGACCTTTTTCATCTTTTCTTAACTTAACCCCACATATTAAATAAACAACATTAAATCTCTCACTTAAATATTTAAGATACTGATAATGAGTTCCTGAAACTAGATAATCTTTACTATTATCACATATTATATTAAAACCAACAAAAAAAGCAATATTCTGTTTCATTTTTTACTATTATTCATTAAACTTTATATTTTTCTATATTCATATTATTTGAAATAAGCGAAATATTTATAGAAAAAACATACCACATTAGCATATATGTTAAAGCTCCTCCTGTTTTATATACTAACAAAATTATAAATAGCATTAATATAAATGGTAAGAAATCCTTTTTTCTAATAGCTATAGAATACTTCAAGAGGCTAAGAACAAATAATGTGAATGCAACAAAACCAACAATTCCACTTGTTGCTAAAATATACATATATAAATTATGCACCGTTAATCTCTCTCTAAACCTTTCATTCATCTCTACCGTAAATCCTTGTATACCTACTCCAAAAATAGGAGAATCCATAAAAATATCATATGCCATTTTATTCAATTCACCTCTCCCCGCATCATCTCCAGATTTTGCTGTATCAGATAATCTTTCAAATAAAGAAAATTCCACATCAGATTCTGCGATTTTATTTACTATATATAATCCACTCAATAATATAACCAAACAAAATAATGGTTTAACCAATTTGTTCCTAAAGTTTGAGAAGAATACATACATACACACACAAAACATTATGATTAAAAAACTACCTCTTGATCCTGATGCAATAATTATATAAACCAAAGGTACTAACATTATAATAGACAACCACCTTTTTGCATTTAACCTCATAGGATTTTTTAGGAGTAAGTGAACTAAAAAAATTACAGCTAAAACATATCGGCTACTCATGCTATTAGGATTCTCTCCAAATAAAAATAAACGACCTCCATTATACCGCACGTATTCCTCCATAAGTCCCAACATATAAGCCACGGCAATTACACTACACGTTATAGTGTATACAATAATCGATAATAATATCTTATTCTTATCTTTTTCAAAGACTCTTGGAAGATATAGACATAGTAATACAACCAGAAACAACTTTATCAAATTCATATAAGTTCCAAATGTTTGATATTCCATATATTGTAATAGCGTTGTTAATGTTATGACAACGAAAAAAACACATAAAGGAACTCTCCATGAAATAAATTTAGTTTTACATTTATACACTAATATCATAAAAAAGATATATACAACTGATATTACTTGAACTAGTCCAACACCACTACTTTCATCTTCATATGCATTCGGATTTAACGGATTAAAACTACCAAGTGCTAATGAAATAGAGAATAAGACTAATAATATAGTACCCAATTGTATATCTTTTTTATTTACTTTTTTTTTCATTATGAAAAATATCTCTGCGTTTCTTCTATATTAGTTTTAACTATTTTTCCAGGATTACCAGCAACTATACAATTTGCAGGTACATCTTTTGTAACAACAGTATTTGCTGCAACAATTGAACCATCTCCAATAGTTACACCCTTACAAATTCTAGCATTCGAGCCAATCCAACAGTTTTCTCCAATTATAATAGGAGAACTATCTGAAAATAACCAACTTCTTTCAATCGATCCTGATGGTGTTTTTCTCATTATTAATCTATCTTTCGGATTAACAGGATGATTATTGTTATCACAAATAATTGTATTATCACCTATTGCAGAAAAAGAGCCAATCGTTATTTCATTAGCACACAACAACTTAGACCCCTCTCCAATCTTAGAATAATCCCCCATCCTAATGATTCCCTGACCACATACAGATAACGTTCCTCCAACTATGACATTATTACCTATAATAACACTATCTTTTGTAGCCCCATGTAAATGATTTATTTTAGCTGATTTCAAGAATTTACAAGAATCGCCAAAAACTAAATATCTTTTTAAGCGCAAACGTTTAAATTGTAAAATCAAATTAATTAATATTTTTTTCATATTTCAATATTTTTATTAATATTACTTTTAACATTTCCAATTAATAATTTATATACCATACAAACCAAATTACTTAACACATAATTTATTTTTTATTTTTAGCAACAGATTCTTAAATAGTTTTTTTTCATCGCCATCAAATACAAGCATATAATACACTGATACATAAGCAATCAAAAATAACACCGATAATAATATATTATAATATACATTATTTACAGAAACCACATTTCGTAATAACATACAACTTGCAAATATTATTACAGGGAACAGAATTGAATATATTACAAAAGATTGCCAATTAAGTTGACATATTTTACTTGCATAATATATAGTAGAGACTAATACAATAACTTGTAATATAAACTTCACTTTTAATATACTATATGCTGGATATCCTAAATTAAATAATAGAACTCCTAAAGGAATTGTTGAAACTAATATTATTGTTAAAGAAAGTTGATACCCCTTTATTTTACCTGATGCATATATCGCCCTATTAATTCCTGGATATAACTGTACAACTAAAAATGAGATTACAATATAAAAACAAAAAATTTCAGTCATTACTGGAGGCGTATTTCCTAACCATAATTTTAAAATATCCGATAAATGTATTAATATAGGCAAAGCTAACACACTTGATAATAAAAAAGATAATTTTGAAGATAATATAGCTGACATTAACATTCGCTTATTATTACCCGCTCCTTTAGCTTGAATTATCATGGGTGTGAAAACAGTTGTTAAAGTAGACGCAAATGATAGAACTAAAGAATTCACTTGATTGGCAATACCATAAGCTGCGTTAATAATTGTACCAAAAAATATATTTAAAACTACAGCTATCCCTTGATTTCCAACAATAACAGCAAATGCCCCCATTGTATTCCATCCAACAAATCCCAACATTTCTCTAGTAACATTTCTGTTATACAACATCCTCAAATTTAATACTATTTTACTATATTTTTTTTTACACCACAAAAATTCTAAAAACATCTTTACAACAACTGAAATCATCATTAAAAATGCATACCATTCTAATAAATTGGTAGAAAAGAATAATAATGAAAACGCTGCAATAAATTTCAATATACAAGCTAAAATATCTATTAATGATAAAGCAATCATATCTTCATATGCATTCATCAATGCTGAAAATGGGATGCTACCAATCGTAAACACTGATGATATTATCATGATATAATATATACTTTTTGCTGAAGATATTTGTTCTGGCTCTATATTAAGAAAACCACCAAATAATATTGGAGATATAATTATAAAAGCAACAGCTATACAAATACTAAGCAAAATATGAATTCCTAACGAAGCATTAAAATTCGCATTAAGTTTATTAATACTTTTTGCACCAATTGAAATTGAGAAAAAACGTTGCGAAGAAATCATTAAAGATCCATTAATAAAAGAAAGCATAACTATTATCCCTGCAATTAAATTATATATCCCAAAGTCTTCTGCACCAAGCGCCTTTAAGGCTATTCTTGTTGCAAAAATAGTAACTAAAGTATTAATTATTATTTTAGCGTATGATGCTATTGTATTTAGTAATAACTTAAATGAATGTTGCATTGAATACTTATTATATATACGTATGATGAAGAATCTACAGACATAGATTCTTCATCATATAAAACACTAAAGTCTTCCGTCAATTAAAGATTTATCTACAGTTCCTTTCACATCATAAATGACATGTGAATCCTTCAACAAAGATAGTATATCTACATTTTCAAATTCTTTATGAGCAACTGCGGCTATTGCTGCATCATATTTTCCTTTAGGTAATTCATTTGTCACTTTAATTCCATATTCATACTCTGCTATTGCAGGATTTGCCCATGGGTCGTAAACAGTAATATTTAAATTATACTCTTTCAATGCTTTATATATATCTATTACTTTTGTATTACGTACATCAGGACAATTTTCTTTAAATGTGAATCCAAGTATCACTATTTCTGAATTAAGAACCTGAATACCTTTTTTCAACATCAATTTAATGACTTCATTCGCTACATACGCCCCCATTCCATCATTCATTCTACGACCTGCAAGAATTATTTCAGGATTATAGCCATAACGTTGAGCACATTGAGCTAAATAATATGGGTCAACACCAATACAATGTCCGCCAACAAGTCCCGGACGGAATGGTAAAAAGTTCCATTTTGTTCCGGCCGCTTCAAGCACATCAAGTGTATCAATTCCCATCTTTGTAAATATCTTTGACAATTCATTTACAAAAGCAATATTTATATCACGTTGTGAATTTTCAATTACTTTAGCAGCTTCAGCCACTTTAATAGTTGGAGCCAAATGTGTTCCTGCAATAATTACCGATGAATATACATCATCTACGATTTTTCCAATTTCCGGTGTTGAACCTGATGTTACTTTCTTAATTTTTTCAACTGTATGCAACTTATCTCCAGGATTAATACGTTCTGGTGAATATCCTGCATAAAAATCCTCATTAAATTTCAAGCCACTTACCTTTTCTACAACAGGTAAACATTCATCTTCAGTAACACCAGGATATACTGTTGATTCATAAACCACAATATCACCTTTACTTATAACTTTTCCAACTGTAGTAGAAGCACCATAAAGCGGAGTCAAATCCGGATTATTGTTTTCATCAACTGGCGTCGGAACTGCAACAACATAAAAGTTACACTCACGAATATCTTCTATATTAGTTGTACATTTGAATCCATGATTATTAATTGCATCTTGCAACAAATCATCTGCAACTTCTAGTGTTGCGTCATGTCCTGACATAAGTGCATCAACACGACGTTGACTCATATCAAAACCAACTGTTTTATACTTAGTTGAGAACAACCTAGCCAAAGGAAGACCTACATAACCCAATCCAATTACTGCAATCTTAATTTCTTTTTCCATCTTGTACATATTTTAGTTAAATTTCATATTCTATAAATTATTTTTATACCATTCTATAGCTTCTGCCAATCCTTTAGCAAAGTTGTATTCAGGATCATAACCTAATAGTTTTTTTGCTTTTGAAATATCGGCATTTGAATGTTTTATATCCCCTTTACGATCAGGTCCGTAAATTGGTTCTATATCTTTATTTAGTGCATTTGTTAATGCATAATATATATCAATCAAATATTCACGACCACCATATGCTATATTAAAAGCCTCTCCAGCTACTTCTGATGAAGCTAAACAAGCCTTTAAGTTTGCCTCAATTACATTTTCAATATAGGTAAAATCACGACTTTGCTTACCATCACCATTTATTGTAGGTCGTTCATTGTTTATAAGTTGTTTAATGAATTTTGGTATTACAGCAGCATAAGCTCCATGTGGATCTTGACGACGCCCAAACACATTAAAATAACGCATTCCATAGGTATCTAGCCCGTAATGCTTTGTGTATTGCTTTGCCCACTCTTCATCACAACGCTTAGTTAAAGCATACGGAGACAAAAGATTTCCTTCTTTACCTTCTGTTTTTGGTAGGTTCGGTTCATCACCATAAACAGAAGAACTTGATGCATACACAAACTTCTTTACTCCATTTATACGCGCAGCCTCCATCATATTAAGTGTTCCCTGTATATTGTTGGCGCAATAAAATAATGGCATTTCAATACTTCTCGGCACACTACCCCATGCAGCTTGATTTAATATATAATCAACACCTTTACAAGCACTCATACAGGTGTTCAAATCTTTTATATCTCCTTCAATAAATTCATAATTTGGATTATCAATAAACATCTCAACATTTGCTAGTTTTCCCGTTGACAAATCATCAAGACATCTAACTTTATACCCCAAATTTAATATGGCTTCACATAAATTAGAACCAATAAATCCAGCTCCACCTGTTACTAAAAATAATGAATTCTCTGGAAATTTCAAATTCTTATATCCCATATCCCATTTTTATTATATTCTTTATTTTGATCAATTCTAATTCAATCTCTTCTAAAAATATCTCTTGTATATACTTTTTCTTTTACGTCGTCGAGGATTGTGTCATAACGATTAGCAATAATGGCTTGTGATTGACGTTTGAATTCTGCTAAATCGTTTACGACACGACTACCGAAGAATGTTGTACCATCTTCAAGCGTTGGTTCATAAATAATCACTTCAGCTCCTTTCGCCTTGATACGCTTCATTACACCTTGAATTGATGATTGACGGAAATTATCGCTGTTTGTTTTCATTGTTAATCGATAAACTCCAATCACACATACCTTTTCCGACGATGCATTATAGTCTCCTTGATTATAATAATCATAATATCCTGCCATGCTCAACACTCGATCGGCAATAAAGTCTTTACGAGTACGATTACTATCAACTATAGCAGAAATCATATTCTGTGGTACATCTTGATAGTTGGCAAGTAGTTGCTTTGTATCTTTTGGCAAACAATAACCTCCATATCCAAACGAAGGATTATTGTAATGAGTACCTATACGAGGATCTAATCCCACACCTTCTATAATTGACTGCGTATCAAGCCCTTTAATCTCTGCATATGTATCGAGTTCGTTGAAGAAACTTACTCGAAGAGCTAAATATGTATTTGCAAAGAGTTTAACTGCTTCAGCCTCTGTAAGACCCATAAATAAAGTCTCTATGTTTTGCTTTATTGCACCTTCTTGCAATAGTTCAGCAAACTTGCGAGAAGCACAATCCAATCGTTCGTCTCCATTTGGTCGTCCTACAATAATTCGACTTGGATAGAGATTGTCATACAAAGCTTTGCTTTCTCGTAAAAACTCTGGAGAGAATAATATGTTCTCAGTTCCTGTTTTACGACGAATATTCTCCGTATATCCTACTGGCACAGTGCTTTTTATCACCATAATTGCATTAGGATTAACACTCTTCACAGATGAAATAACAGCTTCTACTGCCGAAGTATCAAAGAAATCCTTTTTGCTATCATAATTAGTGGGGGCTGCTATCACCACAAATTCAGCATCACAATATGCCGATTCAGCATCAAGCGTAGCAATAAGATTTAATCGTTTTTCCTTAAAATATTCTTCTATATATTTATCTTGTATCGGAGCCCTACGCTCATTTATAGCAGCCACCTTTTCTGGAATAACATCTACTGCCACAACCTCATTATGTTGTGCCAATAATGTGGCTATGCTTAAGCCTACATATCCAGTCCCTGCTACTGCAATTTTCATCGTCTTGATTGTTTATTTAATTTTCTTTATCGTATACTTCGTATGGGGAATTTTTACTCTTAAATTCTGGAACTGTTCGTTTCATTAGGCGCACCATATCTGGGATTACAACGGCACGACTCAATTTTTCAAGTTCATCTACTACCTTTTGAGCATCATCATAATTATATTCTCGTACCTTTGCAATATTAATGCGCTCATGATCCGTTGGCAATGTATCCTCAGCAGTAGCCAAAACTTCCTCATATAATTTCTCTCCAGCTCTTAAACCTGTATATTCTATCTTAATATCTTTATCTTCTACCAAGCCTGAAAGTTTGATCATTCTTCTCGCCAAATCTGCAATCTTTACCGATTCTCCCATATCAAACACAAAGATTTGATTCCCATTACTCATCGTAGCAGCTTCCATCACAAGTCGACAAGCCTCTGGTATTGTCATAAAGAATCGAGTAATTTCCGGATGTGTTACTGTAATCGGACCACCATGAGCAATTTGTTCTCGGAAACGAGGTATTACCGAACCATTTGAGCCAAGTACATTACCAAAACGAGTTGTAACAAACTTAGTTTTACCTTTTATTTCTCCTCGCTCAATAGCCAAGCCCAATGATTGTACATATATCTCGGCAAGTCGCTTTGTACAACCCATTATATTAGTTGGATTCACAGCCTTATCGGTCGAAACCATCACCATTTTTTCAACACCATATTCTATACACTTATCGGCAATATTTCGAGATCCAATAGTATTCACAAGCACTGCTTCACACGGATTTTCTTCCATAAGAGGAACATGCTTATAAGCTCCTGCGTGAAAAACCACTTCTGGACGAAATCTTTTAAACACATAGTCAAGACGAGCTTTAATTCTTATATCTCCAATTATTGGAACAAAATCAAGTTCCGGATAATTATCCTCAAATTCTAAACGAATATTATGCAAAGGGGTTTCTGCATTATCCAACATCACTAGTTTCTTCACATTAAAGGAAGCCAATTGACGGCACAATTCAGAACCTATACTACCTGCAGCACCAGTCACAAGTATAGTCTTGTTATTAAAATTCTCCTTTATTTCCTTTAATGAAATTTTTATCTCTTCACGACCTAATAAGTCCTCAATCTTCACCTCACGAATAGCACTACTCTTTTTCAAATCGGTAAATTCATCTATTTTAGGAGCTAATAATGATTTTACACCTTTTTCTGAGCAATATTTCATTAATTTTTCCTGCTCGTTTTGAGTGTCATTTTGTGAAGTATATAATATGCCATCGGGATCAGTCTTAGCAAAAAGCAAATCCAATGTTTTTAACTCATTATAACAATATACAACCTTTCCTGCTAATGTGTAATTTTTCAATTCAATTCCTGGATTTATAAATCCTACTACATTATAATTAGGAGAACTCCTTAATCTCTCAACCAACGATACAGATTTATTTCCGGTACCATAAATAAGCACATTTTGAATTCGTCTATTTTTATCACGATTTTGTTTAATCAACATATCATAAACAATAAACATGATTACTCTTATTATAATCAAGAAAACTAATGTGGAAAAGAAATCTAAAATCAATAAGAAAACATTCAACTTATTACTTTGAAAAAGTATTGTAATTGTATAAGTGAAAATAGTTAGTAAGATACTTTTTACTAATACGGCAACAACAAACCTACCTATTTCCTTAAATGAAGAGTGACGTATTATTGAGTTATATGTTTTAAATATAAAAAACGACAATGCAGAAAAAGCAACAGAAGCTATCAACCACAACAACACATCTACCCCACCAACTATTTGAGGAAATAAATAATCAACTAGTACAAACGAACTTATTGAAGCAATAAACGACACCATCAAGTCTATTGCTAATATAACAACAGAACTAAAGTATCGATCAAAACGTAATTTTTGAACTAATTTTATCATTTTCTTCTCATTTATTTTTTATTCTTATTATATACTACTTCATTTATTCAAAAAAATGAAGATTTAAGCTCATTTAAACTTTAAAACTTGGAAATTTTATCCACATCACTTTTACATCGTAAAGAACGGCATCATAGCTACTTGCGATAAAAGAGTATTCTAATATTCATTGTTTACAACAAGATCTATAATACTATAACTGTCAGGCATTACTTCGTGTACAAACATCTCATACAACAACCAATCTATTAAACATAAACATAACATCACTCTAACACTTTGAGGTATCCATCTGTCAGTTCGGCAACAGCCACAGCTGCGATATCCTGTATCAGAACAACTACATGTTTCTTTCGTTTTCCACTTACTTTTACAAAAACGCCCTCTACACCATCAAACGCACCTCCAACAATCCTCACTCGTGTCCCTTTTTCAAGATTAATTTCAGAAACCGATATATATTGGAGACTTTCATTTTGCGTTTCACATATTGAAATAAACTGCCTCATCTGATATTCCGGCACTATTATTGGGACATTCCTACCATTTACCGGTCTTGTGAGATATTGCAGATATGTTAACTCTGCCTTCAGTGATTGTATACGTTCTTTTGTCGTATAAACAAATATCAGATTATTGATTGCCGAAACAAGCTTCCTTACTTTATCTCGTTTTCTATCCTTTACCACTTCATAGCGCATAGGGACAAAGCAAGTCACATCTTTACTTTCAAAAAAAGTTTTAGCTTTTAGTTCCCTGCCAAATGTAGCACTCATCGCAAACCAGGCAAGTCCATCTTCAACTATATTTATTGACTTTTCTTCAGCCATTGCTATGAACACTTCTAAATATAAACATATTCCCGGCTCCTCAATACATTGTTTTCACGCTCTGTATCAAGTGTTTACATAAAAAGAAATCATTTATACCTTGCATTAGCAATATATATATAATTTAGTAACACACAAGCGTATATGCAAGTATACTCTACACTCAGTTTACTAAATAATATCATTCACCTCACAAAATTAGCACTTATTTCCGACTTTTCCATAAAAAACACAACAAAAACACATTTTTTGCCACTCAGAGGCAATTAAATTTTTCTTAAACAATTCAATCAACCTCGGCGTTTTTGATTGGGGGGGGTAAATACTTGATACACAGCACATTATAATGTTAAGTATTTTTAACTTTGTGTATAGCAACAAAATATATCGCTATTCTATACTTGTATGCGGAATGGGAGTTAGCGATGTTTTTGCTGTTAGACTTTACGTGGGACTCTACAAAACAAAAGTTTTTTTTACAAAAAGTGACAAATATTTGGTAGATTAAAAAGAATCTTATATCTTTGTAGCGCATATTGGGGTAGTAGCCACTACTAAACAAAAACACTCCACTATGCCAAAGAGAATAACAATAATCAACATTTAACTATTAACTAACATTATTCATTAACTATCGCGAACGCACCTCGGCATTGATGTATGCACTACAACAAGCCCTACAAAGAAAAATACACCTTAGGTCCGTTTGCAACAAAAATTTATCATAGTTTTATGATGCCAACTTCAAAGAAAACGTTTGCAAAAAAATCGAATCGCTATCGACGTAGGCTTTAACGCCAGCGCGTAATAGTGTTTTGTATTTATCCTCATCGGGGAATGTTATGCCCTATCGTAACGTTACCACGAGCGAAGGAAATAAATACCGATTTGTCTGCAACGTGTTCTTTGACGTATTGGAAACAAGACGCTTAAGGGGAACTTCCTATGCAATAGGATATGCGTCTTTTCTCCCGAGACTATCAACCATATTGTCTAATTCAGCATCTCAAGATGCCCTAATTACGTGGCAAGCATTACGCTTGCAAAGAGGACAACTGCCTCTTTTCATCTATTATTCACACATTAAAACCAAACTACAGCTATGATAAAGAAAAACAGAAAAACAGAACCTACCAGCGAATCATTATTCCCTACAGAAGTACTTTCTCAAATTAAGGAACTTAAACTTGAGCCTGTGTTTGACACTTCTTCACAAGATGCCAAACACGAGATTTGTAAGTATTTAGGTACAAAATATGTATTTCCCAAAAACAGCGGGAAATACAGCCACTTCAACACCATCAAAATAACATCTCAATGCAACTTATTCAACCTTTATTCCAAATCATTGTATCTCGACACTGAAATCTCAAAATTCTTAAACCTAACCATCTCGCTATCCGACAACGAATTTGACTTTGAGTTAAATTCCGGTTTTGTCTATATTTATCGTATGGGCGAAAGCAACCCTATAGCACATAAGGAGTGTGAGGAATATGGCGAAATAACCATGACATTTGACCTCAATTTATTCACCCCGGGTGAATACTTTCTGGTAATATCCAACTTCACTCCTTTAACACCTACCGAAAAGAAACTTTTCAATAATATTGACAATCGCTACATCTATCATTTCTGTGTGTACAACAAGAGTACAACCAATGAAATACCTCCCATTAAAGGTATTAAAACACCCATTAAACCACTACCTACATCCTACACTGATACCCCGTTAGCGATGACATTTCAATTAAAAAGTCCTATTTCCGGCTTAAAAAAATATGAAATAGTGTGCATTGATGAAAATTCATCAGTTATATCAACTTGCGACGGCTCTATCAAAGAGAACAAACGCAGCTTCAATATTGTCATAGAGCCTAAATTACTCTGGAAACCCGGTACCTACAACGTATACTGCCAAATAAACGGTATTCCTTTCTACAAAGTCACATTTGATATAACTGATCAAGAAGAAATCACCTTCGATTGGGGATATATTTCTTCAACCTCCGACGACTACAGAATGTGCAAAGCTATGCTTAACCCTAACACTGCTTGGCAGAATCTCATCAGCAAGCCGGGAACCAAGTCACTGCAAATGGCGGTGAAGGACTACTTTCCACTTGCCGAAATAAACAAAAAACAAAAGGAACGACTACAAAGCACTTGCTCTTTTGGAAAAAACTATACTATCGCCACCGAGAATGAATCATACGACGAAGATATCTTAAAAGATTTCATTCTTAGCTTGAACAACACCGACAATTTCCGTTTCGACAAACGGTCTTGTGAAAATCTGGGCAAACCTAAGGAACAATCTTTGGGGACAAGTTACAACGAAGAAGACTATGAGGTAACTCTATATGACGACTCTTGCCTATGCCTTACCGACATACAAGAACTAAGCAGTCCTTATAGCACCCGATTCGTCGACAACCTTTTCAACGAGATATCGCAACACCGCAACTTCTCATTATTAATCGTCGGTACCGAAAGACAGATAAACAGCGTCTTTGAGGCACACCCAAGATTGAAGGATTGTTTTCCTAAAAGCAATCGCTTAAAAATCGAATCGTTGGCTGTCGAAGATGTTGCAACCTGCATCTTCAAGCAAATTAAAATACTTAACATAACTATGAGCGATAGCGACAAGACTACATTCATCAAAAAACTTTTCTTGCTCGCCAAGGAAGGCAAACTAAAAAGATTGAGCGAAAAAGACATCAATCGCATCGTAAGCGTAAACATTGTAACTCGTTTCACCGAACGAATAAGAAGCGAAGCTCACGATGCCTCTAATGAGTATCAAATCGTTTGTAACCTGTCGCTTGACGATATCGATATGAGTCTATTAACCAACACTGATAGCGAAGTGGTGGATTATGCAACCGAAATCCATAATATGATTGGGCTAAACAACTTGAAAGAATCTTTGCATAAGATGTTTAACCTAACCAAGTTCAATCATATGCGCCACAGCCTCGGTCTTAAAGCCGATGATAATGGCAGCCACCATATGATTTTCACAGGCAATCCGGGCACAGGTAAAACCACCGTCGCCCGACTCATCGGCAAAGCTTTCCACTCGATAGGAATACTAAGCAAGGGAGATGTGATTATTACCGAGCGCAGTAAAATCGTAGGACGATATTTGGGCGAAACCGAACATAATATGAACGAACTGCTCGAACAAGCCAAAGGCAATGTATTGTTCATAGATGAAGCTTACACCTTGTCGACCGATGCCGACGACAATCGAGACTTTGGTCGACGCGTCATCGAAACACTGCTCACAGTGTTATCACAAAAAAATCCCGATATGATTATCATTTTTGCAGGTTATGAAAATGAAATCAACCGAATGTTAAGCATCAATCCGGGATTAAACGGACGATTCCCTCATCGATTCAAATTTGAGGATTATTCGGCACACGAATTAGAACTTATCGCCGAGAAACTTATTGAGAACGAGCAATACAAACTCACCGATGATGCTCGCACACGCTTAAGTGAGACCATAGCCGAATATGTGAGTAACAAGGGAAGCGATTTCAGCAATGCACGTTGGGTAAATCAATATGTTACTAACGGAATCATCCCCGAAGTAGCCAATCGCTTAATGAACATTGGAGGCGTCATCGATTACGAATCGTGCCAAACCATCACACTCGATGACATCAATTCGGCTTACAAAAACCACAAGCTATCATTGCCGAAACGTTCAATAGATATCCCTAAAGTTGGTTTCAAAACTGCATAAATGTTAAAGTGGCACTAAAAAGTGCCACTTTTTTCTATCCATATTATTTTAATTACTACTTTTGTCTATATGAACAATAATCTGAAAATAGAAGTAACAGCCGACGGCTCCCACACTATTCTTATCGAGGAACTCAACGAGCATTATCACTCTGTGAAAGGAGCATTAACCGAGTCGCAACACATCTATCGCGACTGCGCTTTCCTTCATCGTGCCAAGCAACCTTTCAACACTCGTCTAAACCTGCTTGAAATAGGCTTTGGAACCGGATTGAACGCCGTAGTCACAGCCATGACGGCAAATGCTGAAGCGCCTGTTCATTATATAACTCTTGAAAAATATCCTCTTTCAGTCGATTTCATAAAACAACTAAACTATAACGAATGTATCGACAGACAACTATTCGAGGCCATTCACTCGGCCGACTGGAATACTCCCATTGCAATTACGCCTTTTTTCACCATTGAAAAGCGACAATGCGATTACATTGTCGACACTCTGCCCTCCAATATCGACGTAGTGTATTTCGATGCTTTTGCACCCGAGAAACAACCAGATATGTGGTCGACAAAATGTTTCGATAAGCTTGTCAACTCAATGAATGATAATGCTGTACTCACAACTTATTGCGCCAAGGGAGAAATACGTCGCACACTTCAATCATCAGGATTAATAGTCGAGCGCCTTGCCGGTCCTGTGGGTGGAAAGCGAGAGATTCTTCGAGCAACAAAACATCAACACACCAACCAATGACTTTAATAACAACTTTCATATCATCTCTTATCGATTGGTACACCAATAGCCTCAGTTATTGGGTGTTAACTCTATTGATGATACTCGAAAACTCCATCGTTCCACTCCCGGCCGAACTTATCGTAGCACCAGCGGCCTACAATGCTGCCACAGGCAAGCTAAGTTTTTGGCTAATAATTCTTTGCACCACTTTTGGCTCTACAATAGGAGCTATAATAAATTATTGTATATCTCGAATATTTGGAAGAGAACTTATTTATCGTTTCGTCGGAAGCCGATGGGGGAAAATAATGATGCTTGATCAAACCAAACTCAAACAAGCTGAAGAATATTTTCTTAAAAGAGGGAAATCTGCTACTTTCATCGGTAGATTACTTCCCGTAGGCCGACAACTTATTTCAATTCCTGCCGGATTAGCTAAAATGCCCATTCTCTCTTTCATTTTTTATACTACTATTGGCTCAGCCATTTGGAATACCCTGTTAGCAAGTATTGGATATTATATGGCATGCATTATCCCACCGCATCTATTAGGAGAAACCATCAACCAATACAGCATTGAAATCAGTGTGATATTTGTCTTAATTTGTATAGTATACTATATTGTACAAAAAAAAATAACAAAAAAACGTAATAACAATTAAACTTAAACAGCTCAATCAATGTTAGTTATTTTAGATTATAGAATATCTCTATTACAACATAGATTATAGCAGTTGCACAAATTTATGTACAATATTAACTTTGCTCTCACAATAACAAAATAACGAAACACTAACAATAAAAAACTTTATAACTATGGCAACTAAATTTTTCAAATGCAAACATTGTGGTAACGTAATCGTTAAAACTGTAGACTCAGGTGTACCTGTAGTGTGCTGCGGTGAAAAAATGGAAGAACTTGTAGCAAACACAGTAGATGCTAGTCAAGAAAAGCACGTACCTGTGGTAACTAAAGTTGACGATTGCACTATAAAAGTTGATGTAGGTAGCGTAGCTCATCCAATGACTCCCGAACATCACATAGCATTCATCTATGTAGAAACAGAAAACGGAGGCATCCTGACTCATTTGAAAGACAAACCTGAAGCTGTGTTCTGCACTTGCAACAATAAACCTGTGGCAGTATACGAATATTGCAACCTACATGGATTATGGAAAACTGAACTATAATTTCTCACTTATAATATCTCTTACTAACGAAACACCCGTCAAGAAAATCTCGACGGGTGTTTTAATTCCTCAACATTTCATTTTTAGAAATAATACGTAGCAGTAACACCTATGCGATCGTTTTCTTGATAAGAAAGAAACTTCTTATTCACTAAATCATTGAAATAATGACGATAATATAGCCCCACGTCATAGTGTCGAGCCATAACACCCACTTGTAAAAGACCGGCTACAGTACTGCCATTCATCAAGTCCACACTGCTATCTCCAATAAAGGAAGATACATTAATGTTTTTTGCATACACTTTTACTCCAAACTCGGCACCTGCACCGGTATAGAATCTTGTAACATCATTAATCTTAGCCACATTAAACTTCACAAGCACCGGCAATATAGCTTGTCCACCTATTGTTACACTTGATGTATAATCTTCTAACACATCAGCTCGCCCACGATACGATTGATGAACCTCAAACTCAAGACCGGCAGTTACATTTATCAAGTCGGTATAATGACCATATCGGGCTCCTAAACCAATATGAATACCATAATTCAATTTAAACAGATCAGCACCGACTGTCAAACCAAATGTAAATTTCTTTGGCTTCTTATCCGAGCTTTCTCCATATTGTACAACATATTCTTCACATTGTTCAAGAAGCACTTTTGCTTGAGCATCTTTAGGATTAATTTCAATTAGTTCGGTAAGTTTCTCCTTTGCCCTACCAAATTCTTTACGTTTCAAATACCACTGAGCATCTGCCATCAGTTTCTCGCATTTTTTCAGCAATTTCTCGCTCAATTTCACTCTATTTGGACCTACTGACGTTGCTACATTAGCTTCTTGAGCTTGCACACTCATAGCATATATTAATATGCCGATTATTAACAAAAACTTTCGCATAAGCATTATTCTTTTAATCATTTGAACTTCTTATTGCAAATATAGGCATAAGCGAGCGAGAAATATCAAGCTTCCTTGAATATTTATCACAGCGAGCGAAAAATATATTGGAGGGTTACCTCAAATATAAGCATAAACGGGGGCAACATTACCCCCGTTAAATATTAAATAATGCAATTTTAATCCCAACACTCTATATCCTTTTCAATATCAGGCATCATAGAACGATGAAATTTCGGATTCTTGCCCGCGCGTTTCTGTTCTACGTAATTTCGCAATAGTCGGAACACCTTATCCGACAACAACAATATTGCCACAAGATTGCATAGTGTCATCAAGCCCATCATAATATCTACAAAAGTCCATGCGGTTTGCAACGTAATTACTGCACCAATCATAACCATACAACCTGTTACAATGCGGAACACAGGTACGGCATAACGATTGCGGGTAATAAAACGAATGTTGGTTTCGCCATAGAAATAATTACCTATAATCGTACTATATGCAAGCAATAATATCGTTGCAGTAAGGAAATAACGCCCGAAAACACCAAGCTCGCTTTCTATAGCTACATTTGTAAGAAGAATTCCATCTTCTCCACTCGACAAACTGCCTGTAGATAAAATGATAAATGCAGTGCAAGAACATATCAGCAATGTGTCGACAAACACGCCAAG
The DNA here is from genome assembly GCA_015061055.1 of Bacteroidales bacterium. Classification (GTDB taxonomy): domain Bacteria; phylum Bacteroidota; class Bacteroidia; order Bacteroidales; family Muribaculaceae; genus RGIG4576. The sequence goes on from SUXH01000018.1 coordinate 43,020, forward strand.
GGCCTGCACAAGACCTTGTTTCACCGGGTGTGACGTTTCGGCTGACGCCGCAGCATTTGGGGCTGAACCTTCTCCGGCCTCGTTACTGAACAAGCCTCGCTTGATACCTTGCATCACAGCAGCACCAATAGTTCCTCCTGCCACTTGTTCCATTCCGAATGCACCTTCAAGAATCATCTTAAACACCGATGGTATAGCTTCAATATTGGTAATCACAATGAACAGAGCCAAAAGAATGTAGCCTATTGCCATAATAGGGGCTATTACACTTGTAAATCGAGCCACACGCTGCACTCCTCCAAATATAATAACAAGTGTACCGATTGTAAACAACACACCAAATACAGCCTTATCCCAACCGAATGTATTAGATAAAGCTTCACACATGGTATTACTCTGGAATATCTGATATGCCATACCAAATGTACCTGTAATCAGCACAGCAAACAATACCCCCATCCATTTTTTCTTCAATCCGATTTGCATATAGTAGGCTGGTCCTCCGTAATAAGCATCTTCCCCTTTTCGCTTATATAACTGCGCCAATGTAGACTCTACAAAACCATTAGCAGCCCCAAGCAAAGCCATTACCCACATCCAAAAGACAGCTCCCGGACCGCCTACGACTATTGCTGATGCCACTCCGGCAAGATTACCTGTACCCACACGACTCGACAATGAAATAGCAAATGCTCCAAACGATGTAATCTTCCTACGTTTTTTACCCTCTTTTTCAGCATCTTTTTTCTCATCAAGACCAAGCATTATGCGCACCATATCCTTAATCAGCACAAACTGAACACCTCGAGTACTAATTGTGAAATACACTGCACAAAACACCAATAGGACAATAATTATATACGTCCACATAAAATCATTCAACACATTAAGTGCATTTAGAATTCCATCACCTAATCCTGATATTGATAATAAAGCCATATTCTAAGTTTTTAATATTATATTTTGCAAATATAGGAAAATTCATAATTTCTAAAACTATCTTTCCGAGTTTATCGTGTTTATAAGGTTATTGTCTGTATTTTTTGGTTACCGACACATAGCCACAACGCTTGCACAAGGTTTCCACTGCTTTGTGGCGAGTAAATCCATCGTATATTGCTTTGGCTCGAGGCGAAGCAAGTATTTCATCAAGCGACTGTTCAAATAGATTACCAAGCATAATATCGCCGGCGTGATCAAGACAGCAAGGAACCACACTCCCGTCGACAAGCACACCAATCTGATTGCGTAGCGCATAGCAGAACACACTATCTTCAGCTATATCTTCGAGGGTCGTATCGGGCCATTCAAATTTCTTGCCGTACTCAATGAAGATATTTTGCATTATCTTCCAGCCCTCGCGCTGTTCGAGCCATGGCTGAGGTACAAATTCTGCTATCTTATTCAGAATACGTTCGTTTGCACTATCCATACCACCCTCATTCCACAGTCGCAGCACTACAATCACTCCATTTGATGCAGCTTTCAGCGAAAAATCCATCACATTGGTAATATATTCCTCAATGTTCACTATACCATTACCCTCTTGCGAGTGTAATGAAATTTGGATTTTATATGGACGAGCCTCGACCACAGCATACGACTTTGCAAGCAATGTACCATTGGTGGTAAGCACCGGCACAAATCCTTTTTCCCTTGCCATAGAGATGAAAGCAGCCAACTGTGAATGTAAAAACGGCTCACCCATAAGATGAAAATATAAGAACTTCACATTACCTCTAAGTTTCTCGGTGAGTGTATCAAATTCGTCGCGCGTAAGCATTCGTTTCGCCCTATTTGTCTTAGGACAAAATGCACAATCAAGATTACAAACATTGGTTATTTCAAGATAACATCGTGAAATCATAATCTACCTGTTTCCTAATTCTATTATTTCACAATCCTTGATGGTCCCTTCATCTATAGTTACAATAACAAGTGTGCGCACCACCTGCCACCCTTGTTTCCCGGCTGCTCCCGGATTAATATGCAACAAATTAAGCATACGATCGGGCATCACTTTCAATATATGAGAATGACCACACACCATCAGTTGTGGCTGTTCTTGCAACAGCTGAGCCTTTACACCGGGTGCATACTTGCCCGGATAACCACCTATGTGAGTCATCCACACCTTCACGCCCTCGACGGTAAAACACTCCACCTCCTTAAAACGACGACGCATCATTCCACCATCACAATTACCATACACAGCGCGAACCGGTGCTATACTTTCAAGGCGATCTATCACACTCTCATCACCAATATCACCGGTATGCCATATCTCATCGCAACCGGTAAAATACTGCACATATTTATCGTCCCACCACGAATGCGTATCCGACAAAATCCCAATTCGCTTCATCTCTTTTTATAACTTTCACCACAAAATTACATCACAATTTGCAAAAAACAACCATTAACTCATATTTTTCACTACCTTTGTACCAATCTAAGACTCTGCAACGAGTTGTGAATCTTAGAGGACATATTTATAGTAAGCGTTAGCTTTATTCTTGTTTCTGAAAATCGCCAATTAGAAGAAACACCCAAGAGTAGAAGTTGATGCTCACGCAGTGTATACGGCGTGGGCTTTTGCTCATTTGGGTGTAAGGTGTTTGGCGATACCTCAGAAACAAATAAGCTGAAGTCCTCGCTTTCTTTTTAAATAGTAACCGTTTCTTCGGGGCTGAGAAACACAAAAAACTTTTAAATTATGGGCAAAAAAATCTTTATTTATTCAGCCATTTTTATTGTTGCTGTACTTGTGGGTCGTTTCCTAACCCCATTTTTGGCTTGGTTAACCGGATTTTATATAGAGATATTCTATGGGCTATACCTTATTTTGCTGGCTGTAGGAATTATATTTTTTCTTAAATATTATTTACTTAGCCCTTCTGACCCCAACATTCATCAAGAACCTTTTTACATACGATTTAAACAATTTACTTTTTTATTAGGAAGTATAGGTCTAATAAGTGGGGCAGGATGGTTTTATTGTATCGCTCCCCATTCACTAGATGATAATTATGCTGAAGAGTTCCTACCGACTTATAAACGTGGATCTGGTCTTCATGATAAGTGGGGTATGTGTATCATACCTAATAAATATAATGGAATCGTAAAAGTTTTTGACAACACCACATCATCATATCATTTTGTTGCATTTAAGGTAACAGACAAGGAAGGGGAATATCCAAATAAGTATTATTCATTTAGATTAGATATCTATAATGAAGACGGCAAAATAAATAACATACAAGAAGTAACAGAAAGCGATTGTGATAACATAATAGACCATATTAATAAGTATATCGGGAAAGTATATCATTCTTACGAAGAAGGATACGAAACTAAAATTAAATATTCATCTTCTTATAAACACCCTTACAGCAATTCTTCAATAAAAAAGGATAATGAAATAACGAATTCTAATAATACCAAGAATAATCAAAAAGAAGTCGCAGAACCTAAAGTCAAACAACGTGAGCCACAAAAACACGAAAGAACAGTACCTATGCAGGTATGGAAAAATTGCGGCCACTGTTTTGGCTCAGGACAATGTAGTTGGTGCGGTGGTCAAGGTGTTATCTACTACCCGAATGGTGGGAAAAGTTGTCCTAACTGCATAGGAGGTAAATGTAGTTGGTGTGCAGGTAATGGAGGGCATAATGAAATCCAATACGAAACGATAGTGGAATACTATTAACAATTATTGGTATCCAACAATACAACAAAAACATCAACAATGTTATAATTAATTGATGTAATAAAAACGAAAAACGCACGTTATTAGGTGCGTTTTTCGTTTCATTTCTTGGTCATTGTTACTATCGGGACAAGCATTTCTTCCATTGAGATACCTCCATGTTGGAAAGTGTTGTCGTAATATTGCACGTAGTAGTTATAGTTGTTAGGATAAGCGAAGAAGTCGCGATTCATCGCAAAGATGTAAGTCGAAGATATATTTGGCGAAGGCAAACCGAATTCCTTTGGTTTCTTCACTTCATACACTTGTTTTGCGTTGTAGCTTAGGTTCTTGCCTACTTTATAGCGAAGATTGGTATTCACTGCCTTATCTCCTACTACTTTCACCGGACTATCCACACAGATAGTGCCATGGTCGGTGGTAAGCACCACTCGGCAATCCTTCTCGGCAATTTTCTTGATTATTTCGAGCGCACTCGAGTGCTTGAACCACGACTCGGTAAGCGAACGATAAGCCGCATCACTATAAGCAAGCTCGCGAATCATTTTGCTCTCGGTACGTGCGTGCGACAACATATCTACAAAGTTCAGAACAATCACATTCAAGTCATAATTATCCAGATTACGGAAATTCTGAAGCAGTTTTTCGCCTGCTACTGAATCGTTTATCTTATTATACGAGAACTTATACGGTTTGCGATAACGATCGAGAATTGTTTTGATTAGTGGCGATTCATTTAGGTTTTTGCCTTCTTCTTCATCTTCATCAACCCACAAGTCGGGGAACATACGGGCAATATCAATAGGCAACAATCCCGAGAATATGGAATTTCGGGCATATTGAGTTGCTGTAGGCAAGATACTGCAATACAATTCGTCTTCATCAATAGTGAAATATTCGCTAAATAACGACTTAATTGCACGCCACTGGTCGAGGCGGAAATTATCTATCACAATAAAGAACACTTTCTCGCCCTTATCAAGCAATGGGAATACCTTTTTCTTGAATATTTCGTGGCTCATCAATGGGTGACTGTCGGTAGTAATCCACTTTTCATAGTTTTTCTTCACGAACTTACTAAAAGTGGAATTTGCTTCTGTCTTCTGCATCTTCAACAATTCATCCATATTAGTTTCAGTCCCTGCAAGAGTCAGTTCCCAATGCACGAGGTTGCGATACACCTCACACCATCCTTCAAAACTATCAGCCGTATTTATCATTCCACTTATGCGTTGAAACTCTTGTTGATAGTCGAGTGTGGCTTTCTGCGACACCAACGCCCCCGAATGAAGATTCTTCTTTATCGATAGTAATATTTGATTGGGATTGACAGGCTTTATAAGATAATCGGCAATCTTATTACCAATAGCTTGATTCATAATATTTTCCTCCTCACTTTTGGTAATCATTATCACAGGCACGTCAGGATGTGTGATTTTGATTTGAGAGAGGGTTTCAAGACCACTAAGACCCGGCATATTTTCATCAAGAATCACGAGATCGAAAGGTCGTTCGGCAACAGCATCAAGTGCATCACGACCATTCGAAACCGTTACCACTTCGTATCCTTTTGCATTCAAGAACATTATGTGAGGCTTCAACAAATCTATTTCGTCATCAGCCCATAGTATTAATCCGTTTGTCATAGTTTCTTCGTTGTTTTAATTTTCGTCAAGTGCCGATTCCTCCACTTTTTCCTCATTGTCTTGCTCCAAGAACTCGAAATATTCTTCAAATGAGCGTCCTTCATTGAGCAACAAATTGAAGTTGTCCACACTAATCATTACTTGTCGCACTTGCTTAGGTATTACCAATTCGGCATTCTCATCGAGAACGCGTTTGTAGTGCGACAATTCTTCAAAATTGGCAAACCCTTTTATTACTAACAATCCAAGGGGACCAAATGTCATTTGTTCGAGGTCAAAATCTTTCACAACAAAGTGTGAGAAATTGTGGCGCGCCACGTTGTAAAGCAACTGATTCGCCGACACCGTATCAGTAGAATATACCATTATATACACATGCGGCACATCTATATCACTCTTGAACGGTGTAAGTGGCTTGTCGGTAACAGCCGTAGAGTCATTGGTCAATCGAGTAGCCCACAGCATACCGCGTACATTGCTTCCGCCACTCTCGAGTTTGCGACCTTGTTCTGCCTGTTTCAACATTGCCGATGCCATTGAGGTCATATCTGTTTCGGGATAACGCTCAAGCATCTCTTTCAATGTCGATTTGAATTTTTCCTGATTATTCTCGGTAACGTAGGCAAGCGCATCTATAAACATAAATTTAGGCATAATCTTCGACATCGGATATATGCGCATCATTTCTTCGTATGCCTCGTGTACTGCCGAATTATTGTTTGCGATATAATTATTGTAAGCACGTTCGTACATTTGCTCTTGCACCACCTCCATTTCTTTCAAGTTGTCGAGATAACGAGGATCTTTCATTGCTACGCCATATTTTGAATCGGCAAAGTCGGAAAGTATCATAGAGCGATATTTCTCGGCCATAGCCTGATTATTCATACGCATATACATCAAGTACATATTATAATACACCTCAAGGCGATACACATTATCGGGATAACGAGACAATAAAGTATTGAACTCCTTGGCAGAGCTACCATAATCCTCAAGCTTGTCCTTCAAAATAAGCCCCATATTGAACAATCCCTCTTGTATCACATCATGACTTATCTGCTTTTCTTCGTCAGTTTTTGGTATTTGCTTCAAATAATATTCCACATAATGAGGATCGTCGGCTTTAGCAAGTTCCTGTTTGCTCTTTTCGTCTACAACAGTATCATTTGCCGCCAATTCCTCTGTATTGTCGGTTACCTCATCTTCAAACTCTTGTGCAAGCACAGTCTTATTGCGTCGTCGCCAATCGTCCTCAAGTTTTCTACTACCCCAAGCCTTTTGGAATGCTGTTTTTCCTGCATTCTTAGTGGCTGTATTATAAAAATACCACGAATCATCGTTGTTGATTTGGAATGTAGTGGGAGCCGCCGCATTGTTGTTATTCATACCACTTCCCGAAGCGGATTGATTAGCAAGATATTCTTCTCGGGCGGCATTTTCGGCTTCTTCCTTTTCTTTCTTTTTCAATTCCTCGATAATGCGTTCAGCAACTTTCACCTGCTCTTCGGGTGTCATATCAGCAAGGCGTAACAATGAATCTTGCAACACTACATTCTGCGAGTATACAGCAAGTTCATCAAGCACATCGCTTCGACGTTTAAGTTCCTTATAGTTAGGATAATCTTCGTTTACGAGTGAAACTCCGTCGGAATAGCAAGGTTGAGCATCGGCATACTTTCCTTGTGCGAAATATAGTTCTCCCAACGATAATTGCGCAATACCCTTTTCCACACCGCCACGAGTACTCTTTTTCACTGCAAGAGCATAGTTCTCAATGGCACGAATAGTATCCTTGCGCGATAGGTAAATATTCCCTATTGCATAATATATTTGGTCAAGATAATCTTTGTTACGATCGTAACGTGTCATTCGTTTAAGTGATTTCACTTCATTCTCCACATTTTCGCCGGTAAACACCGCACTTTGACGTATGCGGGCATTCAATTTTGTGCGGTAGGTGGTTCCCGATGAACTTCCGGCTGCCTTGAACGCCTGATATGCAAGCTGTTTGTCGCCCAAATCGCTATAAATCTGTCCCAATAGGAAATTCAGACGCACCTTTTGAGCTCCCTTTGCCGATTTTGCAGCAGCTGCCAAATATGGAGTTGCCTCTCGATACTTCTTACTCTTGACATAGAAACCGGCAAAAGCAAGATTACACAATTCTTTTGTTTTCTTATTTGTGATTTTATCGGGCTTAATATATGCCAACACGTTTTCTGCTTCAGTAAGCCACCCAAGGGCACAATATGAACGCACTTCCCACAAACGAGAGTCCATAACCAAATCGGGCATCCAACTGAAATGCCCCGAAATATAATGGAACGTAGATGCAGCGGCAAGATAATCTCCTTTCATATATTGCGCCTTAGCCATAAGATACCAAGCGTTATGAAGGAACGGATTATATTCTTCTCTCTTAAGCCATTCTTTCTCCTCCTTACTTAGTTTCCCCGATTTTTTCTTTGGTCGTTTCTTTATTGAATGCAGTTGTATGGCTTTCTGCATTTTTTCGATTGTGCGATCGAAATTTGCACTGGGCTGAGGTGCTTTTGGGTTGGCGTATGCCTCTGCCGGATGCATAAAGAGTAATTGAGAATAATTGTCTTCGTATTTTGTTTCAAGTTCGTGAATTTGTTCATTATAATGAGTTTCTCCATTATAATACACATTATAGCGAGTATTAAAAGCATGCCAAAAACGCGAGCCTGCTGTATTCTTCTTTGTACTACAAGAATACAATCCACATGCCAACACAACTGCAATGCCTATCAATATAACTCTGCTCAGTTTCACTCTTTTCTTGGAATAAAATAATATAATTATAACGGAATTTATCCCTTTTTATTACATTTCTTTACTACTCGAGCCACAACATACACCACTACGAGAGCCAACACAATAGTTGCCGATGCCGGGACGCCAAGTATATATGAAACAAACAACCCCGCTACCGAGCACACTATACTCACCACCACCGATATAGCTATCATAGGTTTTAATCGATTGGTAAACACTTCGGCTATCATCTGAGGCATCGACAATAGCGACATCAGAAGCATTATCCCTATCAGTCGGATCGTCAATACCACACATATAGCTATTGCCACTGTCATAATGGTATTGACAAGTGTTACAGGTTGCCCCATTGTACGTGCAAAATCTTTATCGAAAGCACACGACACTATCACTCTATAACACGAGAAAAAGAATACTACGAATATTGCTGTAAATATCGCAAATGCCAACAGATCGCTCTGCGTTATGGTGAGAATGTTTCCAAATAGAAATGAATTAAGTTCGGGGACATATCCAGGTGTGAGAAAAATGAATAAAGTTCCCACTGCCATTCCCAATGCCCACATCACCGATATAGCGGAATCCTCTCGCACTTGTTGTTTATTGGTGAGCCATTCCACACCAAGCGACGACACCACAGCAAATACACCTGCCATAAGAATAGGCGATACACCCAAATAGTACCCTATCCCAAGCCCGCCGAAACAAGCGTGTGTAACACCACCTGTAATAAACATCAATCGACGAGTAATGATATATGTACCTATCATTGCCGATATGATGCTTACTATAAACACCCCCATTAGAGCATTTTGAAAAAATGTATACTGAAAAATCTCCATTCTACAACATTCTTTTTCCTACATTCATTCCACTTCGTTCAATGTAAATCCTGCATTCTGCAAATCGGTCCAATAAAGTGGATAGGATTTACTCACCACCTCAACATTGTTGATAATTATTCCCGGAAACTTTATCGCTGCCGGTGCAAATGCCATAGCCATTCTGTGATCATCAAACGTATCTATTCTTATAACATCTTCACACTCACATTTTGTTCCGTCCCAAGAAAGAGAGAAATTATTACCCACTTTAAGAACATATCCCATTTTCCGTAATTGAGTACGCAAAGCCTCTATGCGGTCGGTTTCTTTGATTTTAAGTGTTTGAAGTCCTGTAATATGAAATGGTATATCGAGCAGGCAAGATGTAACCACCACAGTCTGTGCCAAATCGGGGGTTTCTTTTAAATCGACCGACAAAAAATCTGCCACCTTCAACGTAGTCGCATCGCTGAGAACATCACTTCCGCTTCCTCCCGTAACCAATCGCACTCCAAATTGTTCGAATATCTTCGCCACAGCCGAATCCCCTTGTACACTCCCTTGTGGTGATAATAAATGAAATAGAGTAATATTCGACTTGGGCAGTAACGACACAATCTCAAACCAGTAAGACGCCGCCGACCAATCGCTCTCGATAAAGAACGGTTTCGGCTTATAACACGCTTCTCGCTCAAAAACTATATCATTGCCGTCCCATTGCGTATTTATTCCACTCTTGCGCATAAGTTCAAGTGTCATATCAATATACGGGCGAGAAATAACATCTCCTGTAAGGCTCACACGCTCCAAGCCCTCGATAACCGGAGATATCATCAATATCGCCGAGATATATTGTGAGCTCACATTACCCGGTATCTGTATCACATTTGCTTTAAGATGTGTTCCCTTTATTCGCAATGGGGGGAAACCATCCTCGCCTACATACTCGATTTCGGCACCACATGCACGCAGTGCGTCCACAAGAACACCTATTGGACGATGGCGCATACGTTCGCTTCCATCAAGTAGCACTTCTCGTCCCGCTTGCACCGAAAAATATGCTGTAAGAAATCGCATTGCTGTTCCGGCAGCGCCGATATTCACTTTTTTGGCACTCTTATCACTCAACGCCGCCAACATAGCATCGGTATCATCACATTTTGCCACATTGCAAGGTTCAATATCATACCCCGACAATGCACCGATTATCAAAGCACGATTACTTATGCTTTTTGACAATGGTAAATACACACTTCCTGTAATCCTATTTGGAGCAAAAATCTTGTAATTCATATTAACGCAAAGTTAGCGTTTTTTTAACAAATTGACCACTTTTAGTTCCTATTAAACGCAAATAGCAATAAAAAAGACTTAATAATTTTTCATTTCTGCCCTATTTCCACTACCTTTGTACCTTGATATATTTTTATAAATAGATTATTTGTGACTGAGATTTTAAATGTTTTAGGTAATGGAATCGTAACAGTAAGTGATTTCATTTGTGGATACCCTCTTTTTATTTGGCTTATCGGAGGAGGATTATTTTTATTCATCTATTCAGGCGCAACACCTTTGCGCCGATTAAAATGGTCAATGAAGGCTTTGCGTTCAAAGACACCTAACGGAGAAGGACAGATAAGTTCGTTCCAGGCACTCATGAGCAGTATTTGTTCCACCGTAGGAATGGGTAATATTGCCGGAGTTGCTATTGCCATATCTATCGGTGGAGCCGGAGCTATCTTCTGGATGTGGGTAAGCGCGCTGCTCGGTATGGCTACAAAATTCTTTGAAGGCACACTCGCCATAATGTATAAAGGCAAGGACAATGATGGCAATGTACATGGAGGTCCTATGTATATGCTCACCGAAGGTCTTGGCAAAAAATACAAACCATTGGCAATTTTCTTTGCATTTTTCGGAATGATAGGTACGCTATGCTTTATGCAAGCCAACCAGCTTACCGAATCGTTCATTACAGTGCTCGATGCCCCCGACACATTCAAATTCCGACTTATCACAGGTATCATCATGGGAGCAGGCGTATCTGTAGTAGTGCTTGGTGGTATCACCCGCATATCAAAGATCGCCACAAAAGTAGTACCGGTTATGGTGGGACTTTATTTCTTGCTCGTATTCATTATCATAATTATGAATATCCAATTGTTGCCAAAAGTTCTATACAATATTGTAAATGAGGCATTCAATTTCAAAGCGGGTTTTGGAGCATTGGCTTTCATCGCCATCACAGGAGCTCGTCGTGCTATGTATGTCAACGAGGCAGGTGTAGGTACAGCATCGCTTATGCATGGTGCATCACGCAATTCATCTCCCGTCCGCGAAGGTCTTGTAGCTATGATTGGTCCGGCTATCGATTCGGGGCTTGTGTGTACACTCACTGCAATACCTATCCTTATGGCTATGCAGATTTCTCCTATTGAGGTAGAAGGCGTAAAAGGTCTTTACATTGCCCTTAATTCTTTTGAAACAATGCTACCGGGATGGGGACAATATGCTCTGATGGTGATTGTTTTTATCTTCGCTGTTACAACAATGTTCTCTTATTCTTATTATGGCACACAATGCGCAGGCTACCTATTTGGATACAAGAACGGAAAATATTACGACTATTTCTACTTGGCTATGATTGTCGTAGCTTGCGTAATTTCTCTTAACTTATTGGTAAGCATCATGGACTTGGCATTTGCATTAATGTCTATCCCTACTATGTATGCTTTATTCCGTCTTGCGCCTCGCGTAAAGAAAGAGATGAAAACATATTTCAAACAAAACAAAATCAACGACTAAAAACAAAATCATACACACATAGGCTGTGTCAGAATTTTCATTCTGCCGCAGCCTATGTCTATAATAACCCGCCCGGAGAGTTTTTATATTAAAGCTATAGCATAGATTATATAATAGCCGAAGACTCTTAAAATACCATAGGATTATGATTTAAAAATTATTTTCTTACCTTTGTGTTTATGAAAGGACTTGTGGGAATAATATTGGGTGTCGTGATGCTGTTGGCGGGGTGTGGTCGCTCGGTCGACAGCCGCTTGTCGCTTGCCGACAGTCTTATCGATGAGCAGGCTGATAGTGCTTATATGATGCTAAAAGGTGTTAATGCCGGTGAGCTGAC
>SUXH01000036.1 GCA_015061055.1 Bacteroidales bacterium
GTTCCTTCCGGTAATGCTACTTTTGTAGCCTTTCCTACATTTAGAAGCTGAGCAGATGCAACTGAACTTGCGAGCACTGCGAGTGAAAGTAATACCTTTCTCATCTTTCTTTAGTTTTTAGATTAGTAATTAGTTTGGTTTATATATTCTCTCTATTCATTATTCACAAATATTATCTATTCGCGTATAATATTTCACAAATATAGGTATTATTTTTTGCAATACAACTTTTTTAACCATTTTATACACTTAGACCAATAATCTTCCATTGCCTCAACACACCTTCCTTTCCATATAAAATAAGCTCGACAAATTCCATCGAGCTTATCTATTTTCACATTTGAGCTATTTTGCTTCGGCAGCTAAACATCCTAAGAAATAAGTCAAACACGCTGTTCCGTCCATCGTAGGCTCATTAGTCGAATAATCACTATAATCATCGTGATACACTGCTATGGTGTGGAATCTTTTATATCTATCTTCATTACGCAAATATAGGTACCACAAAGATTTAAAGATATTTTCATACACAGGACCATCAACAACTCCACCATCAAGTCTGCATTCTGCTTTTATCGCTAATGGTGAATGTGGATCAATCGGATAATCACCATCCTCAGGCAATGCAATAATCATACACTTACCCCATGGATTCACACCAAACAACCAATCACGCATCGCAGTTTCTATTTCAAGATATTGTGTATCGCCACTCAACTTGCGATATAGCATTGCTTGTGTTATGAATGCTATAGTAAGATTATTTGAACACCAAATAAATGGAATACCATGCATAAATGCGCTGTTCCCTGCGCGGTCGCGCACTCGCTCAAGACCGGCTTTCATATTACGAAGGAATTCAGCCTTCACACGTTCATTCTTCTCCATCGACAGAAGCACATGCCCCATATTCATAAATGGATACCATTGATAGTGATGCGCCGAGTCGGCTCCCATCCATGGCGTAACCGGTTCAAGACGACCATATTCAATAGCATCTTTTAAATAATCTTTTTCACCGGTAGCGCGATACATCTCCATTGCAGCAAGTTCCATATCATCGCTCCAATTGTCTTCTTCATAATAATATGGCGATACAGTACAAGCTGTTTGGCAAGCTCCCGGATTTGCCTTACCTACTTTGTAGGCATTTGTTGCTTTTGACTGTAACACCTCTGCAAACTCAGCATCTATTTCTCCAAACACTTTTGCACCAAGGGAGAATGAAGAGCAGAATTTACCCACCGATGAAGCAAGCCCCTTGCTATCGTTCTTGTATTTCGACAATCCATAAGGCTCGCCACAACAAGGGTAAACGGGACGTTCTTTCCCGGGTCCCCAACCATAATCCACTGTATCACGAGCAGGAAGCCCGGAGAAACTATGATCTCGGTCATCGGCAATCTGATTAAAGAATGTGCTATCATTTGGATTCATCTTCAACATCCATTCAAGCCCCCAGCGAGCCTCATCAAGAATATCGGGAATATTATTCTTCCCGGGAAGACCATTTGCAAGATATTCATCAGCCCACACATTCGGATTTTGCATATAAGCAAAAAGCATTTGATACACTGCATTTGCCGAAGTTGAAAGATACTGAAGATAATCGGAAGCATCGTGCCAACCTCCGGTGACATCTACATATTTACCATCATCCTCACCACTAAGCACAATACGCCCATCGATAGTGTGACACGAGTCCTTAAGGAACGGATTAAATCCACATCGTTGCTGACGCATATAGCGCAATGGCACTTCATTTGCCCCGACATACACATTTTTGCCTATCTTAAATTCTCGAGATTTTGCACTACCGGCAGTGATGTAGTAAGTGCCAGGCTCAGTAATTTGCGAAAAATCAAGACGCGCAGTACCTCCAAATGGATATTGCTCACCCATTAGTTTCACCTTATTGATTTTCACGCTCTTACCGGTAGCTACATTGGTTACTTTAAATGACTTTACTGTTTCGGGCTGCTCCATTATCATCACAGCCACCTTTATGTCGTTGGGTAAGTAACCCATCTGATTCACTCTTACCCAGCTCTCGGCTTTTACTGCAATAGCAACTAAAGCCATTACCACAACACACGCCAAACTTCTCATAATTCCTACTTTTTAACCAACTTACATATTTCAACCACCACTTGTGCCGCTTTCTCCATTGAAGATACAGGCACAAATTCATAGCGACCATGGAAGTTTAACCCACCTGCAAAGATATTAGGACATGGAAGACCTTTGAACGACAATTGAGCGCCATCAGTACCTCCACGTATTGGTTGTACCTTTGGAGTTACGCCTACGTTTTCGATTGCTTGTTTTGCTATATCGATAACGTGCATCACAGGCTCGATTTTCTCGCGCATATTGTAGTATTGGTCCTTCATATCGAGAGTTGCCACACCCGGAAATTCTTCGTTAATCTTGCAAGTGAGATATTCAAGTTCTTTCTTGCGAGCTTCGAAACGAGCGCGGTCATGGTCACGAATAATATAAGTCAATGTTGTTTCTTCCACACTTCCTTCTACACCTACCACATGATAGAAGCCTTCATAACCCTCAGTGTGTTCCGGTGTTTCGCTTTCAGGAAGCATAGTTGCAAATTTATTAGCTACACGTATAGCATTAATCATCTTATCCTTGGCATAACCGGGGTGAACATTGCGACCCTTGAAAGTGATGCGAGCCACAGCAGCATTGAAATTTTCAAATTCAAGTTCGCCCACTGCTCCGCCATCCATAGTGTAAGCCCAATCGGCGCCAAACAGATCTACATCAAACTTATGCGCACCTTGACCTATTTCTTCATCGGGATTGAACGCAATGCGAATCTTGCCATGCTTGATTTCGGGATGATTCTTTAAATATTCTATTGCAGTAACAATTTCAGCGATACCAGCCTTATCATCAGCTCCAAGAAGTGTAGTACCATCGGTGGTTATAAGTGTTTCTCCCACATAGTCGTTCAATTCGGGGAATTGAGAAGGAGAAAGCACAATACTTTGTTCTGCATTAAGCACAATGTCGCCACCCTTATAGTCTACAATCTGAGGATTAACATTTGTGCCCGACATATCCGGCGACGTATCTAAGTGAGCAATGAAACCGATTGTAGGAATCTTCTCATCAGTATTAGCAGGCAAAGTTGCCATAAGATATGCATTGTCATCAAGAGTGATTTCGGTCAATCCAAGACCTTCAAGTTCCTCTTTCAGATACTTTGCAAACACCATTTGCCCCGAAGTCGACGGAGTAACGCCACTATTTTCATCACTCTTAGTGTCAAACTTCACATATTTCAAGAATCTATCAGTTACAGTCATAATCATATCTCGTTTTTAGGTTATTAATTCAATTATCAATAGCAAAGATACAACAAAGAAATCGAAAAACTTTGCTCTCAGTCAAGTTTTCATATTATTTCTTTTCATTCTAATTTTTTAGTGCTAAATTTGTGCTATTATCTAATTTTCTTCAACACTAAAAAATCTATGGGAAAGAAACTTATCAGACCTACCGATATTTCCAATATTTATAACCAACAAGACGAACTTATTCCCAGCATCGTCAATGGAAATTGCGTGCTTATTGTAGGTAGCGAGATTATGTTGTCTAAAGAGGAATTTCCTGAATACAATGGCGACAGCTACAAAATGATTTTTGAGAACCTTAAAGAATGGCTTATCGAAGAACAAATTATAGGGAAAGACCATAAGGCTCAAACTTTTACCCAATTGGCTAAAGACGTTAATAATATCGACCGCCCATTAAAAGATATTCTCGGCAACGAAGAATATTTCAAAGTTGAAGAAATGCCTCAGTCTCTTGTGCAACTTATCGAGACTAAATATTTTCGCACTGTTCTTACCACCACTTTCGACCCTTATATCTACAATCTTATGCGTAAGGTGTGGGGCGATGAATTACGTGTAATGAATATAAATAGCAACAAATGGGAGAATGATTTTGACTTTGAAAACGAAGTTGACAAAGACAGCCTTTCTCCATTGCCTCCCACTCTATACTATGTTTTCGGCAAAGGTTTCCCTAACACTCAAAGCACACGCTTTGCCATTACCGACAACGATTATATCGAAGTACTTGCCAAATGGATGGGAAAAAGTGCGCCACAAAAACTGCTCAATTATATACACTCCAAACGTATCTTGGCTTTAGGATGTAAATTTGACGATTGGTTTTTCCGTTTCTTCTGGTATCTTATGCGAGGTTCTGTCCAAGGTCTCACAAACGGAGAAGTTGCTATTTCGCTTAATCCACAAGAATCCGAGACCGACAGCAAACTGAAAGAGTACTTTGAATTTGGTAATATCCATTTTGAGCCGGATGCTCGTGCGTTTATCAAGAACACATTAAACCTACTCAAAGAACATAAGCAATCTGAAGCTCTGAAAATAACCAACACTCGACGACAAGGCGAAATTTTCCTTTCTTATGCTCACGAAGATTTCGATATTGTGAAAAAGATTTTCTATCGCTTGGTCAATAGTGGTTTTAGAGTATGGTTTGATGCAAAAGAACTAAATGGAGGTAACGATTACGATAAAGAAATCCCTATCGCAATCAGTAATTGTAAAATCTTTATTCCTATTCTCAGCAGTCAAGTACAACACGACCTGCAAAACGACAATCAACGTTTTTACAAGGACACCGAATGGAATATTGCACAAACTCACGCCAACACTTCCGACCTCAAAATTTTGCCAATCAAGATTTGGGGCTATAATGAACGTAGTGAGGACAATATTCAAAAGTTGCCTCAGTGCTTAAAGAAATCTGTTTTCGACCTCGAAAACACTCCTATAACATCACTCATTGAGACTATCAAATCCATTCTGAACAATTAAAATTCTTGATTACAATGAAACAGAATCCTTGGTTGGGACTTGCCACCTACGACGAAACTTTAATATCAAAAGGATATAAATTTTGTGGTCGAGAACGTGCCATAAATGAATTATATTCTATCATCGACAATAATATAATCACCACCCTATATGGCAAATCCGGTATAGGTAAATCCTCTTTGTTGCAAGCAGGGATATTTCCTCTCTGCCGTTACAACAATTATCTGCCTGTTATGATTCGTCTCGGTGTGGGCAATAACAGCACATCTGCGTCAAGCTACATCGACACTGTAATTGCATCGGTTGAACAGTGCATTCAGGCTAATAACGGATCTATTCAAAAAAACAATGACGATACTTCTACCATTCGAGACACCGAAAAACTATGGCACTTTTTCCACTCTTCTCAGTTCAGGAATAGCAATAATGACGTAATTTTCCCTGTAATAGTTCTCGACCAGTTCGAAGAACTTTATTATCGCGACCGGGATCAATTAAACACCCTGTTAAAATCCATTTATCTTCTTCTCGACGATTCTTCGATTAATGGTAACAGCAATGAATCGCAAATCATCAATTATCGCATTGTCATCTCCATTCGTGAAGACTATTTATTCCACCTCGAAGATAGCATCGATAAACTTCGATTGTCTGAGATAAAAGACAACCGCTACCACCTTTGTGAATTTAACGAAGATGAAGCTTTCAATGTTATCACTATGCCCGGTAATGACATTTTTGACAAAGATGAAATTAATAGCATCGCATATCTAATCATTCGAAAAGTCAAAGCTAATAGCACCGAAATTAGTTCTGCCATTTTATCACTCATTTGTTGTCTCATCTTCTCAAGTGTAAAAGAAAATCGACTTATCACTCTCAACGATGTAAATCTTTTCTTTAAAAAAGATGCACAAGGCAACTTCTTGAAATCTTTCTACGAGGAAATACAAAAATTTCTTCATATTACTCAATGGTATTATATAGAAGATAAACTGGTAACCGACGAAGGACGACGAAATTCTGTACTTGAATCAGAATTTAACAAGGTAATTCCTAATAGCCAATGGCTTTTTGAAGGAGTACACAGTATGCTCCGAAAGGTTACTATTCAAGGTTCATCAGAGCCTCGCATTGAGATTATCCACGATATGCTTGCCAAGCAAATGCTTTCAAGCAAGAATGAGCGGAAACTCCAAGAGCAAGCACGCAGGCTTCGTCGCCAACGATTAACCGCATTTGCCATTATTGCTGTTATTGTTGCACTTGGCGTTACATTCTACTTGCAATATCGCTCAATCGTTGAGGAACGCAACAATATGTACAAAATGCACTCTCGTTATATTGCAAAAACGGCAGAGACACTTATTGAAGAAGGTGATATTAACACAGTAATACGACTTTTGCTAAATATTCTTCCTGTGAATTTGGACAAACCCAATCGCCCATATGTCGAAGAAGCCGTACATGTATTAATAATGGCAGATGAGATATATTCTTCAAGCAAATTTCAATATATCAGAACATTAAATCATTATGACAATGTTACATCAGTTTCATTTAGCCCCAATGGAAAATTTATTGTTACGGTATCACGCGATAACACCGCAAAAATATGGAACACAGAAACAGGAATGCAAGTAGGAGAAACTTTAAAGCACAATAGCGGTGTCAACTCTGCATCTTTCAGCCCCGATAGCAAATTTATTGTTACAGCTTCTAAAGATAACATGGCAAGAATATGGAATGCGAATACAGGAAAACAGGTGGGAGAAACCTTAAAACACGATAAATATGTCAACTCTGCATCTTTCAGTCCTGATGGCAAATTTATTGTTACAGCTTCTAACGATAACACTGCTAAAATATGGAATGCCGAAACAGGACAACAAGTAGGGAAAACTATAACGCATGATAAATATGTCTATTCCGCTCAGTTTAGCCCCCCTATATGGAATGCTGAAACAGGTAAACAAGTAGGAGTATCTTTGAAGCATGATGACTCTGTCCGTTCTGCATCATTTAGCCCTGATGGCAAATTTATTATTACCGCATCATCGGATAACACAGTCAAAATATGGAATGCCGAAACAGGACAACAAGTAGGGAAAACTATAACGCATGATAAATATGTCTATTCCGCTCAGTTTAGCCCCAATAGCGAATTTATTGTTACTGCATCATCGGATAGCACAGCTAAAATATGGAATACTAAAACAGGTAAACAAGTAGGAGTATCGTTGAAGCATGATAACTCTGTCCTTTCTGCATCATTTAGCCCTGATAGCAAATTCATTGTTACAACTTCTTTCGATAACACAGTTAAAATATGGAACGTTAAGACCGGAGAACAAGAAGGAAAAACAATGAATCATAGAGATTGGGTTAGATCGGCATCATTTAGCTCCGACGGTAAATATATTATTACTGCATCATTAGATCATACAGCGAAAGTATGGAACACTGAAACCACAGAGCAAATCGGAGAAACTTTGAAGCACGATGACGATGTCATTTCTGCTTCTTTCAGCCCTGATGGGAAATATATTGTTACGGCATCATCGGATAACACAGCTAAGATATGGAACGTGGATGTAGAAAAGCAAGTGTTTTTTTTTCAAGATATCAATTTTGATGGACGCCACAATATTACTATTGATGAAATTAGAAAATATATCGAATCAATACCAATGCAAAAAATACTTGATAAACAAAAATTAATTGACAGATATAAAGACTTGTTTAAGGATTGGCCTCTCTCTGAAGAAGAATTAGAAGAATACAACTTCAAATAAGCTCATATTACTGCAACAAAGATTGACAATATCTCTGAACATATAACCCTGCAACTACTCAACAATGCGATATTGCCACTCCTACGAGATAGGCAACTTTCTATAATATTGATATGCTAATATAAGAATGAGACCTGCTATTCTCACGAATGGCAGGTCTCATCTAATGTCTTATATATAAATTCTATCAAAGGGAATGATAGAGTTTTTAATCTTACTTGTTGTAAGTTACAGTGTAAGTCGGTCTGCCATCTGCAGTTGCCCCCTTAGTAATTTCATAGC